>NZ_CAMXWS010000014.1 GCF_947253065.1 uncultured Corynebacterium sp.
CTGCTGCTGCTGGTACTGCTGCATCGGCTGGTTCTTCTGGCCGCGGCGCAGCACCAAAGCAAGGATGAACACCACGAGTCCTGCCACGGCTGCTGCCAGCCAGATCCAGAACCCAGCTTCCAAGGAAACCTCGCCTGCTTCGCCTACCTCTTCCAGCGCACTGCCCTGGCCAACAGCCACCATGACGAGCGCCAGCGCCTGCGTGAGAACCGCGACCATGCCAACGATGACCATCGCCAGATTCTTCTTGAAGAAGCCCAGAATCAATGCGATGCCGTAGCACACCAAAACCAGGGCAGTGATCACGGCGAACATGACCATCACCATTTGCAGATCAGGATCTGAGAGGACCTCATCTTGGTTCTCCATTGCCAGCGAGCCCATGCCGGAGCCTTCCATGGTGAAATTGCCCCACCAAGACATACCCACCGTCACCGAGCCCAATGAGTCGCCGAGGTCGAGGCCGATGTCGCCGAGGCCGAGTTCGTCGATAAGCGTCTGCCCGATATACGTGCGCACGGTGCTGAAGCGGAAGAAGCTACCAATCAGCGTGAGCAAAAACAGACCGAGCGTTGCCCAGGTTGGCCACCACGGCAAAGACACCTGCCTGCGCGGCTGTGCCGGCGCTGCCGCGGGGTACGGGGCTTGCTGCCCCCACTGATACGAGGTCTGCTGCGGCGCACCCCACTGTTGTGTGGCGGGCTGCTGCCCGGGCGTATTCGGAGTGGTCATGAATGCCTCCTAAGCGCTGAAAACAAGACTTCCCCAATGCTATAGAAGGCGTGGAACCAACACCGGGGAGCCCCCGAAGCTAGTTCGTACCAGCTTGTTTGCGGCCTTCAATCCTCCAACTGATGAAGCGGGCAGAGCACAGCGACCAGTGGACGATGAGCAGCGCGGGAATACTCAGCGCGACAACATCGAGCCAATGCGAACCGTTGACCAATGCCAGCTGGTGGCCACCCATGCTGATCGTGCCCGGCGGGAATGTGCACGCCCACCAGGCGGGGGAGTAGTCCACCCAGCGTGCGACATTCGGATAGAACGTGAACATGGCGAACAGCGCCAAAGGAATCGCGATGCCCAGCGCGATCAGGCCGTAGATGACCGAGACTTGCCCGGGATAGAGGATCTGCATCGCGGTGGTCGATTGCCCGATCACGCCCAAAGGCACCCACGCGGTCGCCGAATTTGGCCCGCGCAGATCCACCTTGCGGTGCCACGTTGCCCAGTACACATGAATGAACAACGGCACGGCCGTACACAGCGACATTGCGAAAAGCACCGTGCCCATCGTGTGGTAAACATGCCCATAATCACGGGCGAGCCAACCAGCGACAGACGCAGAAATCATCGGTCCGACCAGCGGCAAACCCCACGTGAAACGCGGTGCGCCATCAAACCGGGTGAGCTGGATACCCCACGTGATCACGGTGGCAGGGGCGCCGATCCAGAACCCGATGAGGCGATAAACACCCTCACCAGTCAAGCCCGAGAGTGCAGCGCCGAGCGCCAAAATACCGATGAAGAACATCGACCATTCCGCCATCGTGGTGCGCCCGAAGCTCGGCGTGCGGTAACGGGCAAAACCCGCCACGAGCACAACAAAAATCACGCACGCGATCGCAGCAAAGATGCCGGCTCCAAGCATCATGTGCTTCTCGACGAGCAGTCGAGCCACAATCGATGTACCCATGAGACTGCCACCCCAAGCCGGGCCAGGTGGGGGCAGCTGGCGGAACTTATCAGTCACGGGCGATATGTTAATCCCGCGTCATAGGGGTGGAAAAACCAAAGCGACCCACGTCACTGCAACACATGCAGTAGCGCGGGTCGCTCGAGGTTTTAGCGCTACGGTGCTATCGGCGCTTTAGACGTCGAAGTACATTTCGTACTCCAGCGGCGTCGGGCCCATGCGCGACGGGGTGATCTCGTTGTCGTGCTTGAGCTTGATGTAGGTCTCAATCAGGTCGTCGGTAAAGACGTCGCCTTCGGTGAGGAAGTCGTGGTCCTCCTCCAGCGCAGCCAGGGCAGCCTCGAGCGAGGTCGGTGCCTGCGGGATGGCCTTAGCCTCCTCCGGCGGGAGCTCGTAGAGGTCCTTGTCCACCGGCTCGTGCGGCTCGATGCGGTTCTTCACACCGTCCAGGCCAGCCATCATCATCGCGGCGAAGCCGAGGTACGGGTTGCCAGACGGGTCCGGCGCGCGGAACTCGATGCGCTTCGCCTTCGGGTTGGAGCCCGTGATCGGGATACGGATCGTCGCGGAGCGGTTGCGCTGGGAGTACACGAGGTTGATTGGAGCCTCGAAGCCCGGCACCAGGCGGTGGTAGGAGTTCAGCGTCGGGTTGGTGAAAGCCAGGACAGCGCCAGCGTGGTGCAAGATGCCGCCGATGTAGAAACGGGCGATATCGGACAGGCCGCCGTAACCGGACTCGTCGTAGAACAGCGGCTCGCCGTCCTTCCACAGAGACTGGTGGGCGTGCATGCCCGAACCAGCCTCACCTGCCAGCGGCTTGGGCATAAACGTCGCGGTCTTGCCCCACTTCTTGGCGGTGTTCTTGATGATGTATTTGAATGTCTGCAGGTCATCCGCCGCGTGCAGCAGGGTGTTGAACTTGTAGTTGATCTCCTGCTGTCCGCCGGAGCCCACCTCGTGGTGGAAACGCTCGATCTCGAAACCGGCCTTTGCCAGGTGCAGCGCCATGTCGTCGCGGACATCTAGCGTCTGGTCGTACGGCGGGACAGGGAAGTAGCCGCCCTGCATGCGGGTCTTGTTGCCCAGGTTCGGAGTGCCATCGATTTCCAGCTCGCGGTCGCGGTTCCACCAGCCCTCGATGGAGTCCACCTCGTAAAACGACTTGTGGGCCTCGGCAGAGTAGCGGACGGAATCGAACAGGTAGAACTCCGCCTCAGCGCCGAAGAAGCAAGTGTCGGCGATGCCGGTCGACCCGAGGTACTCCTCCGCCTTCAGCGCGACATTGCGCGGATCGCGGGAAAACGCCTCGTGGGTGAACGGATCGTTGACGAAGAACTTCACGTTCAGGGTTTTTGCCTTGCGGAACGGGTCGACCTGCGCGGTGGCGAGGTCCGGCAGCAGAATCATGTCGGATTCGTCGACAGTAGTGAAGCCGCGGATCGACGAACCGTCGAATGCGAGGCCTTCCTCGACAGCGTCCTCGTCGAACATGGAAGCCGGGATGCTGAAGTGGTGCTCAATGCCGGGAACATCCGTGAAGCGGACGTCAACGAACTCAACGTTCTCGTCCTTGATGAACTTCATAGTGTCTTGGATGTTTTCAAAGCCCACGGGTAAAACTCCTTGAGTACAGATAGGGTGCTTCAAACGATCGTACATGGAAAACCCTTGCCTCCGTGGGGGTGTTGGGCCGAACAAATCACGTGATATTCATCAAACTCCGACACAACGCTTTGAGCGAGAGTTCGGAATAGAAAGCGACTGATCTATCCTTGGCAAGCATGGGAAACGCACAGCGCGGTAATGATTCTTCGGGCACCTCACCCCGCTCAGCAGGAAATTCTGATGCCGAGTACATGGTTGGACGTTGGCCAGGCGAGCACCTCGGTTTGCCTCAGTCGGGCAGTGGCGCAATGGCTTCGGTCATGCGCCGTGCGATTGGTGTGTTGATCGACTGGGCCATCTGCTGGGCGATCGCCGGATTCATCGTGATGAATACCGATATTTTCGGCGGCACAGCGACGTTGACCTACCTTCTGTGGTTGGTGCTGGGCATTATCAGTGGTTGGCTGTTCGCCCGTACGCCGGGAATGGCGGTGCTGGGGATGGGCGTTGCGCGCGTCGATAAGCCTGGCGAGACCGTCGGCTTTTGGCGTGCTGCAGTGCGCACTATCTTGACTGGCTTCATCTTCCCGGCAGCGATCGTCGATCCGGATGGTCGTGGCATGCACGACCGCGCGACCGGCACAGCAGTAATCCGCTCGTAGCCAGCACGGCTAACGAGCGGATTTGAAGCTTAGAAATTCTTTTTAATTCCCCTTGCGCTGCTGCATGCGGCGCATCTTGCGGTTCATGCCCGCCATATTCTGTGCCTGGTGCGGCATCGGCCCCTTGGGCAGGCCTGCGCGCTGGCCACCGCGAATATTATCCATCGCCTCGAGCTTGGCGTTGATCGAGTAAACCTCGTTCTTCTGATAATTCTTCGGCAACTTCAGCAAATGGCGCTGCAGCTTCTTCGGCGGGATCTGGCCCTCCTGCGAACCGACGAGCACCTCGTGGATAGGGACACCAGCAACGAGGCGATCGACGCGCTTGCGCTCCCGCTCCATCATCGGCTTCAGACGCTTCGGGTCGCCCTCACCGACGAGCACGACACCAGGGTTGCCCACCACGCGGTGAACAGTATCCATCTGCGGATTCGCAGCAACGCCCGTCTTAGTCAGCCAGACGATGCCCATCGTGTTGCGCATATTCTCAAGCGTCCAACCAGCAGCGCCCGGAGTATCGCCCACCTCGTCATACATCGACCCTTCGAGGCGACGAGTGAAGATGAACATGGCCAGCATGAAGCCAAAGAGCAGACCAATCGGCAGTAGGAACCACTGGCCATTGAACAGCAGGCCGATGAGGAAGAACACCAAGCCCACACCCAGAATGGCGAGCAGCATCAGCGGAATCAGCATCTTGTCGCGCTTGCGCTGAAGATTGAACGCCTGCCAGATCTGCTTACGGGTCTGCGAGCGCTTCGCACGCTTCGCCGCGCGCTGCTGTTTCTTCATGGATTTAGCGGCGGCACTTGCCTGTTTGTCCTTTGCCATGGTCACCACATTATCGAAGAGCTGGTGGCATCGAGCAATGGCACCCAGGAGAAAACCCCACCAACACGCCTGATTGTTTTCGGGCCGTTGGTGGGGGAGGTGGCTAAACCGATTGTCTTACAGCGGCTTCAGCTCAGCATTGAGGTGCAGTTTGTCCGGCTTCGACGAGCCACGCAGCTGAATGTCGTAGGAACCGTCTTCCTCTTCGATGGTCCACAGCGCGACCTGCGTTGGGATAACCACGGGCTTGACGAATTCCACGGAGTAGCGGAATGCCTCCGGCAGACGTCCCTCCAGCGGAGCCAGAACAGCTGCCGCGGAGTACATGCCGTGGGCAATGCGCGCCGGGAACCCGAACAGCTTCGCACCCAGGTTGGAGGTGTGGATCGGGTTGTGGTCATTGGAGGCCTCAACATAAGCGTTGACATCAGAGCCCGTCCAACGCCAGCGTGCATTTGGCTTGAACTCCGGCAGTTCCGGCTTGGGCAGGACCTTGCCGCTGTCCTCACCGCGAGTGGTCACGTTGACATCTGCGGACTTAGCGAACTTCGCGCCCATGCCCAAAAAGGTCGAGGTCTGACGCCACACGGGCTCACCAGAAGTCTCCCCATCCGGGAAGATCTCGGTGACTACGTCCACCAGCAGGCCGCGGCGGTGCGGACGGAGGTTCTCACCGTGGGAACGGATGGTGTAGCTCTCATCCACCGTGAGCGTGCGGGTCTGCTCAATCACGTTGGTCACGTGAACCGCGCCCATAGCCGCGTACGGGAAGTCCGGGCGGGACAGCAGCTCCATGACCAACGGGAAGGACAGGACGAAGAAGTAGGTCGGCGGGAGCTCATTGCCCAAACGCAGACCAGTTGCGCTGGTGTAATCAGCCAGGTTCTTCTTGTCTACCTTCACACCGCTGACCTGAATCGCGGAGGTCGGATCCTGCTTTGCCTCGCGGGTACCGCCGACACCGGGGATGGCGCTGAGGAAGATCTTTCGGTTGATCGCCTTCAGATCCGGGATATTCTTCAGTGTCTCGTACTGGCGTACAGCTTCAGTCATTGTGTATTACGCTCCCAGCAGGTTCTGGCCGCAGACGCGGACGGTGTTGCCATTGACAGCCACAGAGGACGGCGCGGAGAAGTACGCGACGGTCTCAGCAACGTCGACCGGCTGGCCACCCTGGTTCAGGGAGTTCAGACGACGGCCGACCTCACGCGGGCCGAACGGCATAGCAGCGGTCATGTCGGTCTCGATGAAGCCTGGTGCGACAGCATTGATGGAACCGCCGAGTGCAGCGATGCGCTCAGCCAGTGCATCAACGAAACCGACAACGCCTGCCTTGGTGGTGGCGTAGTTGGTCTGGCCACGGTTACCAGCGATACCTGCCATGGAGGACACGCCAACGATGGCCGGGTTCTCAGCGAATGCATCAGCATCAAGCAGTGCCTCGGTGATGCGGACCGGTGCGACCAGGTTGATGTTCTGGACCATGTTCCAACGGCCCTCATCCATGTTGACCAGCAGCTTGTCGCGGGTGACACCTGCGTTGTGGACGATGGTGTCGATCTTGCGGCCGTAGCGGTCCTGGGCATGCTTAGCGATTTCTTCGGCAGCCTTCGGGTCAGTCACGTCCAGCGGCAGGGCAGTGCCCTTGACCTTGTTAGCGGTCTCGGCGAGACCCTCACCAGCCTGCGGGATGTCCACGCAGATGACCTGCGCACCATCGCGTGCCAGGGTCTCAGCGATGGTTGCGCCGATGCCGCGGGCAGCACCGGTCACAACAGCGAGACGACCCTCGAGTGGCTTGTCCCAGTTCTCCGGCAGCTTCACATCAACCGGGGTGACGCGGATGACCTGTGCGTCAACGAATGCGGACTTGCCGGACAGCAGGAAGCGCAGGGTGGACTCCACCTTGTCGAGCTTGGAGCCATCGATCTCCGGATCGACGTAGACCAGCTGGACGGTAGCGGACTTACGCATTTCCTTAGCCAGGGAACGAGTGAAGCCCTCGAGAGCGCGAGCGGCGATGCGTGCATCCGCATCGTCGATAAGCTCGGGTGTCGTGCCGATGACGACGAGGCGTGCGTTGTCCAGCACCTTCTTCAGCTGCGGGTTGAAGAAGTCGTACAGCCCAACGAGATCCTCCGGCTTCTCCAGGTCGGTTGCGTCGAAGACGATGCCGGCGCGCTTGGTGTCAGCCTCAGCCTTGATCAGCTTGTACGGGCCGTCGAGCAGCGGAGTCAGCTGATCAGCCAGACGGCCATTGCCGCCGACGACGACGGGGCCGTGGAGAAGAGCCTCACCCTGCTTGTAGCGGCGGAGGGGGTAACCCTGGGGGACGCCAGCCTTGGCTGCGAGCGGGGAGTTGATGAACTGTTCGAGGAGGCCTTTCGATGCCACAATTTTCTCCTTCTTTTTTGGCAACAGCGACCGTTCTAATTCGGTAGCTCTGTGTCGGATACTATTATAAGATCGCAATCGTGACGAACCTTACAAAGTCCAAACTTTGTAAAGTGTCAAACAAAATTCTTGCGGTGAGGGACTGAACAGCAGTTACCCGCCGTGAGGTAGATCGGATCTGCAGGAGATAAGCATGAATCAACCCCGCAAAGTAGCCATCCTCGGTGGAAACCGTATCCCGTTCGCCCGTTCCAATAAGGAGTACGCGAACGCCTCTAACCAGGACATGCTGACCTCGGCCCTCAACGGTCTTGTGGCACGTTACGGTCTCCAGGATGAGGAGCTGGGTCTTGTCGTCGGCGGTGCGGTGCTCAAGCACGCACGCGACTTCAACCTGGTCCGTGAGTCCGTTCTGGGCTCTGAGCTGGCTTCCACGACCCCGGCATTCGACATTCAGCACGCCTGCGGTACCTCGTTGACCTCCGCTATCCAGGTCGCTGACGCAATTGCGCTCGGCCGTATTGAAAGCGGTGTCGCTTGCGGTGCGGACACCACTTCGGATGCTCCGCTGGCTGTCAATGACACTTTGCGTAAGACGCTCATTCGTCTCTCCAACGCGAAGTCCACGAAGGACCAGCTGAAGCTCGTTGGTTCCATCCGTCCGAACCAGCTGGCGCCGGAGCAGCCGCAGAACGGCGAGCCACGCACCGGTCTGTCAATGGGTGACCACGCTGCAATCACCGCACGCGAGATGGAGATCACCCGTGAGGCACAGGACGAGCTGGCAGCAACGTCGCACCAGAACCTGGCTCGTGCGTACGACGAGGGCTTCTTCAACGACCTGATGACTCCGTTCTTGGGTGTCAACCGCGACACCAACCTGCGCCCGGATTCCACCGTGGAGAAGTTGTCCAAGCTGAAGCCGGTCTTTGGCAAGAAGGACGCAGAGCAGCACGGCGGCACCGCAACCATGACCGCTGGTAACTCGACCCCGCTTACCGACGGTGCTGCGGCAGTCCTCCTCGCCTCCGAAGAGTGGGCAAAGGAGCAGAACCTGCCGGTCAAGGCATACCTGGTCGACTCCGAGCTCGCCGCAGTGGACTTCGTGTCCGGCAAGGACGGCCTGCTGATGGCTCCGACCTATGCTGTTCCGCGTCTGCTGGAGCGCAACGGCCTGACGCTGCAGGACTTCGACTTCTACGAGATCCACGAGGCATTCGCTTCCCAGGTTCTGGCAACGCTGAAGGCATGGGAAGACGAGACCTACTGCCGCGAACGTCTCGGCCTGGACGCGCCGCTGGGTGCTATCGACCGTTCCAAGCTGAACGTCAATGGCTCCTCGCTGGCAGCTGGCCACCCGTTCGCAGCAACCGGTGCACGCATTCTTGCTTCCGCGGCGAAGAAGCTGGAAGAAAACGGCGGCGGCCGCACCCTGATCTCGATCTGTGCAGCAGGCGGTCAGGGCGTCGTCGCGATCGTCGAGCGTTAATCCTCACTCACACCACCTCAAGGAAAGAAGGACACTATGACCTCTGTAGAGGAGAAGAGCCGCAAGGCTAAGCCGGAATCCCGCTCCCCGAAGGCACTGCCGACCACGCCGGATGCGGTAGTTGGTGACAAGCTGAAGACGCTTCTCGACGGACCGTGGGCCGCAGAGAAGGACAACATTCGCGAGCAGCTCAACCGCGAAGAAGCACTGCCGATGATCGAGGGCTCCGTCGAGGAGATCCGCGCAGCACTGCTGGAGAAGGTCAAGATGGTGGCCACCTCCGGCATGATGCAGACCGCATTCTCCAAGGCGAATGGTGGCTCTGGTGAAGCGCACATTGGCATCCTGGGCCTGGACCTGCTGGGTCAGTTCAACGGTTCGCTGGCGATTAAGTCCGGCGTGCAGTTCGGCCTGTGGGGCGGCGCTGTTGACGTGTTGGGCACCGAGCGTCACCGCGAATACGCGCAGGGCGCAATGGATCTGTCCAAGCTCGGCTCCTATGGCATGACTGAGCGCGGCCACGGCTCCAATGTCCAGGATCTGGAGACCACGGCGACGTACGACCCGAAGACCCAGGAGTTCATCATCAACTCCCCGACACCGTCGGCTACCAAGGTCTACATCGGTAACACCGCTCGTGACGGCCGCTGGTCCGCAGTCTTCGCTCAGCTCTACACCCCGGGTGTGGAGGAATCGCACGGCGTGCACTGCTTCGTCGTTCGCATCCGTGAGGAGGACGGCTCCCCGGTCGAGGGTGTCAAGATCGGCGACCACGGCCACAAGGGCGGCCTGCTCGGCGTGGACAACGGCACCCTGACCTTCGACAACGTCCGCATCCCGCGTGAGGCTCTTCTGAACCAGTTCGGTGACGTGGACGAGGAGGGCAACTACACCTCTCCGATCGATTCGAAGAACCGTCGCTTCTTCACCATGCTGGGCACCCTGATCCGTGGCCGCATCGCAGTCGGTGCAGCAGGTGCAGGTGCTACCAAGTCCTCCCTGGCGATCGCTCTGAAGTACGCTCACCAGCGCCGTCAGTTCGACTACGGCGATACTGGTCAGGAAGACAAGCTGATTGATTACCGTCAGCACCGTCGTCGCCTGATCATTCCGCTGGCACGCTCCTACGCTATCCAGCTGCTTCAGAACCAGCTGACCCAGCGTTACGCTGACCAGACGGCGCGTCAGGCATCCGGTGAGTGGTCCGTGACCAACCCGACCAAGGCGCAGGCACTTGCTTCCCGCGAGATGGAGACTCTGGCCGCAGCGTTCAAGGCTGTTGCTACCGAACACGCAACCGACACCATCCAGGAGTGCCGTGAGGCATGTGGTGGTGCAGGCTTCATGTCGGAGAACCTCCTGACCACCTACCGTGCTGACACCGACGTGTACAACACCTTCGAGGGTGACAACACCGTCTTGCTGCAGCTGGCTGGCAAGAACCTGCTCACCGCATACACCAGCGAGATGGCTAATCCGTCCGCAATGGACATCGTGAAGTTCGCGGCCACCAACGTGACCGATATCTTCCGCAGTCGCGCTGGCCTGGGCGCTACCGTCCAGTCCGTGGTGGACACCTTCTCCGGTGAGGAAGCATCCTTGTTCGATGCGGACTACCAGCTGAAGGTCGTCCAGCTCCGCGAGCAGCTGGTCATGCGCGCACTGATCCGTCGTATTCAGGGCGCACGCAAGCTGTCCCGTGAAGAGGGCGCAAAGGTCATCGACAAGGCTCAGGACCACATGCTCGCAGCAGCATGGGCTTACATCGAGAACCTCATGGTTCAGGCCATGATCGAGGCAGAGCGCTCCCTGCCGGTCGGCTCCACCGAGCGTGAGGTCTTCGAGCAGGTCCGTCACCTGTTCGTCCTCGACACGATCGTGCGCAACGCTGGCTGGTACCAGGAGCACAATGTTTTGTCCTCTGGCCGCGTGAAGGCAGCCCGCGCTTCCATCAACGACCTGGTCGACTCCCTCGGCCCGTGGTCTGAGGTGCTCGTGGATGCATTCGCTATCCCGTCTGTCGTTCTGGACCGTCCGCTGTTCAAGGACGGCGGTACCGATGACAGCCGTGACAACCCGGAGGCATGGAAGATCAGCTCCAACATCCCGACTGGAAAGAAGTAGGGATAGACGGTAGGCCTACCAACGGTTCAGCCCCCATCTGAGAATCTCAGATGGGGGTTGTTTTGTCGTCGATAAGCGTGGCATAAGCAAAACCAGCTACTTGGATCCAGCTATTCGCACGGTTGGAAGCAAATAGCCGGATCGAAACAGCTGGGTTTGGCACCAAAGCGAGGTGCCAAGTCGCTAGCGCTAGTCTGCGCCGATGCCCGGCATACCCAGACCGACGGCTGGGCGACCGGCAGACACGACCGGCGTCTCCTTGGACGGGCCGTACTTGTTCAGCAGGGTCTCTGCCTCCTGGTCCGTCGCGCCCTGGGAGGTCTCCGCAAGGTGCTTGAGGTTCTCGGGCAGCTCGCGGCCGTGGAACTTCATGGCCTCGACGTAGAGCTTGCCGGCACGGTAGGAGGAGCGCACGAGCGGGCCAGACATGACGGCTGCGAATCCCATGTCGTAGGCAGCGTCGCGGTACTCGATGAACTCTTCCGGCTTCACCCAACGCTCGATCGGGTGGTACATCGGGCCGGGGCGCAGATACTGGGTGATCGTGATGATGTCGGTGCCTGCATCATGCATATCTGCCAGGGCCTCGAGGACCTCCTCGCGGGTCTCACCCATGCCGAGGATCAGGTTGGACTTGGTGATCAGCCCGTAGTCGCGGGCCTGCCGGATGACGTCCAGGGAACGGTCATAACGGAAGGCAGGGCGGATGCGCTTGAAGATGCGTGGCACCGTCTCCAGGTTGTGGGCGAAGACTTCTGGCTCAGCTTCGAAGACCTGCTGGAGTAGATCGGGCTTGCCGGAGAAGTCCGGGGTGAGGTTTTCCACGCCGGTGTGTGGGTTGAGCTCGTGGATCTTGCGCACGACCTCGGCGTAGAGCCAGGCGCCCTCGTCTTCGAGGTCATCGCGGGTCACACCGGTGATGGTGGAGTAGTTCAACTGCATCTCGCGGACGGATTCCGCGACGCGCTGCGGCTCCTCCCGATCAAGCGGCTCCGGCTTAGCAGAGTTGATCTGGCAGAAATCACAGCGACGGGAGCAATTCGCGCCACCGATGAGGAAGGTGGCTTCGCGGGATTCCCAGCACTCGTGAATATTGGGGCAGCCAGCTTCTTGGCACACAGTGTGAAGGGAAGCCCCCTTCACTTTCTTCCGCATGTCCTCGTATTCAGGACCGGTTTTGACGGCGTTGCGGATCCAGCGTGGCTTAGATTCGATGGGGGTCTGCGCGTTGCGCTTTTCGACGCGGCGCAGCTTGCGTCCTTCTTCTGCGACAGTCACGTCCTCAACGTTAATGGGGTACCGGCAAAGGTGCGAATATCGCTGGCTGGAGTGTCGCCTTTAGTTTCAGCTGGGTGAAATCGTGTGGTCAGCAACCGCGAGTTCGCCGGAAAATGCCTTGTCGAGGTTTTGGATAAGGCTGGGGGCGAGCGTCTCCGGCGTGATGTCCCGGCCGGTTTCAAGGCTCATCGTGGTCACGTCGGCATCGCTGATGCCACAGGCGACAATGTGCCCGAAGTATTCGAGGGTGTTGTCGCAGTTGACGGCCATTCCGTGCATAGTCACGCCGTGGGTGACGCGGATACCGAGCTGTGCGACCTTTCGGTCGCGACGCACGCCCACCTGCGGGTCATCGGCAGGCACCCACACACCCGAACGGCCCTCGATGCGGCCAGCATCCGCCACGCCGAATTCACGGATAGTGGCGATCATCGCTTCCTCGATACGGCGAACAAAGTCCACGACATCAACCGGATCAGCCAGTTTGATGATGGGGTAGATAACAAGCTGGCCCTCGCCATGCCAGGTGATGCGGCCACCGCGGTCAACAGTGACCACGGGTTGGCCGTTGTCCGGCATGTCCTCCGGCTGGGTGCGCTTGCCCGCAGTGTAGGTATTTGGGTGCTGCAGCACCAACAGAGTGTCACCGATTACATCGTTAGCGCGCTGGGCGGCCAGTTCAGCTTGAAGCTTCCATGTCTCCTCATAGTCCACGAGCCCCAGTTCCCGCACGTCTAGAGGGGAATCTGAGGCTCGGATGGAGAGGTGGGCGGGGAAGAATGGCTCACGCGGGGCTGTCATGCCCTACATGGTAGACCCCGCCCAATGGGTGTGTCTTAGAGACCGTTGGCTGCGCCGTATTCCTCGGCGGTCATCAGCGGGCCGACGGATTCGACCTTGACTTCAAAGAGCCAGCCTTCACCGAACGGATCGTCGTTGATCGCTTCGTAGTTGTCTTCGATCTCCTCGTTCACAGCGGTGACGGTACCTGTGACCGGGGAATACAGGTCGGAGACGGACTTGGTGGACTCAACCTCGCCACAGGTCTCACCTGCCTCCACGGTGTCACCAACAGCCGGCAGCTCGGCGAAGACGATCTCGCCGAGACGCTCGGTAGCTACGGAGGTAATACCGATGCGCACGGTGTTGCCTTCGATGGCATCAGCGGCGGCGTTAATCCATTCGTGGTCCTCGGAGTACGAAAAATCCTTGGGCAGATCAGACATGGTTACTTGTCCTTTCGGGAGTAGAACGGGGTGTTGCTGATGGTGTAGGAGTAGCGCTTACCCCTGATGTCAGCCTCCACCTTAGTGCCCGGCTCGGCATGCGCGGGGTCAATATGGGCCAAAGCTACTGGGTGGCCCAAAGTGGGGGAGGGCTGGCCAGAGGTGACCACGCCGATGCGGGTGTCAGAGCCATCAGCGAGGTAGATCTCGGCGCCCTGGCGGGCAGCACGACGCTCATCAGACGTCAGGCCGGCGATGACCACGGATGGCTCGCGACCGGTGAGGGCTTCCTTGCCTACAAAGTTCGCTTCCTTCTTGGCAAAGGCACGGCCCATACCGGCCTCAACCGGGGTGATCTCGGTGGAGAGCTCATTGCCGTACAGCGGCATCGAGGCTTCAAGGCGCAGGGAATCGCGCGAAGCGAGGCCGCAGGGCACGCCGGAGTCGATCACGGCATCCCAGACCTTTTCCGCGTCCTCGCGTTGGCAGAAGAGCTCAAAGCCGTCCTCGCCGGTGTAGCCGGTGCGGGCGACGAAGACCTCCACGTCGGCATCGCCGGCCTTCAGCGTGGTCCAGGCGCCGGAGTAGTAGGCGAGGGGCGCTGGGTCGTCGGCAAGCAATGGCGTGAGTGCCTCGAGCGAACCTGGGCCCTGGACTGCGACGAGACCGATTGCCTCGGAGTCATTGCGGATCTCAACGTCGAAGCCTTCGGTGCGTGCCTGGAATGCTTCCCACACAGCCGGGGTGTTTCCGGCGTTGGGCACAACCATGTAGTGGTCGTCGGCGAATTTATAGGTGATCAGGTCATCCAGGATGCCGCCATTTTCGTCGACGATCATGGAGTACTTGGCCTTGCCCACCTTGAGGTTGGACAGGTTAGAGATGAGCACGTAGTCGAGGTACGCGCCTGCATCCGGGCCGGTGACGTCGATCTCGCCCATGTGGGAGAGGTCGAAGATGCCAACGGCATTGCGCACGGCGCGGTGCTCCTCAAGCTCGCTGCCGTACTTCAGTGGCATGGTCCAGCCACCGAAATCGGTGAACGATGCGCCGAGCTCCTCGTGCTTGCTGTGCAGCGGGGTCTGTGGCATGTGTGGGCTCCTTTACTAGCTGTTGTCTTCGGTGTCAGCGGAAAGATCGAATGCTTCCGGCGGCGGGCAAGCACACACGAGGTTGCGGTCACCGTAAGCCTCGTCGATGCGGCGCACCGGCGGGAAGTACTTCGCGGTGCGGAGGGAATCGACCGGGTAAGCAGCTTCCTCGCGGGTGAATGCGTAATCCCAATTGGAGGTGACCAGGCTGCGTGCGGTGTACGGCGCGTGGTGGATCACGGAATCCTCATAGGCGACCTTGCCATCGATGATGTCCTGGATCTCGGCGCGGATGGAGCGCATAGCGGTGATGAAGCGCTGCAACTCAGCCAGGTCCTCGGACTCGGTCGGTTCGATCATGAGCGTGCCAGCGACAGGGAATGCCAGGGTCGGGGCGTGGAAGCCGTAGTCGACGAGACGCTTGGCCACATCAGCAGCGGTGACACCAGAGGCATCGGTGATCTCGCGCAGGTCAATGATGCACTCGTGTCCGACCAGGCCAGCGTTGCCGGTGTATAGCACCGGGAACGAGTCATTGAGTTCGTGGGCGACGTAGTTAGCGCCCAGGATGGCGTTGCGGGTGGCAGAGGCCAGGCCAGCAGCACCGGACATGGCGATGTAGGACCAGGAGATCGGTAGGACACCTGCGGAACCGTAGGTGGTTGCCGCGATCGGCACACCGGTGCCTTCCTTAGCTTCCTTCGCTGCTTCCTCACCGCTGATCTGCGGGTCAGCCGGGAGGAACGGGGTGAGGTGTGCGCCGACACCGATTGGGCCGACACCTGGGCCACCACCGCCGTGCGGGATGGTGAAGGTCTTGTGCAGGTTCAGGTGGCTGACATCGCCACCGAAATCACCCGGGCGGGCAAGACCAGTCAGGGCGTTCATGTTGGCGCCATCGATGTAGACCTGGCCACCGACAGCGTGGACCTTGTCGGCCACATCGGTGACGGTGTCTTCGTACACGCCGTGGGTGGACGGGTAGGTGATCATGATGGCGGCGATGTGCTCGCCGTACTGCTCCAGCTTGGCCTCCAGGTCAGCCATGTCGATGGAGCCGTCATCAGCAGTCTTGACCACGACGACGCGCAGGTTAGCCAGGGTGGCAGATGCGGCGTTCGTGCCGTGAGCGGAAGCTGGGATGAGGCAGATATCGCGCTCGGTGTCGCCATTGGCCACGTGGTAGCGGCGGATCGCCAGCAGGCCGGCCAACTCACCGGTCGCGCCGGAGTTCGGCTGGACAGAGACAGAGTCGTAGCCGGTGATCTCCACCAGCCAGTCGGTCAGCTCAGCGATCAGCTCACGCCAGCCTTCGGTGTACTTGTCCGGGGTGAACGGGTGAACATTGGCAAAACCAGGCCACGTGATGGCTTCCAGGCCAGCGGTGGGGTTCAGCTTCATCGTGCAGGACCCCAGCGGGATCATCGTGCGGTCCAGCGCGAGGTCCTTGTCGCCGAGAGCACGGATGTAGCGCATCATCATGGTCTCGGAGTGGTGGGTGTTGAACACCTCGTGGGTGAGCAGCTCAGTCTGACGCTTCAGCGCCTCCGGCAGGTGGCTTTCAGCCTTTGCTGCGGGCTCGTTGATAATGCCGAAGCCGCTGAGCAGTGCTGCAAGATCAGCTTCCTCGGTGTCTTCGCCGAAGTTCACAGCAACGGTGTCCTCGTCGACAGCGCGCACGAGGTAACCAGTCTCCGCGAGGGTGTCTACGATGCCCTGAGCACGACCCGGCACAGTGACAGCAACAGTGTCGAAGAAGTTCTCGTGCTTGACACTCAGGCCAGCATTGCTAATCGACGCCGCGAAGCGCCCCGCCCACTCGTGTGCCTGCTCCGCGATCTCCTTCAGGCCAGCCGGGCCGTGGTACACCGCATACATAGATGCAGTGACAGCCAGCAGGGCCTGGGCAGTACAGATATTGGACGTCGCCTTCTCACGGCGAATGTGCTGTTCACGAGTCTGCAGTGACAGGCGGTAAGCCGGGTAGCCCTCGGCGTCGACGGAGACGCCGACAATACGACCAGGAATCTGACGCTTGAGCTTCTCCGTCACAGCCATGTACGCGGCATGCGGGCCACCGTAAAACAGTGGCACACCAAAGCGCTGAGTGGTGCCAACTGCAATATCAGCGCCGAGCTCGCCCGGGGATTCAAGGAGCAGCAGAGACAGCGGGTCAGCAGCGATGGTGGCAAGACCACCGCGGGAGTGGATCGCCTCGATCACCGGGCGCGGGTCGACGATATCGCCCTCCGTGCCCGGGTACGCCAGGACCACACCGACGAAGTCTTCGCCGACGAGGTTGGAATCCAATGCGGTGACCTCAACCTCGAGGTCCAAAGCACGTGCGCGCTCAGCGGCGACGGCGATGACCTGGGGGTGCAGTCGTGCGTCGAGAAGCACGCGACGGCCCTTCTTCACCGCGCGGGACATAAGGCCAATGGCCTCGGCGACTGCCGATGCTTCGTCGAGAAGCGAAGCATTCGCGATCGGCAGACCTGTGAGGTCTTGCACCATCGTCTGGAAATTGAGCAGCGCCTCAAGGCGGCCCTGGGAGATCTCCGGTTGGTACGGGGTGTACGCGGTGTACCAACCAGCATCCTCGACCACGCCGCGACGGATCACCGGCGGGGTGATGGTGGAGGAGTAGCCCTGGCCGTAAAAAGCTTTGAGTACCGTGTTCTTCCCGGCCAACTCGCGCAGACGGTTCTGCGCCTCGTGCTCAGTTAGCGGTGCAGGCAGATCGAGCGGTGCCTTGGCCAAGATGCCCTGCGGCATCGCGGCAGCGACAAGCTGATCGATCGAACCGTAGCCGACGGCATCCAGCATTTGCTTGCGCTCACTATCCGTCGGACCGATGTGTCGGGAAATGTAATCCACGGCAACTAGCTCCTTAAATTTTCGGTGCGTCACATTCGCATACGAGTGTAGAAAAACCTTTTTTAGAAGTCGCTAACGGCTGCATCGCCGAATAGCCACGTCAGTGCGATCGCACCCGGGTCCGGCACATCAGCAGCGGATTCGCCCAGGTAGGAGGCGCGTCCCTTCTTTGCTTGCATACCGCGGGTCGACTTGGCTCCTTCGACAGCGGGGGTATGAATCCCCTCCAGTACACCCGCGATGGAATCAGAATCAGTGCTCTCAGCGAGTTTCTTCGCCTCACGTGCGGCCGGAGCGAGCGAATCAACGAGTGTGTTGTCGCCTTCCTTTGCGCCGCCCAGATCAGTGATCGCGTTAAGGGCATTATTCAGACCTGCGGCCAAGGCTGCTGCGAAATCAGTGGCTGTCGCCTCGCGCGAATCAACCTGTGCCTCGGCGAAAGCACCTGCCATTTCACGGAACATCGTGCCCAGCACTGCACCAGATGTGCCGCCGGCGCGGACCAGCATGCGGTGGGCGAAGAACTCGAGAACCTCTGCGTCTGTGCCATTCAACGGGGTTTCAATATCGCCGAATGCCGCCTCCAGGTTCTGCCCAAAGTCTCCGTCACCCGCGATACGGTCCAATTCGGTCAGATCGTCATAGGACGTACCAAGCCGGTCGGCGAAAGCGCTGAGCCATTCATTCTCGGCGCCCTCATCAGGAGCTTCCTGATCATCGACCATGTGCGCGGCCGCATAGGAGGGATCAGCCACAACCGCGGGCCAGGCAGGTGCATTCGTCTCAGCATCGATGAGTTCAAGCAGCTCATCATCAACCACCGTGACTGTCAGAGAGACACCAGCCATATTCAGGGAAGTGACCAGCGTGCCGACGATCCCGCGACGTACTGTCACACCCAGCTCATCAAGCTGGCGCAGCGCTTCACCAAATACAAGATCAAGTTCGAGTTCGCTCGTGCCACCGAGTCCGTTGACCAGCAGCAGAACATCAGAGCCCTTCAGATTGACATCAGCATTCTGCAAAGATTCCGCAATCCCGCCTAGCAGCTCACCTACGAGTGCGCGGGCTGACGGTGGCTCGCCCGTCGACGTATCACGGCGCTCCACACCCGGCTCACCATGGATGCCAACACCGATTTCGATTTCGCCCTCTTCAAGGTCGAAAGTCTGGCGGTCACTGGTGGGCAGGTGACCAGGCATGAGTGCTACAGCCATGCTGCGTGATTGATCCGCTGCGCGCTGGGCAGTCTTCGCAACACTTTCCAGATCATCACCGCGAGCAGCCGCCGCACCGGCGATTTTTTCCACGATGATCGTCGCACCAGTTCCACGGCGACCTGGCGAGTCATCATCGTCATCGATCTCAGTAGCCGCATCATCGGCGACCGTGACAGTGGCAACGGCTCCATCAACGCTGTTGGCTGCCACAGAGAAATTCATCACGTCACCCGTGTAGTTCTTCACCACATGGACGACACCTGCACCACGATCAGCCCACTTCGTTGCAGCGGTGATCTGGACAGCATTGGGGGAGGTGAACAGCAACCCAGGGCAGGCGGCATCAAGCATGCCTTCGCCAATGAATCCCGCGTGCATCGGTTCATGGCCGGAACCACCACCGGAGATCACGGCGACCCGGTCAGCGGGGGCGTTGTCTTCGGTTTCGCGTGACAGCCCGATGAAGCCCCCATCGTGCCACGTCGCCTGCGGATGTGCAGCGACTAAGCCACCGAGCGCTTCCTCCATGAAGGCGGAGGTGTTATTTCGAAGAGACTTGAATGTTTGATCGCTTTTCGTTCTTTCGTTCGGAGCTTTCGACATAGGGCCCAGTGTATCGACTGGGCCGAAATGCCGTTGGGGCTTCAACCCAGTGAAAAACGACCCCGCACCAACTGCGAAAGTCAGTGCGAGGCCGTTAAACTTTGTGCGTTTCCGCTGGTTTTAGAGGTCCATGTCGTCCTCGAAGTCAGCTGCCTCGACACGATCCTTGATGGTGGTGACGAAGCGGCCAGCGTCCGCGCCATCCACGATCTGGTGGTCGTAGGTGAACGGCAGGTAGCACATCTGGCGGATAGCAATGGAGTCAATGCCATCCTCGGTGACGATGACCGGGCGCTTCACAATAGCGCCGGTACCCAGGATGCCGGACTGCGGCGGGGTGAGGATCGGGGTGTCCATCAGGGCACCAGCCGAACCGATATTGGTCACCGTGAAGGTTGCACCGGACAGGTCATCTGGACGGAGCTTCTTGTCACGGGCGCGAGCAGCCAGATCAGCGATGCCCTTAGCGATGTCAGCCAGGGACATGTCCTGTGCCTTCTTCAGCACCGGCACGAGCAGACCCATCGGGGTATCAACAGCGATACCGATGTTGACGTCCTCGTGGTAGGTGATCTCCTTCGTGTCCTTGTTGTAGGACGCGTTCACATTCGGGTGGGAGACCAGTGCCTCAGCGACAGCCTTGACGAAGAACGCCAGGTACGTGATGTTCGCGCCGTGCTTATCGACGAACGCCGGCTTGACCTGCTTGCGCAGCTCCGCGATGCGGGTGACATCAACTTCCTGCACGTGGGTGAGCTGTGCAGAGGTCTGCAGGGATTCGACCATCTTCGCAGCGGTGATCTCGCGGATGCGGTTGACCTTTTGCGTGGTGCCAATGAGCTCCTGCTTAGCCGGGTCAACAGCCTTGGTGGACCAACGTGCACGCGGGCCAGATGCCTTCGGTGCAGAGGTTGCGGAAGCGGAAGCATCAGCAGCCTTGGTGTCTGCTGCTTCAGCGCCGCCCTCAGCAGCTGCGAGGACATCCTGCTTGCGGATACGGCCACCGACGCCGGTGCCCTCCACGCTGTTCAGGTCAACACCGTGCTTGTCAGCCAGCTTGCGCACCAGCGGGGTGACGTACGGGACCTTGCCGCCGTTGTTCACCTTGGTGGAGGTAGTAGCAGAGGAGGTGGATTCAGCTTTCGGAGCAGCAGGCTCCGGCTTCTTCTCTTCCTTCTGCTCCTCCTGCTTCGGTGCCGGAGCTTCCTCTTCCTTGGGCTCTTCTGCCGGCTCTTCCTCGACGATTGCGTCAGCGTCGCCGATGATCACGATGGCCTCACCGACCTCGACGGTGTCGTCTTCCTCAGCCAGGATCTCGATGATGGTGCCCTCGACCGGGGACGGGATCTCGGTGTCGACCTTGTCGGTGGAGACCTCAAGCAGTGGCTCGTCGACTGCGACGGTGTCGCCGACTTCCTTCAACCAGGTGGTGATGGTGCCCTCGGTGACAGACTCGCCGAGCTCCGGCATCTCAACCTTGGTGCCTGCAGCAGAACCTCCGGACTTCTTCGGCGCGGAAGCAGGCTTCTCTTCCTGCTTCGGAGCCTCAGCCTTTTCCTCTTCAACATCGTCAGAAGAATCGGCGGAGCCGGATGCGACAGCATCAGCGTCACCGACGCGGGCGATGACTTCGCCGACCTCGACGGTGTCGTCTTCTTCGGCGAGGATTTCAACCAGGGTGCCTGCGACCGGGGACGGGATCTCGGTGTCGACCTTGTCGGTGGAGACCTCAAGCAACGGCTCGTCGACCTCAACCTCGTCGCCGACTTCCTTCAACCAGGTGGTGATGGTGCCCTCAGTGACGGACTCACCCAGTTCCGGCATCTCCACATCAGTTGCGGAGCCCGAGCCACCGGACTTCTTCGCCGGGGCAGCTTCAGCCTTTTCTTCCTTCTCTGCCGGGGCTTCCTCGGCAGAATCAGCGGAGCCGCTCTCTGCCGGCTTCTCGCCCTCATCGCCAACGACGGCGATGACTTCGCCGACCTCGACGGTATCGTCTTCCTCTGCCTTGATCTCCAGCAGAACGCCCGAAACGGGCGATGGGATCTCGGTGTCAACCTTGTCGGTGGAGACCTCGAGCAAGGGTTCGTCGACCTCGACGGTGTCGCCGACTTCCTTCAGCCACGTCGTGATTGTGCCTTCGGTGACCGATTCGCCCAGCTCGGGCATCTCTACAGAGTGAGCCATGGTTGTTGAGTCTCCTCTAAAACTTGCAGACGTTAATTCGACACCAGCGTACCCGCTTGATCGTAGATCCGCGTTTCGGTGATGCCTTGTTGGTGGTTATTCGCCATTAGTTGTGGGCACTCTCACACTGAGAGTGGAAAAAGAATTTGGAATAGGAGTACCGCTTACTGGTCCTTATATGATGTGGTGCGTGTTCAATCTCTTCGGATCTCGCAAAAAGAACTCGCCGATCAAGCCACCACGCGGCCCCGGCGAGACCGTGCGGCCTGAAGATGCCCAGTATTTGAAGGAATGGGCAGCAAACTACGACTTCGTTGAGGGCTATGTTGAGCCGGAGACCCTGGTCAACGAGATGTCCGTCGTGCTCGTCGCCGAGAACGGGGAATTCACGCGCCGTCGCATCGGCGGGCCCAAAGGCATTGATGCGGTGAGCAAGCTATTGGGCATTTCGCTTTACGACGTCGAGGAGACCGGTTACCCCGACCGCATGCGCAAACGCATGGAGCAGGAGAGAATCCTGCGCAAGCGTGCTGAACAAAGAGAACGCCGCGCCCGGTTTGAGCGCGGCGAGTAGATCTCAAGCGGGAGAGATCCTTTAGTTCTTTAGAAGGCTAGAGAGTTCTAGTTCTTCTGTGGATTCTGCAGTGAACGGATGGTTTCCACCAGCGTTCGCACCGGAACACCAGTAGCACGAGAAGGCGTGAAGCCGTAGGCGCCACCGCTATTCCAGGCTGGGCTGGCGATATCTACGTGCGCCCATTCGATGTCCTCGCCGACGAAGCGGGACAGGTAGGTGCCGGCGAATTCCATGCCCCCGAAGCGATCGCTGTTGGCATTCTTCAAATCAGCAACCTTTGACGCGATTTCTTCTTCATGCTCTTCAAGCAGCGGCATTGCCCAACCTGGCTCATCAAGCTCGCGGGCGGTCGCAGCGATCGCATCGCGTAGCTCATCGCTGCCCATCACACCGAAGGTGCGCTTGCCCAGTGCGACCATCTGCGCGCCGGTCAACGTAGAAGTCTCAATGAGGTGGGTGGGAGAGTTCTCGCAGGCGCGGGCAATCGCGTCGGCAAGCACGAGGCGGCCCTCCGCATCAGTATTGATGACCTCACTGGTGATTCCGCCGTAGTGAGTGATCACATCGCCCGGACGCTGCGCGGAACCAGACGGCATGTTCTCCGCCATCGGCATCCATGCCTCCACGCGCACCGGCAGGTTGAGGGCAGCGACAGCGCACGCCGTGGCGAGCACCGCAGCAGAGCCACCCATGTCCATGACCATCTGTTCCATGCCGGAGGACGGCTTGATGGAGATACCACCCGAGTCGAAGGTAATGCCCTTGCCCACCAGCGCCACAGAAGAATCCGCCGAGGCAGTCTTTGGAGCCCAGGAAAGGTGAACCAACCGCGGCGGGTGCTCAGAGCCCTGGCCAACAGCGGTGATACCACCAAAGCCCTGCTCAGCCAGCTGATTTTCATCCAGAATTTCCACGTCCAGGCCAGCCGAGGTTGCTACCTGTTCCGCGTAGTTGGCGTAGACCTCCGGGTAAAGCAGATTCGACGGGGTATTCACGAGGTCACGGGCAAGTGCGACTGCGTGGCCAAGAGTGGCTGCAGTTTCAAATTCTTCACGGTCGTCCTCGGTGCCGATCACGGTGATCGTGGCAGTCGAAGCAGTAGTTTCCTGTCCATCCTGCTCGTCGCTGTCAGCCCGGCTCTTTAGGCCGGAGTAAACATAGCCACCAAGCAGAAGGCCCTCAACAATGGCACCGACACCAAACTCGCCGGAGATGACAGCGCGGTCAACGCCCTTCAGCGAGCGTGAAGCAACACCTAGTGCGCGACGAACCGACGTAGCTGTTGTCTCCTCGCCCAGACCGATAGCGAGATACACCTCGCCGTCCACGGCTACCTTGGTGAGCTCACCGTGAGAGCCCTTCGCGCCAACTGCTTCAAGGGCCTCGAGCAGACCGTTTGGAGTGAGCACCGATACCGGCAGCTCCAGCGAGTCGCCCTGGGCGATGGGGATGATGCGCGCTGCACCGTCGATAAGCGTGCTATCAGCGGAAGTAGCGAATTCCACGTTTGGCAATGAGCCGTGGGAGGGAAGAACACCGGTGGTGTGCGGAAGCATTGACTACATACTCCTTTGCGAATTTGTTCAACGCGACTGTTATTCGGGGCCGATCCTACGTGAGCGGGGGAGCAAACCGGCCGCGGCGTCGGAGTGCGGGCGTATGCTTAGACAGCATGACGAATTTGGAATTCACCGTGCAGAAAAACGAAAACCCGGCGACTGATCAACAGCGCGCAGAAATTCTTGCTGACCCAAAATTTGGCAAGAAATTCACCGACCACATGGTCGCCATTGACTGGACGGAAGAAAAGGGCTGGCACAACGCTCGCGTGGAGCCGTACTCGACCATCGAATTCGACCCGGCTTCCATGGTCTTCCACTATGGCCAGGCAATCTTCGAGGGCCTGAAAGCCTACCGCCAGCCGGATGGCTCGATCGCGACCTTCCGCCCGGAGGAAAACGCTCGCCGTATGCAGAATTCCGCAGAGCGTCTTGCCATGCCGCAGCTGCCGGAGGACCTCTTCTTGGAGTCCCTGCGTCAGCTCGTTGATATTGATCAGGCATGGGTCCCGCAAGCAGGCGGCGAAGCAGCGCTGTACCTGCGTCCATTTATGATCTCGACTGAGGTTGGCCTGGGCGTTCACCCAGCGCATACCTATACCTACTATCTCATCGCTTCACCCGCTGGCGCTTACTTCGCAGGCGGCATCAAACCGGTCAAGGTGTGGATCTCGGAAGACTATGTCCGTGCCGCGCCGGGCGGAACCGGTGCCGCGAAGTTCGCGGGCAATTACGCAGCTTCCCTCCTCGCACAGGCTCAGGCAGAGGAAAAGGGCTGCGATCAGGTTGTGTGGCTCGATGCGATCGACCGCACCTACATCGAAGAGATGGGTGGCATGAACCTCATGTTCGTCTACGGCTCGGATGCAAACAACATCAAGGTTGTCACCCCGGCACTGTCCGGCTCCTTGCTGCCGGGCATCACGCGTGAATCTTTGCTGCAGGTCGCTGAGGACATGGGCTATGCCACCGAGCAGGTCCGCATTTCTGTCGACGATTGGAAGAACGATGTCGCCGACGGCAAGCTGACCGAATCCTTGGCTTGTGGCACCGCAGCTGTTATCACCCCGGTTGGTCACGTCGTGGGCAATGACATTGACTTCACCGTCAACGGCAATGAGGCCGGCGAGGTCACCATGGCGCTGCGTGAGCGCCTGACTCAGATCCAGCGCGGCGAATTCAAAGACACCCACGGGTGGTTGCACACCCTGGTTCCCGCTAACTAGTAGGTAAGCATTGCTTATTAGCGACGTGGGCCCCGCAGCTCAGACCTAGTTCTGCCCTGCGGGGTTTTGTTCTTGAGAGCACATTTCATCTGACACAAGATCAACAGCCGCGGTGAGCAGAGGCAGAACAGCGGCACCACCTGCGCCCTGTCCCGTGGTCATGTCAAGAGCAGCCACCGGGGTCAGGTCGAGAGCCTGTAGGCACACAATGTGGCACGGCTCGTTGCTGAGCTGGCCCGCGACCAGCCATTCCTTCACACCGGGGGCAAGACGCTCGGCGACGTAGGCGGCGGTTGCGGGGAATGCGCCGTCGATAAGCACTGGCGTTTTGCGCGTGGCGCATTGTGCGATGAACGCGGTGAGCGCAACGAAATCGGGCGACGAAATGCGCCTGATTACCTCGGCCACATCATCATGAAGATCGCGGACGCGGAACATCGCATCGCGCACAGCCGTGACCTTGACCTTCCACGTCTCATCATTGATTCCGCTGCCGCGACCGACCGCAGCGACTGGTTCAGTGAATGTGAGTGCGCCTAGAATCGCCGCGCCGACAGTGGTGTTTCCAACCCCAATATCGCCGACAACAGCGAAATCGCAGCCCGAATCAATCGCTTTATCCGCAGTGGTGATGCCGAGTTCCGCCGCCTGACGGAATTCCTCTTCACTCATCGCGTCTTCAACATCAATCGCGCCTGCGCCAGAACGAATCCGAGCAGTAGGTTCATTCAGGCTCACTCGAACCAGCTCAACTGGGGCATCTGCGAGACGAGCCAGAGTGTTTACCGGAGCAGCACCAGCATCAATCTCATCGGCCTGGACCACCGATGCTTCCGGGGTGAACGCAGAAACTCCACGTGCTGCGACACCATGGTCGCCAGCGAAAACGACTACCCGAGGGTGAGTGATCGGCCGTGGGGGAGCCTCACTTTGCCGGCCGGCGACCCATGCGCCGAGCGCAGCGAGCCGGCCGAAAGACACCCCGCGCGGATTTTGCGTCATGGCAGCCTTGACTGCTGACTCCACCGAAGCATCAGGGGTGGGAATAGGACCGAATTCCAGCGACACGCTCATGCTGTGTGTTCCCGTGAACTAGACCTTGGAACCGAGTTCCACCTGCGGCTTTGGTGTGCGCCAACCACGCGGCTGGGACGCACGCGAGTAGGCGTACATGCCCAAACCAAAGCCAGTGTCAGTGGTGTCCGGGAATTTCGCACGCACCGCATTATTCGCGCGGCGGCCGATGATGAAGGCTTCCACGATCATCGCCAGGATGAATGCCATGGAAACCACCGACAGGATCTCTGCCACACGGGGCAGGAAATTGCCCAGCAGCATGATCAGCAACAGCACGAAAGCGGCCGGCAGGATGTAATTGGAAATGAACCGGCGGGAATCCACCCAATCACGTACATAACGGCGGACCTCGCCCTTATCGCGATCCATTAGGTAGCGCTCATCGCCTGCGTCCATGCGCGCCTGGATTTCCTTGTTCTTTGCGCGACGTTCTTCACGCTCACGCTTCTTATACGCCTTCCACTCCTCCTTGGACATGGAGGACTTGAGATCCTTGCGCTTCTGCGCGGCCTGCGCCTTAGACATCGCATTCGGGTCGCGCACCACACCGCGCTTGACCTCTTGGTCATGGCGCTTTGGGGTGGGGCGGCCCTTCGGCGGGGTGTAGCCCTTCGGCAGTTTCTCACCTGTCTTTTCAGCGGAATTCTTCACGGAAGAAGAATCGGCCAGGTCGAGGTTGGTGGAGCCACTCTTAGCGGCTGCGTTGTCGGCCGCAGGGGCATCGGATTTCTGCCAGGGAAGTTTCACGCACTCTAGGCTACAAAACACTTGTGCCCTGGTGGGAATATGGGTGTGGCTGGCGTTGTTGTTTTAGACAGCTATGCAAGGTCTCGCCTCTAACCGGTGTGACCTGCACAAGTTAGGGTGTACTAGCATCCGGGCCCCGTCCCAGAGTAGGCTCGGTGCCCGACACGATACGTAGGCAAGGAGAAACGTTCATGACTGCACCGACTTCCGCAACTGGCGTCAAGCTCAGTGAGGCAGCCGCCGCCAAGGCGAAAGCGCTGCTGGATCAGGAAGGCCGCGACGACCTGTCTCTGCGCATCGCCGTTCAGCCGGGTGGTTGCGCTGGTCTGCGCTACCAGCTGTACTTCGACGACCGTGACCTCGAGGGTGATAAGTCCGATGTCATCGGTGGCGTCCGCCTCGTGGTGGACAAGATGAGTGTCCCGTACCTCATGGGTGCGGAGATCGACTTTGCTGACACGATTGAGCAGCAGGGCTTCACCATCGACAACCCGAACGCAGGCGGCTCCTGCGCTTGTGGCGACTCCTTCAACTAAGAGTTCGCCAGGCGCGCTCTTGTTGAGCGAAAAGAATCGCGTCCCGTTTGTACGGGGCGCGATTTTTGTTAGTGATTTTTGTTAGTTGTGCTGACTAAAGTGCCTTTTGGCCACAGCCCTGCGAATGTGCAGCTACTGGCAGGCGTGCGCGTTTCGTAGCCATTTCTGTGCTTCGGCGAGTGCAGCGTCACCTGATTCAGTTTTTGTGTCGGGCTGAACCGGATCTTCAGTGTAGGTTTCGCCAGTGCGGTCGCGGTTCTGCGCAATCGTGAGCATCAGTTCACTGCCATCGGGGAAGTCGTAGACAGTGTTCGCGGAGGCGAAACCAGCAGTAGGTGTGCCGAAGCTTCGGGAATTATCCAAGCCACGGAAGGAGAGCATGGTGGCTTCGCCGGAGGATGCTGTCTGATCATCGACAAGAACTGCAACGGGCACTTCCCATTTGCCGCCGGAGGTCTCTAGGGGAGTGCCTCCGCCTTGGACAGAATTGCCCTCAACAGTGACGGCGCTGGTGTTTCCGGCATAAACGAATTCGAGCGCGGTTCCGTCCGGGAGGATCGGGGATAGGCCTGCGAGCATTGGCCCCATATCGCCGCCATCGTTGCCGCGTAGATCGACGATCGCGCCGCACGCACCGCCATCACGCGCACTGATCAGGCCATCTGACAGGGTATTGGCGTAATTCTGGACATCATCTTTTCTGGAAACCCCCGGCACCGTTGCATGTGCGATGCCACCATTCACATTGACTGCGGCAGTGGCGGTATCGGTGTTTTCAGCGTCATCGGTAGCCTCTTCGGTGTGCCCCGCGGATTCATCTGGAGGAATCAGCCGGGAGTGCTTTCCGCCGGCGGCGGTGACAGCGTCGATGAGGGCGGGGCGGACGTCGTCAAGCGAATCTGCTTGCTTTGCTACTTCCTTGGCGTGCTCGGAGGCGGACGTGAATTCCTCGGAATCGGCGTAGATGCCCTGCTCGGCGAGCGCGAGCACTGTCGCTGTGTAGCGCTTCGGTGTGTCCGTGCCCGCGAAACGTGCGGTGCCGGTGGTCATCGCGGTCAGCGTGGGCCCGTAGACGTAGGCGGCGATGCCGGCGATTATTAGCATCACACTGAATGTGGCTGCGATAGCGGTCAGTACTTTGCGTGTTGTCGTCATGGTTCACATTGAACCGACAACGGTGCGTGAAGTCAGTAGACCTCTATATGAAAAAGAGGTAGAGACAGCACTACCCCGCGCACTGGCCTGTGTTGAGCCAGGTGGCGGGGTAGGGGCTAGACGAGAGCGCCTAGAGGTTCACTGGGTACTCGCGCTTCTCGATGCCCGGGTCGATGCGGTGCTCGACGAAAATGCCGTGCCAGATCATGAATGCGAGCACGGTCCAGAGGCGACGGGAGTGGTCGGAGACGCCGTCACGGTGCTCCTTGAGCATCTCCAAAACCTCCGGCTTATTGAAGATCTCGTCGGTCTGGGATTCGCGGATGGTCTGCTCAGCCCAGCCGTAGAGTTCATCGCCTGCGAGCCAGTGGCGCATGGGGACCGGGAAGCCGAGCTTCTTGCGGTGCAGCACGTGCGGCGGCACGATCTTCTCCATTGCCTTACGCAATGCGTACTTAGTGGTGCCGTTTGCAATCTTCAGATCGTGCGGGATGGTCTCCGCGACGGCGAAGACCTCCTTATCCAAGAACGGCACACGCAGCTCAAGGGAGTGCGCCATATTGATCTTGTCGGCCTTGACCAAGATATCGCCGCGCATCCACGTGAACAGGTCGAGGTGCTGCATACGCGCCACCGGATCCATGTCTTGCGAGCGTGCGTAGATCGGAGCGGTGACCTCACGGTGATCCCATTCCGGCTTCGCCCACGGCAGGACGCGACGCAGCTGGTCGTAATTGAAGGAGCGGGCATTGCCGTAGTAGCGGGTCTCCATCGGGGTGGTGCCACGCTCAAGCAAGGACTTGCCGCGCATTCCCTCCGGGAGGATCTGACCTAGCTTGTTCAGGCCCTTAAGCAGCGGATCCGGCATTTTTTCAAACGGTGCGAGGGAAAGCGGCTCCTTATAAATGGTGTAACCGCCAAACAGCTCATCGGCGCCCTCGCCAGAAAGAACGACCTTGACGTGCTTTCGCGCCTCCTGTGCAACGAAGTACAGCGGCACGAGAGATGGATCCGCGACCGGATCGTCGAGGTACCACATGATCTTCGGGATCGCGTAGGCGTATTCCTCAGGGGAAACGACCTTCACGATGTGCTCGACGCCGATCGCCGCAGCCGATTCTGCAGCGACATCGACCTCGGAATAGCCCTCGCGTTCAAAGCCAGTGGTGAACGTCAAAAGGTTCGGGTTATGGCGCTTGGCAAGCGTCGCAATCGCAGTCGAGTCAATGCCGCCAGAGAGGAAGGAGCCCACGGTGACGTCGGCACGCATGTGCTTAGCGACGGAATCCTCCAGGGCCTCAGCGATCTTGGTAAAGAGCTCGTCTTCCTTGTCCTTGGGGACTGGAATGACGTTGAACTGAGGATTGAAGTAGCGCTTTGCTTCGACTTTGCCGCCGGGGGTCAGCGTGGCGGTGCAGCCCGACTCCAGGCGACGGATGGATGTGTGCAGCGACTCCGGCTCTGGCACGTACTGCAGGTCGACGTAGTGCTCGATGGCACGGCGGTCCAGGCTGAGGTCTAGACCGAGCTCCGGGGCCATCTCCAGGATGGCTTTCTTCTCAGAGGAGAAAACAGTACCTGCCTCGGTGGTGGCGTAGTACAGCGGCTTAATGCCGAACTGGTCGCGTGCGGCGAACATCGTGCGGGTCTCGGTGTCCCAAATGACGAACGCGAACATGCCACGAAGGTGCTTGACCACATCTGCGCCCCAGTGGTGGTAGCCCACGACGATCGTTTCGGAATCGCCTTCAGTATTGAAGCTCAGGCCAGCTGCGGTGAGTTCCTCGCGGAGCTCCACATAGTTGTAGATCTCACCATTGAAAGTCAGCGCGTAGCGTTCCGGGTTTTCGGCAGGGCCCCAACGCAATGGCTGATGCGAGTGTTCGAGGTCGATGATCGCGAGGCGATTGAAGCCGAAAAGGGCATCATCGTCATGCCACGTGCCCGCAGCATCGGGACCGCGGTGATAGAAGCAGGGGAGAGCGCGCTCGGCTGCTTCGGCGTAACGGGACGCATCAGAAGAACTCGTCAGCATGGCCAGAAGACCGCACATGGGAATGGCTCCTTAGAACATCATTTAAGGAAAAGAGTTTTAGCTCTACCCACAATAGAAGCCGGATAGTCTGTGAACGGAATTAGCGCGCACCCGCGTGGCATTGTGAGCATTCCAACTCGACACAATCTTCGGTGGTGTGGCCCAACCTTTAGCCGGTCCCCAATAGGGGTGCAACTTCCGGTTGATTTATCTGGAATAGAATGTGATGGCGATTACATATTTGCGGCGAGGTGATCGTCAGAATTCAGCGACGATGCCGGTAACCAGCGGGTAAACGACGCGGTTTGGTTCGCGTGTGGAAATTGCTGGATTTGAGCCGTGGAACCGTTCCTCAGTGCAGGTTAAGTGTGGCCCGTAGATAATCTATTCTGACTTGGTAGGAATATTCTGCTCTGCTCACCTCCGGCTGGTGCACAGCTGGGGGAGAGGATTGGAGATTATTCACAGCTTTTTCGTTTGTGTGGACAGGAAGGCAGACACACGTGGATACGGCAAAGAACCGTGGCCTGGCCAAGAAGATCGGTGTCGCAGGCGCTCTCGCGCTGAGCGGCTTCGGTCTTGCCGGCTGTGAGGCTGAACCGCCGAGCGCAATGTCGAATTTGCTCGACATGGGCTGGCCGGACCCAGTCACCCCTGAGGGTGCAAGCATGTACAACTTCTGGATCTGGGTCTGGCTTGCGGCCTGGATCATCGGCATCATCATGTGGGGCCTCTTCCTTTACGCGATTTTCGCGTGGGGTGGAAAGCGCCGCGAGAAGAAGGGTGCTGGCGAGTTCCCGAAGCAGCTGCAGTACAACGTGCCGCTTGAGCTCGTGCTCACGATCGTGCCGATCATCATCGTTATGGTGCTGTTCTTCTTCACCGTTCAGGCGCAGACCAAGGTTGTTGCTCTGGATAAGAACCCGGAAGTCACCGTTGACGTCACCGGTTTCCAGTGGAACTGGAAGTTCGGCTACGCACAGGTCGGTGCAGATCTCTCCCCGACTGGCTCGGACTACGACGGTACTGACGAGGAGCGTCAGAAGCTCAACGATCAGTCCAAGCATGATGACGAGGACATCAAGAATGCGAACCCGATTCACGGTCGCTCGATGTCTGACAAGTCTTACTTGAACTTCAACAAGATCGAGACTGTTGGTACCACGGAGGAAGTTCCGGTTCTGGTTCTCCCGACCAACACCCCGATTGAGTTCCGTCTGGCATCTGGCGATGTGTCCCACGCATTCTGGATTCCGGAATTCCTGTTCAAGCGTGACGTCTACTCCCACCCGGAGGCGAACCAGCAGGAGCGTCGCTTCCAGATCGAGGAGATCACCGAGGAGGGCGCATTCGTCGGTCGCTGTGCAGAGATGTGCGGTACCTACCACGCCATGATGAACTTCGAGATCCGTGCGGTCTCCCCGGAGAAGTTCCGTGACTACATGCGCTTCCGCGAGCAGAACCCGGATGCAGCTAACTCTGAGGCACTCGCCTCCATCGGTGAAGAGCCGTTTGCAACGAGCACGCGTCCGTTCAACTCTGACCGAACCGGAACCCGCGACGGCAACAATGCCGTGCAGAACGTCTAAGGAAGGCTAGGAAAAACCAATGGGAGCTGGAGCAAAAGTTTTCTACGCCAACGGGGTCTTCATGACCATCATGGCGGTGATCTACGCCTTCGCAACGAACTTCATCGGCGATGACGCTTACCTCTACGGATACGAGTGGGCAGGTGGCGTTGCACTGATCCTCGCCTCCGCCTTCTCCTTCATGCTCGGTGGATACCTCAACTTCACCGAAAAGCGCAGCGATGTCCTTCCTGAGGATTGGGAAGAGGCAGAGGTTGAAGATGGCGCTGGTGTCCTCGGCTTCTTCTCGCCGGGATCCATCTGGCCGCTCGCTATGACCGGCGGTATCTGCCTCATGGCATTCGGCATCGCCTTCTGGCAGCTGTGGCTGCTGGCTCTTGGCGCCGTCATCCTGATTTGGGCAACCACCAAGCTGAATCTTCAGTACGCAACACCGCGCGAGAAGCACTAAAGCCTTCCGCTTCCCGCCAGCCCCGCTCCGTAATGGAGCGGGGTTTTCGTTTTCTACCGGCCGGTATGTCTGGGAAGGGGATAGTGTCGCGATATCCGGGGGTCATACGAAAGTAGGTGAAACTAGAGGATCACCCCAAAGATATGTGTGAGTTCAGTCACATCAGGGAACTATCTATCTTTCGTAGGAACCGAGAAAATCTCCCGACGAAATTGCAGTGCCATCGCCTCCAAAATGTGACGGGATTTTTGTCTTTGCTATGACCTGCACCGATGACCGTCGTAAAGCAGTGCCAAATAGTTCCCGTGAATTTCATGTGTACCGACACGCGAAAAAATCTTTAAGTATTGGCAGGTCCTTGTCATGCTCACACGAAAAATTCGGGGGTGAACAAGGTGACTTTATGGTTGAAAAAGGCGATACTGATACGCGTGACGACTGCAACAAGTAACCCAGGTATGGCGACAGCGCCCGACCGTCTCCCAGTGCTGAACCGTCCAAATATGGTCAGCGTGGGCACGATCGTGTTCCTCGCCCAAGAATTGATGTTCTTTGCCGGCTTGTTCGCGATGTACTTCACCTCGCGCGCAAACGGCATGTCCGCCGGTGACTGGTCTAACCAGACTGACCACCTCAACGTGCTCTTCGGCACGATCATCACCGTTGTGCTGGTGACCTCTTCTGTCACCTCGCAGCTCGGTGTGTTCGCTGCTGAGAAGGGTGACGTCTTTGGTCTTCGTAAGTGGTTTACCGTCACCATCGTCCTCGGCGTGATCTTCTTGGGTCTCGTCGCGTTTGAGTGGACTGAGATGGTCTTGGCGGGAGTCACCCCGCAGTCCAGCGTGTACGGCTCGGTGTTCTACATCATCACCGGCTTCCACATGGCTCACGTGACTGCCGGCATCATCGCCTTCATTGTGGTGATGCTCCGCGTTGCTAAGGCGAAGTTCACCCCGGCACAGGCAACAGCTGCCATGGTGACCTCGTACTACTGGCACTTCGTCGACGTCGTGTGGATCGGCGTGTTCGTTACTCTCTACCTGGTTCAGTAGCGCATTCCGGTTACGGAAACACTGCAAGAACCACTGATTTTCGCTTAAGGGAACAACATGGATAACACCCCAAAGAAGGCGCGGAACCGCCGCAAGATGCGGCGTACCGCAGCTGGCGCTCTGGCGCTCGGCATCGGTCTGTCGGGTGCCGGCCTTTTGGCAACGGCCCTGACTCCGGATGCGCAGGTGGCCACCGCCCAACGCGATGACCAAGCGCTGATCCAGGAGGGCAAAGACCTCTACGAACAGGCCTGCATTACGTGCCACGGCGCGAACCTGCAGGGCGTTAAGGACCGCGGTCCGTCCCTGATCGGTACCGGTGAAGGTGCCGTTTACTTCCAGGTGAACTCTGGTCGTATGCCGATGATGTCTAACGATGCGCAGGCTGAGCGTAAGAAGCCGCGTTACTCCGAGGCGCAGACTCTGGCTATGGCCGCATACGTTGCAGCTAACGGCGGTGGCCCGGAGCTCGTTTACAACGAGGACGGCTCCATCGCTATGGAAGAGCTCCGTGGCAAGAACTTCGACGGCGACATTCAGGCCGCTGACGTTGCTCGTGGCTCCGAGCTCTTCCGTCTGAACTGTGCTTCCTGCCACAACTTCACTGGCCGTGGCGGCGCACTGTCTTCCGGTAAGTACGCACCGGTTCTGGACCCTGCTAATGAGCAGGAGATCTACCAGGCGATGCTGACCGGCCCGCAGAACATGCCGAAGTTCTCTGAACGTCAGCTGACTGCAGATGAGAAGCGCGACATCATCGCCTTCATCAAGTCCTCCAAGGAGACCCCGAGCCCGGGTGGCTGGTCGCTGGGCGGTATCGGCCCGGTTGCTGAGGGTCTGGCTATGTGGATCATTGGCGTCACCCTCGTCGGTGCAGCCGCAATGTGGATTGGATCGCGCTCATGAGCAATGAAGTAAAGAAGAATTACACCAGTGAAGAGCTGGACAAGATGAGCAACGCTGAGCTCGCTGCACTGGGCACGGAGCTTGACGACGTCACGGTGGCGTACCGCAAGGAACGCTTCCCGCTCGAAAATGATCCGGCTGAAAAGCGTGCTGAGACTGGCATCAATATTTGGCTCGCTATCTCGATCATCGCGGGTCTTGCCTTTTTGGGTGTGTACCTGTTCTGGCCGTGGGAAGCTCGCTTCCACGGTGAGGAAGGCCTGCTTACGTTCAGCTTCTACACCCCGCTGCTTGGTCTGACCTCTGGTCTTTCTCTCGTCGCACTGGGTGTTGCAATCGTCCAGTACGTCAAGAAGTTCATTCCGGAAGAGGTCGCTGTTCAGCGCCGTCACGATGGCCGTTCTTCGGAGCTGGATCGTCGCACGACGACTGCACTGCTGAACGATGCATGGCAGACCTCCACCCTTGGTCGCCGCAATGTCATGAAGGGTCTGCTTGGTGGCGCAGGTCTGATGGCTGGTCTGGTCATCATCGCCCCGCTGGGTGGCATCATCAAGAACCCGTGGCGCGTTCGTCACCAGATGAACTACAACGGCGATGGCACTCTGTGGACTCAGGGTTGGTCGCTTGCTCGCGAGGGCAAGAAGCTCTACCTGGGTCGCGATACCTCTGCTATCGCTGAGCTGCACGACACCGATGCGGGTAAGCACTACAGCACCGCCGGCGTTTCCCGCCTGGTGCGTATGCGCCCGGAGGATCTCGATGCAGCGTCCATGGAGACTGTCTTCCCGCTTCTCGAGGAAGACGTCAACGATGGCGATAAGTACGACGCGGAGCGCGATGTGTACGAAAACCACATGCACTCCATCCACGGTCCGCGTAACGCTGTCATGCTGATCCGCCTGCGCTCCTCCGATGCCGAGAAGGTCATCGAGCGTGAGGGCCAGGAGGACTTCCACTACGGCGATTACTACGCGTACTCCAAGATCTGCACGCACATCGGTTGCCCGACCTCTCTCTACGAGGCACAGACCAACCGCATCCTGTGCCCGTGCCACCAGTCGCAGTTCGATGCTCTGGAGCACGGTAAGCCGGTCTTCGGCCCAGCAGCCCGCGCACTGCCGCAGCTGCCTATCGAAATTGACGAAGATGGTTACCTCATCGCCCGCGGGGACTTCATTGAGCCCGTCGGCCCGGCATTCTGGGAGCGTAAGTCATAATGAGCACGAAACTGGAACAAGCCGCGGATAATGTTGACTCGCGGTTCACAATCGCGGGTGTTCTCCGCCCGCAGCTGAATAAGGTCTTCCCGACCCACTGGTCGTTCATGCTGGGTGAGATGGCGCTGTACAGCTTCATCATCCTGCTGCTGACCGGTGTTTACCTGGCGCTGTTCTTCGACCCGTCGATCACCAAGGTGATCTACGACGGCGGATACCTGCCGCTCAACGGTGTCGAAATGTCCCGCGCATACGCAACGGCACTGGACATCTCCTTTGAGGTCCGTGGCGGTCTCTTTGTCCGCCAGATGCACCACTGGGCCGCCCTGATGTTCATGATGGCGATGTTCGCCCACATGCTGCGCATCTTCTTCACGGGTGCATTCCGTCGCCCGCGTGAGGCCAACTGGATCATCGGTGTCACCCTGATCCTGCTGGGCATGGCTGAAGGCTTCATGGGTTACTCCCTGCCGGACGACCTGCTCTCCGGTGTTGGTCTCCGAATCATGTCCGCCATCATCGTCGGCCTGCCGATCATCGGTACATGGCTGCACTGGGCAATGTTCGGCGGCGACTTCCCGTCGGATCTGATGCTGGATCGTTTCTACATCCTCCACGTGCTGATCCTGCCGGGCATCATCCTCGCGCTGATCGCAGCACACCTGCTGCTCGTCTGGTTCCAGAAGCACACCCAGTTCCCTGGACCGGGTCGTTCTGAGAACAACGTCGTGGGTATCCGAATCATGCCGGTCTTCGCTGTCAAGGCTATTGGCTTCGGCATGCTGGTCTTCGGCATCCTCGCGCTGATGGCTGGTGTCACCACCATTAACGCAATTTGGAATATTGGCCCGTACAACCCGTCGCAGGTCTCTGCTGGTTCCCAGCCGGATATCTACATGCTGTGGACTGACGGTGCTGCTCGTGTCATGCCGGCATGGGAGCTCTACTTGGGCAACTACACCATCCCGGGCGTCTTCTGGGTCGCGCTCATGGCAGGCATCATGGTCGTCCTGCTGCTGACCTACCCGTTCATTGAGAAGAAGGTCACCGGCGACGATGCACACCACAACCTGTTGCAGCGCCCGCGCGACGTTCCGGTTCGTACCGGTATCGGTGTCATGGCTCTGGTTTTCTTCCTGCTGCTGACGCTGTCTGGCGGTAACGACCTTTTCGCGTACCACTTCCAGATCTCGCTGAACGCAATGACCTGGATCGGTCGTATCGGTCTGATCGTTCTGCCTCCGATCGCATACTTCACCACCTACCGCATCTGCGTTGGTCTGCAGCGCAGCGACCGCGAGGTGCTGGAGCACGGTCTGGTCACCGGCATCATCCAGAAGCTCCCGAACGGTGCCTTCGTTGGTGTCCACCAGCCGCTTGGCCCGGTCGACGAGCATGGTCACCAGATCCCGCTGGAGTACGCAGGTGCTCGCGTGCCGAAGCAGCTCAACGAGCTCGGCTACGCTGACTCGGAGACCTCTGGCATCTTCTCGCCGGATGATCCTGCGATCACCGCTAAGCGCAATGAGATCAAGCGCGCTAACCACCACGAGGAAATTGAGACCCTCCGTGCCCTCGAGGCTGAGAAGGACGCTTCCGATCGTGATGCAGGCGCAATCGAGCGCAAGCGCAAGTAGTTAGCCTCCACGGCTTAAATAAGCCCCCTCTCCAACATCGCAATCAAGCGAGGAGGAGAGGGGGCTTCCTTGTTTTATAGCGTTTTGATAACGGTGTGATGAGGATCACACAAAGATTCTTAGCTATTTATTGGCTTTAAGTCTTGTTTGCATAGGCCTTCTTTTTAGCCACGTTTTCCCTGATGAGTGTGCGTTTCGCAAGGCGGGCTAGTCGATTGTTCAACTTTGTGTTGAGACTTCTAAAGTGGCTGTAGTCATACATAGTCAAAAATTACGAAATAATAACGGGCGCGTCGTTAGACAAGATCCGTTTCCGTTTCGTAACCTACTTGAGACCTTGAAGCCAAGAGGCTCAAGCGATAAGACATCTGAACAACTAGCCGAATTCCATTCTGGAAAAGAAATGAGTGGATGGAAGCCGGGGAACCATAAACGTTCCTGGGGTGAATGAGGGCAAGGGGCGCTGTGAAAGGCGCTGGAGCTCCTCTAGGTGAATTCCCGCACCAAACCCGACAGCTAACCCGGTAGGCGTCACTGGAAGATATTGGAGATTGTCAATGGCTAAGCACCGCCGTCAGACCGCGACCGCTAAGCGAAGCATCGCTACTGCCTCTGCCATCGTCGCCGGCGCAGCCCTGTTTGCGCCCGCTACCGCTAATGCCGCTCAGGTGACCGTTCCGAACAGCGGCATCACCGCTGAGGTTCCGGGCATCGAGAACGTTCCGGGTATTGCTAACGTCCCGGGTATCGATCAGTGGATTCCTTCCCTGAAGGGCAAGGCTGACAAGAACGCTGACGTCCGCGCAGCTATCGCAACCGTGAAGAATGTTCCGGGCATCAACAACGTTCCGGGTTTCAACGAGTGGATCAAGGGCGTTGAGAAGAAGTACGCCGCTGCTCCGGCTCCGGCGCAGTACAAGGCCACTGCTAAGAAGGCAGCTCCGGCTCCGCAGCCGAAGCGCACCCAGGGTGAGCGCATTGTGTCCATCGCTAAGTCCAAGATCGGCTCCCCGTACGTCTACGGCGCTGCTGGCCCGAACGCTTTCGACTGCTCCGGCTTCACCTCCTGGGTTTACGCTCAGGCTGGTAAGCAGATCCCGCGTACCTCTGGTGCACAGGCTTCCGCTGGCCGTAACGTCGCTATCTCCGACCTGCAGCCGGGCGACATCGTTGTCTACTACGGCGGCGCATCCCACGTTGGTATCTACGCTGGCAATGGTCAGATCATCGATGCTCTAAACTCTGGTACCCCGGTGGGCTACCGTCCGCTGAACTACATGCCGATTCACTCGGCTGTCCGCTTCTAATCTCAGAGGCGATCAAGCGCTAGCTTGTGATCGGTCGCATCCTGTCATTGTGGACGGGGTGTGGCCGTTTTTCTTTGGTCGCTCTCTTCACACCATTCACTTGCGTGTAACTGCGTTCTTTTGGTTGCTTTAGTGTGTTTGACCAGCGATCTTAGAGCGATTAGTTTTGTTACAAGTTTGTAATCCATCTTCTTCAACTCCCCGCGCTCCTTCGAGGGCGTTTGTGTGTTGTTCTCTGAAAGAGGTTTCATAGTGGCCAAGCATCGTGCTCCATCTCGTATTGCTTCCTTCAAGGCTGGTTCGGTCGCGGGCGTCGCTGCGTTGATGGTTTTCGCTGGGAGTGCCGTTCCGGCCCAGGCCGATGAGATTGATGATCTGATCAAGCAGATGAGTGATATCTCTGACAAGGCGACCGCGAAGGTCGAAGAGGTCAAGGAGATCGAGGACGAGATCAAGAAGGGCGAGCGCGAGGTCGCTTCCCTGAAGAAGACGGCGAAGGTCGCGCAGGATGATGCACGCAAGGCCGCGAATGCTCAGTCTGGTGCTCAGGGCGAGGTGGATAGTCACGCACGTGCGCAGTATCGAAACCTGTCTAATGACGCGAATGTGAATGCGCTTGAGTCGGCCAACCCACAAGAAGCCATTGACCGCGCTGCCTACTTGGGGTCGCTGTCGCGCTCCGCGCAGCGCACCTTGGGCGAGTCGCAGGAACTGAACCGCAAGGCCGCACAGCGCGCAACTGATGCGAATATCGCTGTTGCAGTTGCCAATTACCGTCAGGTTGAACTGGAAGCGAAGCGCAAGAAGCTCGATCGTGAGCGTCGTGAGCTTGAAGATCAGGTCAAGGAAGTTGAGAACCGTGTCAATGCGTTCACGCCAGAGGAGCGCACTCGTTGGGAGGCGAAAAACGGTCCGGTGGCGCTGAACGTGCCGCCGTCGGCAAGCGCTGATGGCGTTGCCGGTGCCGCACTGTCGAAGATCGGTTCTCCGTACGGTTGGGGCGCTGCCGGCCCGAGCCAGTTCGACTGCTCTGGTCTGATGTTCTGGGCCTACGCGCAGAACGGTAAGTCGATTCCACGTACCTCGCAGGCACAGCTCGCTGGTGGTACTCCGGTCTCGATGTCGGAGCTGCAGCCGGGCGACATCATTGGTTATTACCCGGGCGTTACCCACGTTGGCATGTATGTGGGCAATGGTCAGGTTGTTCACGCATCTGATTACGGCATTCCTGTTCAGGTCGTGCCGCTGAATTCTATGCCGGTGCAAGGAGCGGTCCGCTACTAAGCGCGCATGACCACTCTGCTTGTCACGAATGATTTCCCGCCCACGGTTGGCGGGATTCAGTCGTATTTGCGTGATTTCACTGCTGAACTCGTGGACAGGCGGGGAGCGGATTCGCTCGTGGTTTTTGCGTCCACACAGGATGCGAAAGAGGCAGCGCTTTTCGACGACACGTTGCCCTACGCCGTGCACCGTTGGCCCGCGCGCGTGATGCTCCCAACTCCGGCCACGGTGCGTCGGATGGGGGAATTGATTGCACACCATCAGATCAGCACGGTCTGGTTTGGTGCGGCAGCTCCTTTGGCCGCGATGGCGCCAGCCGCGCGTAAGGCAGGAGCAACACGGATCGTGTCCACGACCCATGGGCATGAGGTCGGTTGGTCGATGCTGCCGGGAGCGCGCCAGATTTTGCGGCGAATCGGTAATGCCTCTGATGTGGTCACATTCATTTCGGACTACACGCTGAACCGCTTCCGCACAGCGTTCGGTTCGCACCCCGAGTACGTTCATCTGCCTTCGGGCGTGGACACCGATTATTTCCGGCCTGCTTCTTCAGCGCAGAGAACATTGACGCGTGACCGCTATGGGCTGGGCGAAGAACCATTGGTGGTCGTGGCGTCGCGTCTTGTACCGCGCAAAGGGCAAGACACGCTCATTCGTGCGTGGCCGCGGGTGCAGAGTGCGTTTCCGGATGCTCGCCTCGCCGTCATCGGTGAAGGAAGCTATGAGCAACGGCTGAAGAAAATGACTACGCATCATCAGGTTGAAACTGCGGTGAGGTTTTTGGGCCGTATTCCTCGCGAGGAGATGCGGGATTTTGTAGCGGCTGCGGACATCATGGCTATGCCAGCGCGTACGCGAGCAGGTGGGTTGGATGTCGAAGGCCTGGGCATTGTTTACCTCGAAGCACAAGCCTGCGGTGTGCCCGTCATCGCGGGCAACTCCGGTGGGGCGCCAGAAACCGTAGCGGCAGATACCGGTCTCGTCGTTGAAGGAAGAAACGTCGACGAGGTCGCGGACGCGGTGATTGAGCTTTTGGCAGACCCGCAACGACGAGACGGCATGGGGGCGGCTGGACGACGGCTGGTTACCGATAAGTTCTCCTGGTCGAGGCTCGGTGACCGCCTTGTAGAAACCCTGTAGGGTCCGTAGCTCGCTCACCATGCGCACTGGCGGGTACTAGCCGGGATTCGGTTCTTTTCGGTGCGGGGCTAGAATATTGAGCCATGCCTACGCACGAAAGCACCTCCCCGTTGACCATCGGGTTCGATATCGGTGGAACGAATACTCGGGCGGGAGTAGTAGATGCTGACGGCGTTGTAGTGGATACCGTGGCAACACGGACACCAGAAGACGAAGAAGGCTTGACTCGCGCCATCGTCGACTTGGTGGGTCAGCTTCGTAGCCACCACGAGGTGGATGCCGTTGGCCTGGCCATCGCTGGATTCCTCGATCCGGCATGTGAAGTTGTGCGTTTCGCCCCGCACCTTCCGTGGAAGGACAATGAACCAGTCCGAGATGTCTTGCAGGATGCGCTTGGCCTGCCTGTACGGCTTGAACACGATGCGAATTCCGCAGCATGGGGCGAATACCGCTTCGGTGCGGCGAAGGATGCGGAGACTTGGGTGCTTTTCGCAGTAGGAACCGGTATTGGTGCGACTCTGATGCACCACGGCGAGATCTACCGTGGCTCATTCGGTACTGCGCCGGAATTCGGTCACTTGACCGTCGTTCCTGGTGGGCGTGCATGCTCGTGTGGGAAGCGCGGCTGTTTGGAGCGCTACGCATCGGGCACAGCACTGGTCGACACCGCGGTAGAAATCGCGGAGCGCGGTGGTTTTAGGGACTGCGGGCTGTACCGACGGGTCGTCGATAAGCGTGCTTCTGGTACTGATGTTGTGGCTGCGGCGCGCAAGGGCGATGAGCTTGGAATTGCCACGATGAAGCATTTCGCTCAATGGCTTGGCCAGGGTCTTTCCATTGTGTGCGATGTGCTGGACCCTGAGCTGATCGTGCTCGGTGGGGGAGTGAGCCGGGACGCGGACTTGTTCATCGATGCTGCGCGCGAAGGAATGGAAGCTGGGGTCGTTGGTGCGGGATTTCGTCCCACGCCGCGACTGGAAACGGCTGAGCTCGGCGCGCAGGCAGGTATGATTGGCGTTGCTGATTTGGCTCGACACCTGATGTAGAGGACACATGAACAACAAGTGGTACAAGTTTTTCAAGTACATCCTGATCGGGCCCTGGCTGCGGATCTGGAACCGCCCCGAAACGGAAGGGTTGGACCATATTCCGCCTGAGGGCACCCCGGCTCTCATGGTGTCCAACCACCAAGCGGTGATGGACTCGTTCTATTTCCCGCTCGTATGTCCGCGTCAGCTGGTCCACCCGGCGAAGAAGGAATACTTCACCTCCCCTGGTTTTTCTGGTGCGGTGCAGAAATTCTTCATGACGGCGGTGGGGCAGGTTCCCATTGACCGTGAGTCGAAGGACGCGGGTGCGAACCTGCTCAAAGTCACACAAGAAGTCTTTGATAATGGCGACCTGTTCTGCATCTATCCGGAGGGAACTCGTTCACCGGACGGTCGTATTTATAAAGGCAAGACTGGCATGGCGCGCATCGCGATGGAATCTGGTGTGCCGTGCATTCCTGTCGGCATGATCGGTACGCGTGAAGCGAACCCGATCGGTTCGTGGATTCCGCGGCCGAAGAAGGTGCGCGTGAAGATCGGCAAGCCGGTTGACCCGCATCAGTGGGCTCGTGACAACGGCTATGACCCGAATGATTCAGCTGTGTGGCGCCCATTCACCGACTTCTTCACGCAGCAGCTCGTTGAGCTGACGGGCTACGACTACGTCGATGCGTACGCCGCTGATGTGAAGAAGTCGCTTGAAGCGGGCAACGGCTACCCGGAGGGCACGGAGCCTGACTGGCAGAGCATGCAGTGAGGTACTTCTACGACACCGAATTCATCGAGGACGGCACGACGATTGAGCTGATCTCAATCGGCATCGTCGCCGAAGATGGACGCGAGTATTACGCCGTGTCCACCGATTTTGACGCATCTCGCGCGAACCCGTGGGTGCGTGAAAATGTCCTGGAAAAGCTCCCTAATCCGCAGCGCTCCGAGTGGAAGCCGAAGCGAAAGATCCGGGAAGAGGTCTTTGCATTCCTCACCGCGACAGACTCGAAACCGGAACTGTGGGCGTGGGTCGGTGCCTATGACCATGTGGTCCTCGCACAGCTGTGGGGCGACATGGCCAAGTTGCCGAAAGAGATGCCGCGCTACACGCGCGAATTGCGCCAGTACTGGGACATGGCGGGGCGGCCGACGTTGCCGCCAGCGCCCAAAGGCAACCACGATGCGCTAGTCGATGCACGGCATAATCTTCTTAAATTCAAGATTTGCTCCCGGGCCTTGCCACTCGATCGTCGCGGTCACGCCACCGCGAAGGCGGACTAGCTCTGCGCATTTCTACCATCCAACACAAATTCCTTGGCTAACGTGCTAAAAGTAAAGGGGTGAGTTGGACAGTAGACATCCCTAAAGAAGTATTGCCAGATCTGCCGCCGCTTCCCGGTGACATCAATGAGGCGTTTATGGACGTCGTCAACCGTGATGCGAAGCAGCAGCCGAAGTGGGATGAAAACGCGTCTCTATATGTACGCAAAATTCTTGAATCGGTCCCGCCGGTCGTCGTTGCACCTGAGATTCATAAGCTGAAAAGCCAGCTGGCTGATGTTGCCAATGGCAAGGCTTTTCTGCTGCAGGGTGGCGATTGCGCTGAGACTTTCGAGTCCAACACGGAGCCGCACATTCGTGCCAATATTAAGACTCTGCTGCAGATGGCAGTGGTGCTCACTTACGGCGCGTCCACCCCAGTGGTGAAGCTGGCGCGCATTGCTGGCCAGTACGCGAAGCCGCGCTCCTCCGATTTGGATGGCAACGGTCTGCCGAATTACCGTGGCGACATTGTCAATGGTGTGGAGCCGACTGAGGAATCCCGACGCCATGACCCGGCTCGTATGATCCGTGCGTACGCGAACTCGTCGGCAGCAATGAACCTTGTTCGTGCACTGACCAGTTCTGGTACGGCTGACCTGTACCGCGTTGAGGCATGGAACCGCGAGTTCGTGGCTAATTCCGCTGCTGGTGCGCGCTATGAGGCACTGTCGCGCGAGATTTCTCGTTCGTTGCACTTCATGGATGCCTGTGGTGTCAACGACCGTGAGCTGCGCACCTCTGATATTTACGCTTCCCACGAGGCCCTGCTCGTTGATTACGAGCGTGCAATGCTCCGTCTCGCCGAGGACGAGAATGGCGAGACCAAGCTCTACGACCTGTCCGCACACCAGCTGTGGATCGGTGAGCGCACCCGTGGCATGGAGGACTTCCACGTCAACTTCGCCGCGCTGATTGATAACCCGATCGGTCTGAAGCTCGGCCCGTCCGTGACACCGGAAGAGGCTGTTGCTTACGCGGAGAAGCTGGACCCGAACCGTGTTCCGGGGCGCCTGACCATGGTTGCGCGTATGGGCCACGACAAGGTCCGCGATGTTCTCCCGGGCATCGTTGATGCTGTTGAGCGTTCCGGCCACAAGGTGATCTGGCAGTCGGATCCGATGCACGGCAACACGTTCACCGCATCGAATGGTTACAAGACCCGCCACTTTGACAAGATCATTGATGAGGTTCAGGGCTTCTTCGAGGTGCACCGTCACTTGGGTACCCACCCGGGCGGTATTCACATCGAGCTGACTGGTGAGCACGTCACCGAGTGCCTCGGCGGTGCACAGGACATCACGGATATTGATCTGCCGGGCCGCTACGAGTCCGCATGTGATCCGCGCCTGAACACCCAGCAGGCATTGGAGCTCGCTTTCCTGGTTGCGGAGATGCTGCGCAACTAATGCTTCGTTTCGTACGTCGGGCTAATACCCGGTGTACGGAGCTTCAGGCATCCGGATGATCTGTGGGATCTCCCCGTAGGATCCGGAGCCAAACCACCAGCCACCGACAGCGATAGCTGCGGTGGCTGCTGTCATGATGAGCAAAACAACAGCGGTCGCGATTCGGGAGCGGTTCGTCTCTGCCGGAGGGATTTCAGGCTCCTGCCTCTCGACGGGTGCTTCCACCCGCTCGAGCGGGGGAACATGCGGCTCATACGGCTCGTGGAATCCTTGGGGCTGCACGGCAGGAAATGCGGGAGCCGGCTGCGCATAAGCCGGGGGAGCGAGTGGCGGCACATCAGGGGCTGGTGCCGGATCATAAGCAGTTTCCGGTGCGGGTTCAGGTTCTGCCACCTTTGTGATGCTGGTCGGGATCGCAGCAACACGGTTTGCCGCCGATTGCGTTGGAACTGGCACAGTGAATTCTGGCAAGCTCAGCTCAGCAGCGACATCGTCGAGGGCATCGAGGAATTCACCGGCATCCGCGAATCGCTCGCGGGGGTCGCGGGCGGTGGCGGTGGCAACGAGCTCGTCGAAAAGCATTGGGATGCCACGCATGCGTGACGACGGTGCCGGTACGTCCAGCCGCAGCCGTGCCATCGCGTGAGCCAGGGAACTATCCCCATCGAAGGGGACGGTGCCGGTGAGGAGTTCAAAGAGGACGATGCCTGCGGAATACACGTCTGATGCTTGGGTGATCTCGGTTCCGTCGACCTGCTCTGGGGAGAGATAAGCGACGGTGCCCACGATCTGGTCAGTGGAATGGCGGGACTCGCTGGCAGCGCGAACAAGCCCGAAATCAGCGAGTTTCACCGTGCTATCACCATTGATGAGCACATTGTCCGGCTTGATATCGCGGTGCACGAGACCACGGCGGTGCGCGACATCAAGGCCAGTGAGGACAGCCCGCATGACTGCGGTAGCTGCATGAGGCGGCATTGGGCCGCGTTCGGCCAAAAGCTCCCGCAATGTTCCACCGGTGATGAGCTCCATGATGAGAAAAACATCCTCACCAGCAGCGGAGAAATCATAAACATTGACCAAATTCGGATGGCTCAGCTGCGCCATCGCACGGGCTTCACGGGAGAAGCGCTCAAGGAAGACCTGATCATTCACATACCGGCCGTCCATGACTTTGGCTGCGACTTCGCGTCCCAACCGTGTATCCAGGCAGCGGTACACCGTGGACATGCCGCCACGGGCAATTGGGCGGTCAACGACGTACCTGCCTTCAAGTTCATCGCCGGATACAAGGTGGGTCATGCACCCCAGTATGGTGCAACGCGGGCTGCAAACGGTAGTGGGTGTGTGGTGCGTAGAGTAGTTGGCGTGAGTTTTTCTGAGCATGACCCCAATAACCACGACCTCGACGCCCTGCTCGCTGGCGAGACGCTACTGAGTTTCCCCGAGGTAGCAGAGCGTATCGACGTTCCAGTGACCAAGGTCCATGATTATGTCAACGCGGGCAAGCTCGTCTCTTATAAAAAAGCCGGCAAGAAATACATCCCCGAATTGATGTTGGAAAATGGCAATGAGCTTTCCAAGTTCATTGCTGGGGCGATCACCGTAATGCTCGACGGTGGTTTTAACCAGGATGAGATCTTGGCGTATCTCTTCACCGAGGACGAGAGCCTGCCAGGCCGCCCGATCGATGCCCTGCACGGCCATGGCGCACGTGAGGTCATCCGTCGCGCCCAAGCAATGGCGTTCTAAGTACCTGGAATCTCTCTAGATGCCAGGCTCTCGGTGGTTTAGTTGACCTTGTGCCTTCCGGCTCGCGAGCCACGACAGGACTCGTGGACGAGCGCGGCAGAACATACGCAGTGGTGAACCACGCGATGATGAGCACAAGCAACATCCAGAATCCATCGTAGAAACGGTGGTTGCCGCTACCGCTGAATGCGAGTGCGACAACGACTGATGCCCCGATGATCAGACGGGTCAGCCAACGGCGTGGCGTGAATGTTCCAGCAACGGAAATAGACGAGGCGAAGTACCACGGCAAGGTGACCGCATTGAAGAGGAACGCCACCATGTACGCCAGCGCCATGCCCATCACCGCGCGGCGTTCCGATTGTCGGAAGATCCACCACACGGCGACAAGGCCCAGCAGCATGAGAATCGAACCGGCCGTGCGGGTCGCATCCAGCACGGTGTTGTACGGGAATTCCTCATCAAAGAGCTGAAGGAACGGCGTGATTGCATCAGCCGCAAGGGTCGCCCCGGAAAGGGGATTGACCACCTTCGAATTGCCGGAAATCTGCGTCAACCAACCCCAGGATGTGCCTGACGCCACCGTCACGCCAGCAACGACCGCGACGGACACAGCCACAACCGAAAGGCCACCAAGCAGGAGAACGCCCACGCGCTTAGGCAGCTGAGCTTTCTCCGGTGCGTAGTGGTGGACGACCAACCACACGATGAACGGCAGCGTGACGGCTGCGGTAGCCTTCAACGACACTGCGATGCCCACGAGAGCAGTGCCCAGCAAGAAACGGCGCGACAAACATGCCACGAGGCCAAGGCTGACCAGACCGACCATCACGGACTCGTTGTGCATCCCCCCGACCATGTGAATGAGCATCACGGGGTTGCCCACGCCGAGCCACAAGGCAAGGGCAGGATCGCCGCCCAAGCGACGTGCGATGCGGGGGATCGCCCAGGCGATTGCCGCGAAGCCAGCGAGCGAGATGAATTTGTAGATGATGATGCCGGCCATCACATTGTCACCGACAGCAGTGGTCACACCATTGCCAATCCACAGGTGCAGCGGACCGTACGGCGTCGTGGTGTTCCGCCAGTCATGCGACACCTCGAGCAGGTAGGGACCAGGGTTGATCGCGGCACCTTCGGAATACGGATCAAATCCGTCTCGCACCATGGCGCCCTGCATCAGATATGAATACACGTCACGCGACATGAGTGGTGCGGCCAAAAGCAGCGGGGCAGTGGCGGACCACAACGAGGCCCGCGCGAACTCAAACCGATTCTTCACTGCGGAATGCTGCGACAAGATGTGCCAGCCGGCAGTGATCCAACCGAGGACTAAAAGGAAAAGCCCGAGGGTCAACGCGACGTCGAGAAGCCCGCGGGCGTGCCCGTATGAAAGGAAAGAAAGCCCGAAATAGTCGAGTACCCCGCCGCGGTTACGAGTGGCACCCGCGCCGAAAGAACCAAGGAACATCAATGCCGCGCCGGCGGTGCCGAGACAAAGCGCGGTTTGAGGTGAAAGTTTGCGTGACATGGAGCTTAAAGGCACTTTATTTACGACGAGCCGTGGACTTGATCGCCAACGCGGTGAGTGTTTCAACAGCCTCGTCGGTGATGTCTGCGTTTTCCAAGTGCTTCAAACCCGACTGCGTCAGACGCTCAATCCGGGCCTCTGCATCCTCCACGGCGCCACTTACCTCAATGATGTGGCTGAGCTCAGCGATTTCCGCTGGATCAGTGGCGGTGCCAATTCCTGAGCGCAGCTTTTCCGCTGCCTCCGGATCATTTTCATCCGCGGCTTGGAGAGCAACGGCGTAGAGCACCGTGCGCTTGCCTTCGCGGAGATCATCGCCTGCCGGCTTGCCCGTGATAGCTGGGTCGCCGAAGACCCCCAGCAGGTCGTCGCGTAGCTGGTACGCGATACCGATATCGCGGCCATAACCGCGTAGTGCTTCGATGGTCTTCTCGCTCGCACCGGCCAACGCGGCACCCAGATGGAGCGGACGCTCGGCCGTGTAAGCAGCGGTTTTGTAGCGGTTGACCGCGCCAGCCATCTCCACGCTTTCGCTTCCCGACGCCTCGAGCGTGATGTCCAAGATCTGCCCGGCAATAACCTCGGAGCGCATACCACGCCACGGTTCGGCGGCGCGCAGCAGTGCAGCATCGCTCACGCCGGAATAGCGCCACATGTCATCTGCCCATGCCAGCGCAAGATCGCCGATCAGAATGGCGACATTCTGGCCATAGGTGTCAGCATCTCCCCGCCAGCCGTGCTCTGCGTGATGTGCAGCAATTGCGCGATGAACCGTCGGCCGGCCGCGCCGGGTATCAGAAGCATCGATGATGTCGTCATGCACGAGCGCACATGCCTGGATCAGCTCAAGAGCACTTACAGCGCGGAGGACTGCGTGCGGATCTTCAGTGTTTTCGGCAGCATTCGCGGCACCTGAAGCAGCCGTGAAGCCGACCCAGCCATAGGTTGGCCGAATTCGCTTTCCGCCACCGAGAACAAAATCACGGAGATGCCCAACTGCCTCAGCTACCGGCGCACCGATGTCATTGATTCGCGCCGCATTATCGTCGATGAATTCCTGCAGCTCTTTTTCCACAGTGGACGGTACGTCAGCAATGGAAAGGTCGTATGTGCGCTCGCTCAAGAGTGAATGCTCCTTCTAGCAGCAGTGGGGAACACAATTAGAACTCACTCTACAGAGGCAGACTCCGGCCGAGAATAGCGAAGGGGCGTGCGTCCCCGTCGTAGTAGAAACTACGGAGTACATCCCTAAAGCCGATCGAGCGGTAAAGGCCGAAAGCGGCGTTGTTTTCTCGCGGTACTTCAGGCGTTGAAAGCAGAACATAGGGCTGCGGCACTTCTGTAAAGAGCTGCTCGAGCAAAGCTCGCCCGATCCCGCGGCTTTGGATGTGGGGAGAGACATGGATTTCTGCCAGCTCGAAGTAGTTGCCTAGGAGACTGATCATCTCTGGTGTCATTGCGTGGCTATGCACTAAGCCCCGGCGTAACTGCTGGTCCCACCACCGCCGCGGGTTGCCGCGAAAACCGTACGCAATTCCGATGAGTGAGTCGTTGTTGAATGCGCCGACTGCTGCGAAGTCTTGCTCCATTGCGTCTTTGCGCCATACTGCGACCCGGCCATCGCGGATCGTCAGTGGGTACCGCATGGCCTTGATATATAGGTCCACCAGTTCTGGGGCCATGGCAGAGAACTCATGCGGGGAGAGCTTGCGGATAGTCACGGACACGGCCTCTATCGAACCACGTGCAGTGACAGCGCGTGGGCATTTCTCCGGGTCGAGTGAGCGTAAGTTTTCCGTTCGAACGAAGGTACGAACAAGTGTTCGAATTTTGAAGGGTTGTGTCCAGGGTGGTTTCTACGCTCAAAGCCAGTAAGTGAAACAGAAAACAACCACGAGCCCTTTGGGGAGGGGACGAAACATGGCAAGCGTGATCTCGGCAACGACAGGTGCTGTGTACGGGGCGGTGCCCACATCATCGCAGCATGAGGAGTTCATTGGGTCGGCGCGTGTCTTGCTTGAGGATGCGCAAGAGCAGTTTCAGGCGGGGGATGCTGATCTGGCTTTGGAAAGTGCTTACCGGTCGGCACTGCGCACCGCAGGTGCTTCAATTTCGCAATCCGCGGCGGTGGCAAAGCGGAAGCGTTTGCCATCGAGTGCCTGGGAGAAGCTTTCTCTCACTGGTGCCCGTGGTGCTCATTGGGCGGACACCTTCAGCGGCTTTTCGCGTTTGCGTGGTCGTGTCGCATCCGGGATCGAGTTGCGGCCCAGCAAACGGGAAGTTGAGCGTTTGATTGATTTTGCGGAGCAGTTTTTCCTGGAGGTGTCGGGCGGGCAGGATACGCTCAGCGCTGCATAGTCTGTTGAAGCTATTTGGCTGCTGGATTTTGACGGTATGATGGCGGGAACAATTCACTGTCATTGAGCGTTGATAGTTCAGAGAAGATGGCGATAGAACCAGGCTGGGAGTGAAAGTGGCTTTATCTGAGCAAGAACAGAAGTTGCTCCGCGAGATCGAGGAGTCGCTGATGGCTGACGACCCGAAATTCGGGGCGTCGGTTGCTTCCCCATCCGCTGGGCAGGGGACTGGTTCTGGTTTTCGTCTGACGATGCGCTCGCTGGCACTTATCGTGCTCGGTCTGGTGCTGCTTATTTCTGGTGTTGCGCTGGCATCAGAAAGTCTGTGGTTCATCGCGCTGAGCATCGTTGGCTTTGTCGTGATGTTCATTGGTGGCGTTTGGAGCTTGCGTGGCCCTGCTGCGGATGTTGCTCCCACGCGAAATCAAAAAGCTGGGCCGCAATTGAACCGTGACGGCATGAGCTCCCGGATGGAAGAGAATTTCCGCCGTCGTTTTGAGGGTCACTAGAGGCCACACTAAAAGGGCTGCCCCAGAACCGTTCCCCTCCGCATGATTGAACTGGCCCCCGAAAGTTGGACTGGTTTAATTCTAGGCTGTGAGGGGTCCTAGGGTCTGATTCCGATATTGCATCGGGGTCAGGCCCTTGAGTCGTTGTTGGATGC
>NZ_CAMXWS010000015.1 GCF_947253065.1 uncultured Corynebacterium sp.
ACGTTTCACGTGGTCAGCGAGTCCGCCGAGCAGCTCACGCGCGGGGTCCTGCTCCACGACGACCTCATCGAGAGTCATGCCGACAGTAGCCAGGCACACTTTGTGCTTTTCGACGATCCCCGCACCCACCTGCTTTAGAAATTTCACTCCCGGATGGGAAGGGCCGTGGATGGGGGAGAGGACGATGATGGGGCCGGCATCAATAAGCGTCGCGCTGTCGTTGTCGATCTCGTGGGCTTCAGTGCCCAACCGTGTGGCTAGTGCGTCGGCGTATTGCTTGGTGGAACCGTAGTGCGTGGCGTAGAAAACGGTGGTCATGCCTTAATTCTACGGCTGGGCTTAGAAAGACGAAGAGCTTCCTGCAGCGGAGAACCCAGACGAGGCAACACCCGGGGACGTGCTGCTGCTCGAGGTGTGTGCTTCGTGTGCCTCGACATTGCTGGTGTGCCAGTCGTTCATGACCACGAAGGGGACGTAGCCGTAATAGGTGTAGCTGTTGTCGTAGATGGCGGGCTTGCGCAGGGGCTCGTATTCCTTGACGTCGGAGAATTCGCGGCGCTTCACTTCGTCGAGAAGCAGGCGGTAATCGCCGAGGACGCGGACGAAGTCGTCCACGAAGCTGGGCGATGCCGGATTCGCGTCGAGCTGATTGAGGCGGTCTTCCAACAGGGCCAAGTCGCGGCTGAGTTCCTTGTCTTTGACTTGGTGCTTAGCTTCAATAACGTCCTTGCGGATATCGGTGAGTGCTGCGCGGCGGGTGCTGGGATCGCCCTGCTCGATGTCGAAGAGACGGTTGATATTGTCCTCTGCATTTGAGACATGCTCGACGGATTCCGCTGCCTTGCGGAGTTTCTTGTGGTTGCGTAGCGCGGCCTTGTCATCGTCGATCTGAATGTCGCCGATACCGCCAGCACCGCTGACAGCATCGTGGTAGCCGAAGAATGTGTCACGTACTACATTCCACTGTTTGCGTAGCTCTGCATCGGCAAAGGATGACGACACAGAATTGGCGCGGATATCGATCTGGTCGAGGCGTCCAGCCAATGTCGCATATTCCGTGGTGATTGAACGGTAGTCCTCGCGTGCTTGCTGAATCTTCTTACGTCGACTGTTTGAGATGCCGATCACGGTGGCGCTACCGGCGGTGCCCAGGCCGAGACCACCGAAGCCGAGTCCCAGCATGGCGCCAGTGCGGTCGTCTTTCGCTTCGCTGATCCGGTAGTCCGCTGCTGCCTGGGTGTCCATGGCCACGCGCGCAGATGCGAAGAGACCCGCTGGGATATTGCTATCACGGACGCCGGGCTTCATGGCATCCAGAACTTCCTCGTCACGCTGGCCGTAATCGACCTGCAGTTGGTTCGCCACATCATCGCCGTAATACCCGAATGCTTGGCGCGGATCGAGACCAACGCCGATGATCATCGTGCCGTCGGCAAAGCGATTGTCCTCGTTGTCCGCGTTGCCGATCATCTCGGGGTAGTTATCGCGCACGTATTCCTGAACGGTATCAAGCACATTCTCATGGTTGGTGGCAAAGACCATGTAGTGGAGGTCCGTCACCACAGCGGGAGTATCGAGGCGCTGTGCGTCCTTGAGCATGCGGGCCTCGTCTTCGGGGGAGAGGACATCATCGGGATCGTCGATGGTCACTTCCGCGGCAGCACCTTGCTCGACCACGACTTGATCGGGCTCGGGAATATCCGTGATGGCGTAACCAGTAGCAGCCCCGCCTGCTGCGAGCGCCGCTGTGACTCCGATTCCGGCAAGGAGCTGCTTTGAGTTCATGCGGACATTTTAACGCCGACCACGACCACAGTCCGGGCACAAGAAAACAGTCCATGTTTCACGTGAAACATGGACTGTTGGAAGGAGAGCAGGTGTGTACTAGGCGTCGACACGCTCCTCGTGCTCATCCTTGTGGCCTTCGATCTTGCCAGCAGCAAAGCGGTTGAGAACCAGCGCGATCGCGCCGTCACCCGTGACGTTGGCTGCGGTACCAAAGGAGTCGATGACGATGTAGGCGGCGATCATGAGCGCAACCATGTCATCGTTGAACCCGAGCATCGAGGCGAGCAGACCGGTTGCCGCCATGATCGCGCCGCCCGGTACGCCCGGGGCAGCGATCATCATGATGCCGAGCAGGAGAATGAAGCCGAGGGAGAGACCCCAGGAAACGTCCATGCCGCCCATGTAGATGACGGCGAAGGCGTAGAGACCGATCTTCATCATCGAGCCGGACAGGTGAATCGTCGCGCAAAGCGGAACGACGAAGCCCGCGACGTTTTCGTCAACCTTGTTGTTCAACGCGGAACGGAGCGTGACCGGAATCGAAGCAGCAGAAGAAGACGTGCCCAGCGCGGTGAAGTAGGCCGGCAGCATATTGCGCAGGGCGACGAACGGGTTCACGCCAGCGACAGCACCAGCGATCAGGTACTGGACCACAAGCAGAATAATGGTCATGATGACGGCCAGGGCGAGCACCTTGCCGAATGCGGCCATCGTCGCACCGAAATTATCGTTCATGCCCATATTCAGGAAGATGCCGAAAATGAACAGCGGCAGCAGCGGGATCACGAACGACGTGACCACCTTCATAATCACACCCTCAAGCTCCGTGGCGACCTTGTACAAGGTGTCCGACTTCACCGCGGTCATGGCCAGACCAACGCAGAATGCAAGCACCAGGCCGGTCATCACCTCGAAAGGTGCGGGGATTTCCACCTCGAAGAACGGGGAGAGGGCACCGGCATCGACATCATCGACATCAGTGACAAGGTTCTGGTCTCCCAGCAGCCACGGGTAGAGCGCTGTGGAGAGACCCCACGCGATCAGGCCAGAGATCACCGTCGAACCGTAGGCAATGCCAGCGGTGATGCCGAGCCACTTGCCCGCGCCACGGCCGAGGCTCGCGATCGCAGGAGTGATCAGCGCGAAAATGAGGAGTGGGACGAAGAAGCCCAGAAAGTTGGAGAAGAGCCCGTTGAAGGTGACGAAAATGCGGGCGAGCCACTCAGGAAAGAAGAAGCTGCAGCAGACGCCGAGCACGATGGCCACGACGATCCAGAACAGCAGCGATCTCGTGATCGACTTAGTGTTCATGTTTTTCTCTTTGCTCGGTATGCCTGAATTAAGGCTTTGGTACGGGAAATGAATAAGACGGCACTGCGCCTTATTAATTACTATTCTCCACGAGATGACCCCTTGGAGGAAAACAGTCGTTTTCCCAGCACCCCCCGATACCGTGCCATGGGTCACATGGAAAGTAGACTCTTGGTTTATGACTGGCGTGGTTATCGGTGTTGTTTTCATTGTCTTCGCTCTGGCGCTGTTGATTCCGGGCGTGCTTGCCACGTTGGGCCGTCTGCCCGGCAATAATGTCGTGGGTCTGCACGTGCCCGAGGTGCGTAAGGACGAGGAAGTCTGGGTGAAGGCACACAAGGTTGCCGGCCCGTACTTGATCCTCGGTGGTTTGGCCCTGGGCTTCGGAGCGGCATTTGCATTCATCGCTAATGGCTGGCTGTGGGTTGGCCCGGTCGTTCTGGCAGTGGTGGCCATCGCAGCGCTCGCAGCAGCTGGCAATCAGGGTGCACGCGCGGCACGACTCTTCGCTGAAGCGAAGGAAGCAAAAGCAGAAGCCGAGACCGAGCCAGCACCTCAGGTCGATCTCGGGGCTTTGCGTAACGCCGCCCGCGAAGCTGACGGCAGGTAGTCTCAACAGCAGAAAGGAGGCCAGCCGTGAGCGAATTTCGCCCGGAGGTTACTCACCGCAAGGTGCGCTATCACGCTGACGCGTCGAATCTCTTCACAGCAATTGGTGGCACGGAGATGACTGATGTCGTGCTGCTGGAAAGCGCGGACATCACCACGAAGTCGGGCCTGCAGTCAGTCGCGGTGCTCGGTGCTTCTTTGCGCATCACGTGCAACGGCCCGGATGTCGTCGTGGATGTGCTCAGCCCGGACGGGGAAGCCATCGCTGACCGTTTGAATGAGCAACTGCAGGAATATGCGACGGGTCAGCGCAGCTTCAGCTTCCCGGTTTCTAATGCCGCGGACGAGCGCGAGCGTCTCATCGCTCCGAGTTCCGCGGACGTTCTTCGTGCGTTGACGTTTGATGCGGGCTACACCGATGCGGAGTACGCGACGCTGCCGATGCTCGTTGGCGGCTTCGCTTTCGACTATTTGGCCACATTCGAAGACCTGCCGCGCGTCGGCGAGGGCACGAATACGTACCCCGATTACCAGTTCATTCTCGCGGATATCGTGCTCACTATCGACCACCAGGCGGGCACCGCGCGGTTGACGGGAGTGGACGGGGGAAGGGGAGACGTCGATAAGCGAATGCGTGATTTCGCCGCGCTTATCGACGACGCCGAGCCCCCAGCCCCGCGCCCAACTCGTGCGCAAGGACCTTTGCGCGTGGAGGCCAGCATCAATGACTCGGATTTCCGCCGCGATGTGGACAAGTTAAAAGACAATATTTATAACGGTGATATCTACCAGGTGGTCCCTGCGCGTTCGTTCACCCTGGATTGTCCGGATGCATTCGCCGCGTACCAGTGCTTGCGTGAGAATAATCCTTCGCCGTACATGTTCTACGTGCGCGGGTTGGACCGCAATGGCGAGCCGTATGAGCTGTTCGGGGCCTCTCCTGAATCGAATCTGAAATACGATTCCGCATCCCGTGAGGTGCAGTTGTATCCGATCGCAGGCACGCGCCCGCGTGGCGAAACGCACGAGCTCGATACGCGCATGGAGCTTGAATTGCGTACCGACGCCAAGGAGATCGCCGAGCACACCATGCTCGTCGATCTCGCGCGCAATGACATGGCTCGTGTGGCTGAGCCCGGCACCCGCAAGGTTCGGGAGCTTTTGCAGGTGGATCGCTATTCGCGTGTCATGCACCTGGTTTCCCGTGTGACCGCGACACTTGCTTCCGACCTCGATGCTCTCGACGCTTACCGTGCGTCAATGAATATGGGCACGCTCACTGGCGCCCCGAAGCTGCGCGCAACGGAACTGATCCGTGAGCTGGAGGGCGTGCGCCGTGGCTCTTATGGCGGTGCCGTCGGCTACCTCCGCGGCAACGGCGATTTCGATACCTGCATTGTCATCCGCTCCGCATATGTCCATGGGGGAGTAGCAACGGTGCAGGCCGGAGCAGGAGTGGTTCGTGATTCTGTCCCGCAATCAGAGGCAGATGAGACCTTGCACAAGGCGTATGCCGTTCTCAGCGCCATCGCGATGGCCTCTGGCCAGGAAGTGGAGGTGATCCGATGAGCACCAATGCTCCAGCGCGCATCGTATTGCTGGATAACCAGGATTCCTTCGTTTACAACCTTGTCGACGCACTATCCACGATCCCTGACGTGGAATTCACCGTCTTCCGCAACACCGTCACTGCTGACCAAGTGCTCGAAGTCAATCCAGACCTCATCATTTTGTCGCCAGGCCCGGGCTACCCGGGAGATGCCGGCTGCATGATGGAGCTGATCAACCGGGTGCAGGGAAAGATCCCACTACTGGGCATCTGCCTCGGTTATCAGGCGCTCGTTGAGCACTTCGGTGGCCGCGTCACTCCGTGTGGGCCTGTCCACGGTGTCAGTGAGGCCATGTATCTCACCGACGAAGGGATTGGGCACCCGCTGTTCCAGGGGCTCACCACCGACACTGGTCCGGAGCACGGTGACACGCCTGGCCGACTCGTTCCGGTGGCTCGCTACCACTCGTTGGGAACCGTTGATATCCCCAATGGTTTGGTCGCGTTGGCTCGCGTGGAGACCTCTAACGGCGATGTGGTCATGGCCGCTGAATCGTCGGATGGGATGTCCATCGGCCTCCAATTCCACCCCGAATCTATTCTCACGCCCAAGGGACCAGTACTTTTGCAGCGCTGTGTCGACCAATTATTGGGGCACTCTATGAAAGGTGATCTAAATGGCTAGTCAATCCGCTCTGGAAACCCTTCGCGTTTTTCTGGACAACAAACAGCCGACCCTCGAGGAGGCCATCGAAGCCTTTGTGCCCCTAACAGTTGGTGATTACGACGATGTTCACATCGCCGCCCTCCTCGCCACCGTGCGTACCCGTGGCGAGACTTTCGCTGACATCGCTGGCGCCGCAAAGGCATTCCTCGCCGCCGGTCGCCCCTTCCCGATCACCGGCGAGGGCCTCATGGATACCGCTGGCACGGGTGGCGATGGCAAGAACACCATCAATATCACCACTGCAGCTTCCCTGGTCGCAGCTGCTGGTGGAATCAAAATGATCAAGTGTGGCAACCGCTCCGTGTCTTCTAAGTCCGGTTCGGCTGATGTGCTCGAGGCCCTGAATATCCCTCTTGACCTGGACCCGGATCGCGCTGTCCGCCAGTTCGAGGCCTCGAATTTCACCTTCCTCTTCGCCCCCGCCTATAACCCGGCGATTGCACATGTCCAGCCGGTTCGTAAATCCTTGGGTGTCCCCACCTTGTTCAACACGCTCGGTCCGCTTCTAGCGCCTGGGCGTCCGGAGTTCCAGATCATGGGCATTGCCAACCCGAAGCAGGGGCAGATGATCGCTGAGACAATGCGCGAGCTCGGTCGCGGTCGCGCGCTAATTGTTCACGGCGCCGGCACCGACGAGATCGCCGTCCACGGCGAGACGCAGGTGTGGGAGCTCGACCGCGAAGGAAATATCGAGCACTACACCATCACTCCGGAGGACATGGGCCTGCCCACCTATTCGCTCGAAGAGCTCGTGGGTGGTGACGGCAAGGAGAATGCCGCTGCGATCCGCGCGATCTTCGACGGCACCGGTCCGGACGCTCACCGCGATGCGGTCACCGCCACCGCGGGCGCGATGTTCTACCTCTACGGGATGGACGCTGACATCAAATCCGGCGTTGAGCGTGCTAAGAAGCTGCTTGCCGACGGCACGGTGCGCGAATGGCTCGCCACCCACGAGGGAGCTGATTACAGTGAGTAACTCACAGGTCTCTGACCAGCACGGATCCGGCACAGGCCATTCTGCGGGTATGCCGACCGTGCTCGAGGACATTGTCCTATCGCGAAAACGTCACATTGACGAAATTAAGGCTCGCATCTCCCACGTTGACCCGTCGTCGCTTCCACGGTCCGAGCGTTCCCTTTATGATTCGCTCGCGCGCCCCGGCACGCGGTTCATCATGGAGTGCAAGTCCTCTTCGCCTTCACTCGGTATGATCCGCGAGCATTATGAGCCCGGCCAGATCGCGTCCATCTATTCGCGGTACGCCGCTGGCATCTCCGTACTGTGCGAACCGGAGCGCTTCGGGGGAGATTACGATCACCTCGCCACCGTTTCTGCCACCACGCACTTGCCGGTACTGTGCAAAGACTTCATCATCGACCCAGTGCAGATTCACGCGGCACGCTATTTCGGCGCCGACGCAATTCTGCTGATGCTGAGCGTCCTCGACGACGAGGAGTACGCAGCTCTCTCCGCTGAGGCTGACCGTCTTGGTCTCGATGTCCTCACCGAAGTCATCGACGAAGAGGAGGCCGCCCGCGCAAAGAAGCTCGGCGCAAAAATCTTCGGCGTCAACCACCGTAACCTGCACGATCTCTCGATCGACATCGAACGTTCCGCACGTCTCGCACCTCTCGCTCCCGAAGGCGCTCTCGTCGTCTCCGAGTCTGGTATCCGTGACGTCGAGACCGTCCGACGCCTCGGTGGCCACTCCGATGGCTTCCTCGTCGGTTCCCATCTGACCGGCACACCTGATATCGATTGGGCAGCTCGCATGTTGGTCTACGGCCCGAATAAGGTCTGCGGACTCACCTCGCACACCGCCGCCCAGACCGCTCGCGCAGTCGGCGCTGTCTACGGCGGACTCATCTTCGAGGAAGCAAGCCCGCGCAATGTTTCACGTGAAACAGCGGAAAACATCATCGCCAACGAACCCGGCCTCCACTACGTGGCAGTTAGTCGACGCACCGAGAACTGGGCAGAGCTCGTCTTCCCGAACATCCACGCTGTGCAGATCCATGCACCGCTCCAAGGCTCGCTCGACGACGAAAGGGCACTCATCGCCCGGATCCGCGAAGAGGTCCATGCCGTCAACCCCGCAGTAGAGATCTGGCGCGCAGTATCAATGTCAGAACCAGACGGTCCGGCGGTGGCAAAGGGGCTGATCGGTGACGTCGATAAGCTTGTGCTGGACGCGAAGGACGGAGGTTCTGGAACTAGCTTCGATTGGTCCACGATCCCCGCAGAAGTCCGTTCCCATGCTCTCCTTGCTGGGGGACTGGGGCCGGACAATGTCGACGCTGCGTTGTCCACCGGTTGCCTCGGTGTCGACCTAAACTCTGGTGTGGAATACGGAACTGATTCGGGCGAGTGGTCTGGCGCGAAGGATGCTGGCGCACTACGACTGGCTTTCGAGCAAATCCGTAACTTCCACTACTGAACAACACTTAGTAACAAGTACTTCGATATTGACCAAGGACATTCCATGACTGATTCCACAGACGCACGCACTGGCGGAAAGACCATTCTGCCTGCGTATTTCGGTGAATTCGGCGGGCAGTTCGTCGCCGAATCTTTGCTCCCGGCACTTGACCAGCTTGAAAAAGCATTCGTCGATGCATGGAATGACCCCGAGTTCATGGAAGAGTACCGCAGCCTACTCCGTGATTACCTTGGCCGTCCGACGCCACTGACCGAGGCGAAGAACTTGACCAAGGGCAATGACTACGCCCGGATCTTCCTCAAGCGGGAAGACCTGGTTCACGGTGGCGCCCACAAGACCAACCAGGTGATCGGTCAGGCGCTGCTGGCGAAGAAGATGGGGAAGAAGCGCATCATCGCCGAGACCGGTGCGGGGCAGCACGGCACTGCAACCGCTCTCGCGTGTGCACTGATGGATCTTGATTGCGTGATCTACATGGGCGCCAAGGACATGGAACGTCAGGCCCCGAATGTGTACCGCATGCGCCTGATGGGCGCTAAGGTCATCGGTGTCGATTCCGGTTCCGGCACCCTCAAGGACGCGGTCAATGAGGCGTTGCGTGATTGGACCGCGACCTTCCATGAGTCCCACTACTTGCTGGGCACCGCTGCCGGCCCGCACCCGTTCCCAACGCTGGTGCGCGAGTTCCACAAGGTCATTTCCGAGGAGGCAAAGGCTCAGATTCAAGAGCGCACGGGCAGCCTGCCCGATGTCGTCGTTGCATGCGTCGGCGGTGGGTCCAATGCGATCGGCATGTTCGCCGAGTTCATCGAGGAGGAATCCGTCGAGCTCGTCGGTGCCGAACCGGGTGGTGAGGGCATGGATTCCGGCAAGCATGGTGCCGCTATCAACGCAGGTACCGTCGGTATTCTGCACGGCACGAAGTCCTACCTCATGCGCGATGCGGATGGACAGATCGAGGAGTCCTACTCCATTTCCGCCGGGCTGGACTACCCGGCGGTCGGCCCGCAGCACGCCCACCTAGCCAAATCCGGACGCGCGAAGTACGTCGCGGTCACAGATGGCGAGGCCCTGCGTGCGTTCCAGAAGCTGTCCCGCGATGAGGGCATCATCCCTGCGCTCGAGTCCTCCCACGCACTCGGCTACGCGCTGCGTCGCGCCGAGGAGGCCAAGGAGTCGCAGACGCCGACCACCATTCTCGTTTCCCTGTCTGGCCGCGGCGACAAGGACATCGCCCACGTCCAGCACACCCTCGAAGAGCACCCGGAGTACGTTCTGAACACCTCGGAGGAGAAATAATGTCCCGCTTCGAATCACTTTTCACGGCACTCGACGCCAAAAACGAAGGCGCATTTGTCCCCTTTGTCATGCTGGGCGACCCGTCCGCCGAAGATGCCGTAGACATCATCAGCACGCTTATCGACGCCGGCGCCGACGCCCTCGAGCTCGGCATCCCCTTCTCCGACCCAGCTGCCGACGGCCCGACCATCCAGAAGTCTCACCTGCGAGCACTGGACGGGGGAGCCAACGTGGATAAGTGCTTCGACCAGATCCGTGAGATCCGGCGCCGCCACCCGGATACCCCGATCGGCATGCTCGTCTACGCAAATGTGCCGTACGTCCGGGGCCTGGAGAAGTTCTATAGCGAACTGCACGAAGTTGGTGCCGACGCCGTCCTGATCCCCGATGTACCCGTCCGCGAGGGAGCTCCGTTCATCGCTGCCGCTGAGGCCGCCGGCATCGACCCGGTCTTCATCGCTCCAGCTCAGGCACGTCCCGAGGTGCTCGAAGGTGTTGCCGCCAATTCCCGCGGCTACATCTACGCTATCTCCCGCGACGGTGTCACCGGCACGGAGCACGAATCGCAGACCCAAGGGCTTGCCGACGTCGTCTCCAACATCTCCACCTACGGCGGCGCCCCCGTCCTCCTCGGCTTCGGTATCTCCACCCCGCAGCACGTGGCCGATGCCGTCGCTGCTGGTGCCGCTGGCGCGATCACTGGCTCCGCCATTGCGAAGATCATCGACGCTCACGTCGACTACACCCACCCGAACCCGGGCACCGTCCGGGACATGGATGCCCTCAAATCCGAGCTTCGCGAGTACGTGACCACCATGAAGCAGGCTACGATCAAGTCATGACTGACTTCCCCCGTCCCACGTCCGGCCCCTCCTGCTCCCGTCGCACCTTCCTGCTGGGCACCGCTACGACCTTCGCGGGCGCCTTCATCGCTGCCTGCGGAAAGGCACCGTCCGCTGAAGTCGCCGCAACTCAGGTCCCGGTCGGCAGCGCGGTGATCGTGGACAACATCATCATCGCCCAACCGACCGAGGGTGAGTTCGTCGCCTACTCCACCCGCTGCCCGCACCAGGGCAGCCCGATCACCCAAGTCGACGGCGACACCGTGCGTTGCCCATCCCACGGGTCCGTGTTCAACATCGCCACTGGCGAGCCAGTTTCTGGTCCCGCCGCGACCGGCATGACCACGGTCCCGGTGCGCGAAGAAGGCAGCAACGTCATCGCTGGCGAAGAGTAGAAAAACGGGGATTTTTTAATGCACCTCTACGTCAAGACGGTTTTCACCGCGCCCGACGGTAGCGGCCTGGTCAACGTCGCCGAGCTTGAAGAAATCGACACGACGCGCACATCCTGCCGCATGGTCCGCATGATCGAACTCACGCCAAACGACACCATCGTGGGCGCATTCATCGACGGCAAAACCCACGGCAGCGCAAACACGCCTCTCGACGTCGTCCCTCACCCCGACCAGCTCTCCAATTTCGAAGACATCGAATCCCACATGCTTGATGCCGAGGACTTCGAAGGCCTCTGGGCAGAAGCTCAGGCACTTTTTCCAAGTCTCTAGAACGGCGGGTTGTCCTCCTTTCCTTCTTCAGGTTCACACGATTCCGAAAAATCGCCCGTTTTTTGCGGAGGCTCGGGCCTGAAGGGGAAGTCCATCCCAAATTCCTTCTCCAGTTCCGTGATCGCGGACATGCACTCTTCGTAGGTGATGGGTTCCGTGTTCATGTCAGTGTTGGCTTCAGAATCAGTGTTGGTGGGGGCGGGGCGGCGAGCCTCGTAAGCGTCGATAAGCGTGTGCCCTTTGGCGAAAAAATGGGCGTTTTTTCTGCGCCGGCGCTGAATGTCCTCGGAAGATGCCCGCCAACGCGGTGCGGTCGGGGTGACCTGAGAGCCGATGAAGCCTTCGGATTCCGTGCGGGCGTAGGTTCCGTCGTCGAAAAGCCAGATGATTTCGCCCGTGACCGGGTCGGGCACGTAGAACGCGCGGCGGTCGGTTTTCAGGTTGTGGTGGTGCGCGCAGAGGCAGTAGAGATTGGATGCGGTGGTTTGGCCACCGTCGTCGTAGGGGATGCGGTGGTCGAGCTGGCAGCTCCACGCGGACCGGGTGCAACCAGGGAAGATGCAGGTTCCGTCGCGGCCACGAACGTAGGCTTTGACCTTGTCCGGCGCGACGTAACCGGCGACCGTGTGGTCCTTGTATTCCTCAAGGTCGATGATGCAGTTGGCCATGTCGTGGAAGCGTTCGGTGCCTGCGGCGGTGGTCCATCCGAAGCCGGGAAGGAATACTGCCTTCGACTGGTCGGGCACGCCGTTGACGAGTGGCGCGTAGCCGTAAATGGTGGCCGCGGTGGGCTGAACCTTGCGGAAAATGAGCAGGTCAAGTGCCTCCCACTGGGAAACGCCGTGTTCGCGGGCGGTGGCGTTGATCTCTGCGCGCATCGCAGCGATCTTGGTGCTGTCGCCGCCGACATTCATGAATCCGGTGCCGGGATCGCCTGAGCCGGACGGCGGGGTGGTGAAAGAAATTTCACCTTCGCCGGGATCGAATTTCTTTGGTTCTTCCTCGCGGTCCTTGCGCTTCTTGTCGTCGTAGGCGGCGGTGGAGTCGAAGTCTCCAATCATGGCGTTGATGCGGCGCGTGATGGAGGTGACGGTAGGGAGCTGCTGGCCCATCTTGTTCGCGCTGAACAGAGAGACGAGCATGTCATCGAATTTGGCGTAGACCTCCTCCGTGACATTCACGCCGAGATCCGCGAGACCGTTGGCGATCGCACCGATGCGATCGATGTCCAGACGGTAGTAGGCGAGCTGGAGGGCACGCAGCTTTGGCAGGTTACGCAGGCACATGTACGAAGTGATCGCGTAGTCGACCCGGCCCTTAGACATGCCGGTCAACGTGGTGATCTGGGCAACTTCCCGGTCGTGGTCTTCAGAAGACTCGTGCGGGCTGGCGAGCGCATACTGCGCGAAGATATTCGTTTGTTCCTGCCGGATCCCCATGCCAGCGCGGCAGATAGGATCGTCGGGATTCTCGGTGGCAAAAAATGGCGGTTTTTTCGCCTGCTGGTGATGAGTAGTGGATGGGTTGTAGTTCGGGTCGGTGTCTTTCTTTTCCGGTGGTCTCGCTGCAGTCATTGTGGTGGCTTTCAGTGAGTGTTTGTTGTGGTTGCATAGAACACTCTTTCACATGGGGTGAACCATACCCCTTGTCACAGCCTTTAGATTCGCTTGCGTGTTCGACTACCAGCAAGAAAAGCCAGGTCAACCCTGTGGATAACCTAGGTTTTCGAACGACAGGAGTCGAAATTACTGTGGCAGCTGCGCCTCAACTTGGCGTCGCAAATCTGCCTGCATGCGCTGAAGATCAGCGGGGGACGGAAGGCTGATCAAGCCAGCGTTATTCGCCGCTGTCAGTCCACCAATGAGGCCAGCGAGAAGTGCGATGGTGACACCGCTGGCGATCCAGCCATCCAACGCACGGCCGAGCTGCACGCCACGCGCGGCATCCCACTTCAAGGAGCTACCAAGCACGGCATTAGCGGAGTCGTTGGCTTCATACTTGTCCCAGTTCGGGTCGACATTTTCCATGCGACCTTCGAGATCGTCCGGGACCTCAAGGTCATAGATCCGTTCCACCAGAGGGGAGAAGTGCCCCTTCCGGGTGGCGGCACCCCACTTGTCCTTGAGTTCCTCATCGGTGGCGAAGCTGAGGTGCTCGGAGCTATGAGCAGGAGAGCTAAGCTCAAAAAGTGGCTTGAGCGAGCTGCGCTGATCCACCTCGCGTCCGGCTTCGGCGTGCGCAGGCACGGCGCCAGCGACGAGAGTGACGGACAGGAATGCGGCGGCGAAACGGCGCTTCATCAGTGCTCCTTCAGCGACGGAAATACGGCACCGCAAGCATAAGACCAGCGCGAATATCCAGCAGCGCGTTCATGCAAAGTTCACCGAGACGCAAGGAGCAGTTGCTTATCGACGCCCCTGGCATGGAAACCATGCCACGCAAAAATCCCCGGTTTTTAGAACGGGAGCTGAATCATGCCGTTCTGGTAGGCGTAGCCACCAGCTGCAGCGAGGATCGCTACCGCAAGACCGGTGCCCCAGAGGATGTCGAAGGTGGTGCCGAGCTTGTACCCGTTGTTCAGGTCGTTGTCGTAAGAAGGCTGCATGAACTTTTCAAAGGCTGAGGCGATGTCAATAGCACGAACAATCTCCTTCGGATTGCCGGAAGCATTAGCGTCCTTCAGGCGCTTGTCGATCCTTTTGCTGCTGGACTCGTAGGAAGAGGTCATTGGGAGCTCGATATCATCGATATCAGCGTGGGCGGGGGCGACGGACAGGGACAGAGCAGTTGCGGTAGCGAGGCTGGCGGCAATGAATCGACGCTTCATGAGGATCTCCTTGAGTGGGAATGACAGATCACGTGCAGATTAACCCGGAGAATCGGCGCTGAACAGCGTGTTCCCTAAAAGTTCGCCAAATTTTAATTTGGCTGCAAAATTACCTGGTCGTTAGAAGACCAGGTTCACTAGCACCATGTAGCAGGCGGTGCCGGCGAGGATCGACAGGCCAGCGCGACGGCGCCAAATGTGGAGACCGAGGGTGAGCGCGGAAGCGATCAGGGCTGCGGCGAGGCCGTGGGGGAGCGAGGAGTCTTGCGCGATGGAGGACAGGGTGTAGATGACCAGGACTGTCATCACGCCGACCGGCATGGTGGCGCCGAGGAATTGGATGACGGGGCTGTCCTTGAGCAGGCGCAAGAAGCTAAAGGGGAGCGCGCGCAGCAGGACGGTGACGATAGCCACCGGGATGAGGACGGCGGCGACCATGGACAGGGTGACGCCTTCGGGGAGACCCATGGTTAGTTGCCTCCTTCGCAGGGAATGCGGAGTTCAAGGGCGCGATCGACAGTAGGCATGGAGTAGCGCAGCACCAGGACGAGGAAATAGGTGGTCAGGGCGATCATCAGCAGCCAGCTGGGAGCGATGATGGCGAAGACGATGGCGATCGCGGTGGCGGTAATCGGCAGGGAGAAGTCGCGGTTAGAAACGAATGACTCGTAGGTGAGGACCACGAAGAGGGCGGTTAGAGCGAAATCCATGCCCTTGACCTCCGGCGGGATAACCACGCCGAGGAGGGCACCAAGAATGCCGGGGATGACCCAAAGGAGCTGGCAGACGATCTCTGTTTTGAGAATGCGGGTGCCGGTAAGGGTCGCGCGGGTGGAGGGTGGAAGGGAGGAGATGACGGCGTAGGTTTCGTCGGTAAGCGCGTAGGTGGCATATGCACGGCCGAGACGCGATGAAATGCGGTGGCGCGGGAAGGTCAGGCCGTAGAAAATATGGCGGAAATTCACCATGAAACCCGTGACCGCGGCGGACAGTGGGCCGACACCGGCGGAAACGAGCTGCACGGCGAGGAACTCCATCGACCCCGCATAGATGACAACCGAGAAAATCGGCGTCCACCACCAGGCAAAGCCAGCTTGAGTCATGACCAGGCCGAATGCGAGGCCGAGGGGAATCAGTCCAAGGCCGACGACCCAGAGGTCTTTGAGGGCGGCGCGGATCTCCCGATCCATGGCTAGTTGTCCTCGAGGTCGGCAGGGAAGGTCGAGAAGAGGGGCAGGGGCATCGGCTGACGACGCAGCACGTCGCTGTACAAATCAGTCGCGGCGGGCGCGATGACATCGGTGGGCAGGGCTGGTGCGACGTACCAATCGCCACGCTCAATCTCCTCGTCGAGCTGGCCCGGAGCCCACTCGGCATAACCGGAAAAGACGCGCATGCCCTCCAGGAGCCCATCGACACTGTTCGGATCAGCACGCAGGTTCACGTGCACGAGGCGGTTAGCCAGGCGGGTGAACTCCGGGTGGTCCTCAATGACGGTGCCAGAAGCGGTCATGCCGACGGCGATAGCGGCCTGCGGGCGGAGGGGACCGCCGACGTAGAGGGCCTGCGGCTTTGCCACCTGCGGCAGCCACTCGGGCAAAACGGAGTGAACAGCCAGCTCAGAGCGGCGGTTGAGGACGACGCCGAAGGTGGCTTCGGGGGAGACGTCGATAAGCAAAATGACGGTGCGCGCGAAGTCATCCGCGAGCATGCCCGGCGCGGAAACAAGCAGCATGCCTGGCGCTGGGGTTTCGCGTTCGAGCGCGGTAAATAAGCGGTCCGCGTAGAAAAACTCAGCCATTTTCCTTCTCCCACCAAGCCTTGAGCTCCGCGACGGCCTCGTCGTGGTCGAGCTCGCCGCGCTCGAGGCGCAGGTCCTTCATGTACTTCCACGCCTTGCCCACCTCAGGGCCTGGCTTGAGGTCGAGGATCTGCATGATCTCATTGCCGTCAAGGTCCGGACGCACGCGGGCGAGGTCCTCCTTGGCGGAGATGTCTGCGATGCGTTCCTCGAGCTCATCGTAGGTGCGGCGCAAACGCGCGGCCTTCTTCGGATTGCGCGTGGTGCAGTCGGCGCGAACAAGCTTGTGCAGGCGCGGGAGGAGGTCGCCGGCATCCGTGACGTAGCGGCGTACCGCGGAATCAGTCCACTGGCCCTCGCCGAAACCGTGGAAGCGCATGTGCAGGTACACGAGCTGGCCCACGTCCTCGATGACGTGCTTCGGGTACTTCAACTTGCGCATGCGCTTGCGGGTGAGCTTCGCGCCAACGACCTCATGGTGGTGGAAGGAAACGCCACCGCCGGGCTTGATGTCGCGGGTATCGGGCTTGCCGATGTCGTGCAAGAGCGCCGCCCACCGCAACTTCAGATCGGGGCCCTCGTCCTCGAGCTCGGTGGCCTGGCGCAGCACGGTGAGGGAGTGGGCGTAGACGTCCTTGTGCTGCATGTGCTCGTCACGCTCGAGCTGCAGCGCGGGAATCTCCGGGAGAATGTGCCCGGCCAAGCCCGTCTCCACGAGCAGGTCGATGCCCTCCCACGGCTGGATGCCCAACATGAGTTTGTCCAGCTCAGCCTGCACGCGCTCAACGGTGATGCGACCGATCTCATCCGCCATGTCTGTCATCGCCTGCTTCACCCGCGGGCTGACAGTGAAGCCCAACTGGGAGACAAAGCGTGCGGCGCGCAGCATGCGCAGCGGATCGTCGCGGAAGCTCACCTCAGGTGCCTGCGGGGTGTCCAAGGTGCGATTCAACAGGTCCTTCAAGCCGTCAACCGGGTCATGGAAATCGAGCGACAACGTGCCGTCATCGGCGGGAAGCAGCTCGATCGCCATGGCATTCGCGCGGAAATCACGGCGGACCAGATCGCCCTCAATGGTGTCGCCGAAGGTGACCTCGGGGTTGCGGGTCACACCGTCATAAAGATCAGCGCGGAAGGTAGTCACCTCCACCTGCTGGCCCTGCTTCACGGTGGACACAGTGCCGAATTCAATTCCGGTATCCCACACGGCCTCACCCCACTCGGAAAGAATCGCCTTGATCGTCTCCGGGCGGGCAGAAGTGGTGAAGTCAAGGTCATGGCCCAAGCGCCCCAGCATCGCATCACGGACCGGGCCGCCGACGAGATAGAGCGACTCGCCCTGCGCCGCAAAGGCAGAAGCGAGGGGTCCCAGCAGGTCAGCGAGCTCACCCACCGCTGCCTCAGCGCGGGCGAGCAAAGCAATAAAAGCCGTTGGATCGCCTTTTTCAGGCAGGTTGAACAGATCGGCTGGATCGGTCGAATTCATCGCGCTGCTCTTTGGGGTGGTCACCTGCATAACCTTACAGCCACAGGCAAACCACCCACATCGGTCCTCAAGTTCCACATGCGCACCGCGGACGGATACCATTCATACGATGGCTGAAAATTCCCCCGGCGAGCAATCATCGCCGCACCGCAGATCGCGCCCCCGCAAACGGCGTCGGCGCGCGACCAGCCATGCCCACAATAAGAGCACAAACCAAAATAGCGCCCAGAACAATGGCCACAACAACAGCCAGAACAAGAATCAGGGCAAGAATCAGGGCAGCACCGAGGGCAACAACCAAGGAAATAGCCAAGGGAATAAGCGTCGCCGCAAACGTCGTGGCGGCAGCAACCAACAGCGCAATAACCAGCGCAATAATCAGCGCAACGGTCGCGGCAAGAACCACCGAAATAGCAGGAATAACAGGGGAAATAGGTACCGGAGGCCGTCGTCAAGCGCGCATTATGCGTCGGCGAATATGGAGACCCGCGACGAGACTTCGGCGGGCGGCCTTGTTGTTTCGGGCATGGCGGAGGCCGTCGCGGCGAATGGTTCCGTGGACATGTCGCAGATTTATGTCGCGCTGATCGGGCGTCTGGACCGCCGTGGACGTTTGCTGTGGTCCATGCCGAAGGGGCACGTCGAGCCGGGTGAACACCAGTGGGACACAGCACGCCGCGAAGTGTGGGAAGAAACCGGAATCACGGGCGAACCGTTCGCTGAGCTGGGCACGATTGATTATTGGTTTGTCTCCGACGGCGTGCGCATCCACAAGACGGTCCACCACAATTTGCTGCGCTATGTCGACGGCGTGCTTAACGACGAAGACCCGGAAGTCACCGAAGTCACCTGGGTACCGGTCAGCGAACTGATTGAACACCTCGCGTACGCGGATGAGCGCAAACTCGCACGCATCGCCTACGACCAGATGCCGGACCTGGCGCGCGCAGAAAAAGAAGCGGGAAGGACCACGCCGCGGTGATGCACCGACGCACGCAAAAAACGGCTGCGATACTCGCGGCCGCGGTTCTTGCATGCCCGCTCCCCGCACACGCCGAGCCAGTTCCGATCAATCCGAATGACCCAGCGGTCGCGCACCAGTGGATCAACGACCAAATCCGCCCGACCGACGGGAAGCAAGGGCTCAAGCTTTCGCTTATCGACGCCCCCCTGACCGTCCCCTCCGGCCACCCCATCGACGTGACCGTACGGGTCCGCAATGAATCTGACACAGAGATCTCTGAACTGACCATCGCGCCCCTGGAAGGTCCCGCATCTGGCTCAGTGGCAGATGCGCGAGCAGCGACCGTGGCAGCGGTGAGTGAGTACTCCCCAGCAGGCAAAGCCGTAGACGTGCCCACCTTGGCACCGGGGGAGGAGACCGAGGTCAAAGTCACCATTCCCACCGTGCAGCAACCCTTTGACAGCACTTTCCCGATGATGCTGCTGCTTGCCCAAGACGGCGTGAACTTGGACAGCGAACGGTGGCACATGACTGTCACGGGCGCGCCTGGGGAAGAAGCCGGGGCAGAAGACGCTGAACAAGACACTCCAGCCGGGCTGAGCATGCTGTACCCGATCTCCGCGCCGGTGGACATCGTGCCGGGGGAGACGGGTGAAGCACCCAACCGCCCACCACTGATCCTGTCCTCGGAACAACTGGCTGACCAGATCGCGCCGGGTGGACGCCTGGACCAGTTGGTGGATACCTACACCGATTTTGATGGCACCCACCAGGCGACTTGCCTGGCTATTGATCCAGCGTTGCTGGACACCGTCGACCGGATGACACAGGGCTACACCGTGGATGATGACAGGCCGACCGCGGAGACCAAACGTAAACGGTTGCGCGATTCCTGGGGTGAAGACGATTCCACTGCCAATTCTGAAGAAGGCAGGGGAGCAGCGGATGCAAAAGCGTGGCTGGACAAGCTGCGCGAGGCAACCAAAGACAACTGCACCGTTGCTCTGCCCTGGGCTAATACTGACTTGAATGCAGTGGCACGCACGGGCGATAAATGGCTCATGCGTGAATCCGTCGAACGCGGACCATTCACCGTTGAGCGCATCCTCCAGTCACCGGTACTGCACAATATTGTTGTGCCCGGCGCGGGATACCTCGTGCCAGAAGCCGCACGTGGCATGGGCTGGGCAGACTTAAGCCAATCCACCATGGCCACCACCGGCATGCATACGGCGTGGGAGCAGGATCAAGCAGCGCAGACGAAGAAGACCAATGCGCCCGGTGGGCGTGTGATGGGGGAGCAGCGCAGCAACCTGGATAACCCGAACCTGCCCCAAGCAGGCGGCGTGACAGCCCCAGAACCGCAGGAACCAGTCCGAGTATTGGTGGCAAGCAACACGGTGAATACCGGGGATTCGCGCTTTGCCACGCTCTCCCCTGGAGTCGCGGCGGTGACCTTTGATGCGGGACTGGGCGCCACACTGGCAGCGACAGGGCCACGACCGGAAACACCTGGGTACTCGAGCGAGATTTCGCGGTATGACTTCACGCTGGACTCCACTAAAGCTCGCGATCTGACGGCGGCCACTGCTGTTCGCACAGCTGCACAGGCAGCCCAGACAATTCCAGAAGGGCAGGAGTCGGACCCCACATTGGTCACCCCGCCAGCGGCATGGGAGGCCTCGACGGCGAGGGCAGTGATGGAGACCGTCACCGCACTGTTCACTGAGCGCGTGGCCACCCCGCTGGCCTTCGAAGACTATGTGGCAGCGCCAAAAGATGCAGCACCTGCGGATATAAACGCGCTTGGCGTACCTGATTCAGACCCGGCTGCATTCGCAGACACCGAGGTATTGAATACCGGGCAGCAAGCCCGCTTCATCAATGACCTGACTGCGCTACTGGCCAATGATGACGTGATCGCGCTGACGCGCTACGGATACACGCAGCCACTGCGGGCGGATCTATTGACTGCTTTAACGGTCACTGGCCGTCGCGCATACACCACATTCACTGAGGCTGAAACACGCACAAGGGAACGGCTCAATGGTGACCGCGACACACTGGCGGGCCTGAGAGCCTCGATCGCGCTGCTGCCGCCGGGAAATGTGTACACGCGTACCTCGGCATCATCACCGCTGCTCATCGTGGCAGAAAATGGTCTGCCACTGCCCGTGGACGCCACGATCCTCTACCGCGGGCCAGAAGGGGCCACGCTGAACACGCCTGCGAAATTCCGGATCCCAGCGCGCGGCTCACTCACCTTGCAGATGACAGCGGACCTGCCTTCTGATGCGCAACGGTCGGATCTGCAGCTCTACCTGGCCACTCCGCAAAACCAGCCGATTTCGCAACCGGTGGAGATCGGGGTGCAAACGGCGGGGGCGTCGATAAGCAATTGGGTGCTCATCTCGCTGCTGGGTGGGCTGTTCGTGGCAGCCGTCGCCGCGCAATTGGGGAAACGCCGACGTAATAGAGATTCAGCGCAAGCCGACTAACATACCCTTGACCCAGAATTCCTAGGACTATTTCAGGTGCCAAGGATTCTTTTTCAAACTATTCCCGGGATCAAGGTGAGCGAGTCATGGCGGAACAAACCGTAGCGGCCGCGGAGAACGCGGAGGACGCGGAGAGTAAAACGACAAGCGATAGGGCTGTCGTCCGCTCCACCGGATCAATGGCTGTTGCGACCCTGATGTCGCGCATCACCGGCTTCATCCGCACGGTGATGATCACCTCCGCGCTTGGTGGCGCGGTGGCATCCGCATTCAACACGGCCAACACGCTGCCGAACATGATCACCGAGATCGTGCTCGGCTCCGTGCTGACCGCGCTCGTGGTGCCCGTGCTCGTGCGCGCGGAAAAGGAAGACCCGGACCGCGGCGCAGCATTCATTCGGCGCTTGTTCACGCTGACCGTCACGCTGCTGACTGTGGTCACGCTGCTCACCGTCATCGGTGCTCCGCTGTTGTCGAAGCTGATGCTCGATGGCAACGGGCACGTCAACCTGGTGCAGACGACATCCTTTGCCTATCTGCTGCTTCCGCAGATCATGTTCTACGGCCTGTTCTCCCTCTTCATGGCTATTTTGAACACCAAGGAAGTGTTCCGCCCCGGAGCGTGGGCACCGGTGGCGAACAATGTGGTCTCCATCGTGGTGATGCTGCTGTACATGATCCTGCCTGGGCAATTGGACCCGGCGGAGCCCACGGGTGTCATGGACCCGCATATCCTGCTGCTGGGTCTGGGCACCACATTGGGTGTGGCGGTGCAGTGCCTGATCATGCTGCCGGCGCTGAGGCGATTGAAGATCGACCTGCGCCCGCTGTGGGGGATTGATGAGCGCCTGAAGCAATTCGGTGGGATGGCCTTGGCGATCGTGACGTATGTGGCGATCTCGCAGGTGGGCTACATCATCAATAACCGCATCGCCTCTGGTGTGGATAGTTCCGCACCGGTGATCTACATGCAGCACTGGCAACTCCTCCAAGTGCCGTACGGCATCGTGGGCGTGACGCTGCTGACGGCGATCATGCCGCGCCTGTCCCGCAATGCGGCTGATGGTGATGATGAAGCGGTGGTCCGCGACCTGACCGTTGGCACAAAGCTGACGTTCATCGCGCTGATCCCAATCATCATCTTCATGACGGCGCTGGGCCCGGACATTGGTAATGCCCTGTTCGGCTACGGCAACTTCACCAACCAAGAGGCCCGCACGCTGGGTCTGACCTTGAGCTTCTCCGCCTTCACGCTCATTCCCTATGCCCTGGTGATGCTGCACCTGCGCGTGTTCTATGCCCGTGAGGAGGCGTGGACGCCGACATTCATCATCGCCGGTATCACTTTGACCAAGGTCGTGCTGGCCACCCTGGCACCGACTGTGGCAGCGCGCCCGGACCAGGTCGTGGTGCTGCTCGGTGCGGCGAATGGGTTTGGTTTTGTGGCCGGTGCTCTCATCGGTGCGTTCCTGCTGCGCCGCAAGCTGGGCTCGCTGGGTGCTGCTGCTGTTTTGCACACCTCCGTGTGGGCTGCCGCCGCTGGCCTGGTCGGTGCTGCTGCCGCACTGTTCGTGCGCTTCCTCTTGCGCCTGATCCCTGGCGGCATTCCGGGTCTGATGGCGGCGCTGGGCCGCCGCGATTCCTTCGGCCTGCTGCTGGAGATCATGATTCTGGGCGTTGTCTTCGTCGTTGTCACGGGCATCACGCTGTCGTTCTCCAAGCTGCCGGAGGTGCGCAACCTGGGTGCAGCTCTTGCCCGCATCCCGGGCATGAGCCGGTTTGTGCGCACGGGCCAGACCGATGAGATCGAAGGCACCGTCAACCCGCAGGAGGCCTCCTCGCAGATCTACGCTGCAGACACCTTCAACACCTCACCGGTCCCGCCGCCAATGTCTGCTGGCGTTGTGCGTGGACCGCGCCTGGTGCCCGGCGCGGCAGTCTCCGACGGCCGATTCCGCCTTCTGCGTGATTACGGTGCCAGCGCATCCGCCCGCTTCTGGCAGGCACGCGAGCAGCGCACCGGCCGTCTCGTCGCGCTGACATTCGTGGATACTTGCGGTGCTGCACCACTCGCACCCGTGACACCGCGCGAGGCCGCGCTGGACGCCGCAGGAATCTGTCTGCGCACGGAAAAGCTCGGCGAGATGAACCTTCCCGCCGTCGCCCCGGTGATTGAAACGATCCGTTACCGCACCGGCTGCCTCATCGTCGCCGAGTGGGTGCCGGGCTCCGACCTGAAGACAGTGGCTGATTCCGGTGCAACGCTTCTCGACGAAGCCGTCGCCGCCGCCATGCTCCCACTCACCGACTCCATGGCGCGCGCCCGGAACAAGGGTGTCCTGCTGGGTCTGGATAACCGCCACCGCATGCGCGTTGCGGGCGACGGCACCGTGTTCTTGGCATTCCCGGCTGTCCTGCCCGATGCGGATGAGGAAAGCGACCAGTCTGCCTACGCCTTCGCACTTGAGCTGCTAGCCGGTTCGGCTGAGACTGACTCTCTGGCCGGCATTGTCGATGCTGCGCGTGAAGAACCGAATTACCGCGAGATCGAGGACCGCCTGGCCGAGATAGCCAAGGTGGACACGTTTGAAAACACCAGTCCGATCCCGATCGTGCCGGATTGGGAGACGGAAGAAGAACCGGAGGATTACCCGGAGGTCAAGTCCCGCGGTGGATTCGGTGAACGTGGCTTGGGCACCTTCGGCACAGCCGGACTCGTTGCCGTAGCCATCACCGCTGTCGTCCTCGTCGCAGCACTGACCGTGTACATGGTCAGCCTGTTTGGCAACACCGAGAATTCGCCGATCACGAATGAATCTGCCCGCGATGGCGCTGCCCAGGTCTCTGAAAGCCTCGAGGATGTGGACAAGTCTGCCCTCGAAGGAAAGCTGCCCGTGATCATTGCTCCGCTCACCGCCACAGCCTGGGGTGACGGTGCTGATACGGACCGCAACACCGATTTCGAAGCGCTCGTGGACAACAAGGACGACACCGCCGCATCCACCAACGCGGGTGAATATGTCTTGCTCACCCCGTCGGGGGAGCAGGGGACCAAGACATTCGTCCCCTCCGAGGTCATCTTCACCACCGTCACGGGTGAGCTGGATGTGACGATCTACGCCATCGACGAGAACACCATGGACACCACCGACGTCAACCACCTGCGCATCCTGGCGAATAGCACGCTCAAGGACGGACGCACCGTCATTGACATTGAGGGCGATCCAGCAGCTTCCGGCCTGGTGATCAGCTTCAGCGCCCCAGAAGGTAGCTCTGAATCGGAACCGTCCGCTGCAATCGTCCGGGGCATCACCGTGGTGGGCACCCGCCTGCGCTAAGTCATCCCGCAAACGCAAGGCTCAAATGCGCACTGAAGTGTGCATTGCCGGCGCGCGCAATCACAGCGCACACGGCACAATGGGTGCTACAACACCACATAATGGGATATCGGGGATTCGTTCGGGGGGACGAAAACATGCGGGATGCACTGCAGGAAAGAACAGACAAAAGGCTGGTCAAGGACTATATCGCGGGGGACAACCAAGCATTCGCGGTGATCGTGCAAAGGCATCGGCAGCGCATGCTGGCGGTAGCGCGGCGCTACGCGCGGAATGAGCACGATGCCCAGGACATCGTCCAAGACGCCCTGTTCAAAGCCTCACGCAATATGCACACCTTCCGCGCCGAATCCGCGTTGACCACATGGCTGCACCGGCTCGTGCTTAACGCCGGTTTCGACCACGCCAAACGCGCGGAGAATAAACGCCAGCACACCAGCTTGGACGATTCGGAAAAGCTCAACCAGGACGCGAATATCTACCTCGCGCACGACCCATTGGGCAACCTCGATCGCCTGCTCACCTTCCGCCAGGCCATGCAGAAACTCCCCGCATCGCAGCAACATGCGCTCATGCTTATCGACGTCGCCGGGCACACCATCAACTCCGCCGCCTCGCGCCTCGGCGTGCCAGCCGGCACCGTGAAGTCCCGCAGAAACCGCGGTCGGAGGGCCCTTGCGCACGCCCTTAACCAGTCGGCCACTGGGGAACTACACTGGCATGCATGACTGAGTCGAACACTCCGAAATTCCCCACCGCTAATGCTCTTGGTGGGTTCACTACCTCCACTACTCCGGAGACCGCTGAGACTGAACAGATGCAAGAAGACGCCCAGCACAGCGGCGCTGAAGCGGATACCAACAAGATCTATGACGTGATCGTTGTCGGCTCCGGCCCGGCCGGCTACACCGCAGCGCTGTACACCGCGCGCGCAAACCTGTCCCCGCTGGTTTTCGAAGGTTATGAATTCGGCGGCGAGCTGATGAACACCACTGAGGTGGAGAATTTCCCTGGCTTCCAAAACGGCATCCAGGGCCCAGACCTGATGATGGAGATGCGCGCCCAGGCCGAGCGTTTCGGCGCTGACCTGCGCGCCGACATGGTTGACAGCGTGGAGCTGGAAGGCGACATCAAGAAGGTCGTCGTCGGTGATGAGGAATTCCACGCACGCGCCGTCATTCTTGCTACCGGTGCTGCACCGCGTCACCTGGGTATTCCGGGCGAGCAGGAGCTCACCGGCCGCGGTGTTTCCACGTGTGCGACCTGCGATGGCTTCTTCTTCAAGGACCACCACATCGCCGTGGTGGGTGGCGGCGATTCCGCGATGGAGGAAGCCACCTTCCTTACCCGTTTCGGTTCCAAGGTGACCATCATTCACCGCCGCGAAGAGTTCCGCGCCTCCCAGATCATGCTGGACCGCGCGAAGGAGAATGAGAAGATCTCCTTCCTCACCAATGCAGTGGTCGAAGAGGTCCTAGAAGACGGCGGCAGTGTTTCTGGCCTGCGCGTCAAGGACACCCAGACTGGTGAAGAGTCCACCCTGGATGCCACCGCACTGTTCGTCGCCATTGGCCACGATCCGCGCTCCGGCTTCCTCAACGGCCAGGTCGCCACCGATGCTGAGGGCTATGTCACCGTTGAGCACCCGAGCACCAAGACGAATGTTCCTGGCGTCTTCGCAGCAGGTGACCTGGTAGACAATTACTACCGCCAGGCGATCACGGCAGCTGGTTCTGGTTGCCGTGCCGCTATCGACGCTGAGCACTACCTCGAGTCGCTCTAAAAAATCGCCGTTTTTTCATCCGGCGTCATAAACCAGCAGGTCAATAAAGCGAAGGAAGCATCATGAGCACACCGATCGACATCACACAGAACACGTTCAAGTCGGAAGTCATCGAATCTGACGTCCCCGTTGTCGTTGACTTCTGGGCTGAATGGTGTGGCCCCTGCAAGAAGCTCTCGCCCATCCTCGACGAGGTGGCAGATGAGCTCGGCGACCAGGTGAAGGTGGCCAAGGTGAACGTGGACCAGGAGCGTACGCTCGCTGCAATGTTCCAGGTCATGTCCATTCCTAATGTGGCTATCTTCAAGGGTGGCGAGAAGGTTGACGAGTTCGTTGGCCTGGCACCGAAGGATGAGATTCTCACCCGCGTGAAGAATCATCTGTAACCGCATGGCAAGCGGTTTGTAGCGCCGCGGTGACAGTAAGATGAAACCGGTTGATCAGCCATGTGGTCAGGAAGGTGACTTGTGTTAGGCAATTATCGAGTGGGCGACTCCAGCGCGCGTGTCGCCGAGGTCCGCTCGACCCTTGCACGTCTGGGTCTTCTGACCAGCTTCGAGGGAGACGTGGGGGAGTGGGACCGTCTGCGGTTCTCCCAGTCGGAAATGTATTTCGACGAGGAACTCTCTGACACGCTCAAGGCATTCCAGCAGTCCCGTGGCATTTTGCCGTCGGGTGAAATCGATGACATCACCCTGCGGGAGCTGCGCCATGCGTCCTACACCTTGGGTGCGCGTGCGCTGTCGTACCAGCCGAACCAGATTCTCGTCGGCGACGACGTGAGCCAATTGCAGAAACAGCTGCAGGAGCTGGGCTTTTATTCCGGGCGTATCGACGGGCACTTTGGTCCCGATACCCACGCATCCCTGTCGAATTATCAGTTGAATTACGGCATTCAGGATGACGGTGTGTGTGGCCCGGAAACCCTGCACGCTTTGAGTCTGCTGGGTCGCCGCATTACCGGTGGGTCTACGCAGGCAATCCGTGAGCGTGAGGTGGTCCGCATGGCGGGTCCGCGTCTGACGGGCAAGCGCGTGGTCATCGACCCGAATTTCAATACTGAACAGATGGCCACCATCCAGGGTCCCTTTGGTGAGATCACTGAAGAGGAGATCCTGTGGGACCTGGCTTCGCGTGTTGAGTCCCGCATGATCGCCGCTGGCATGGAGACCATCATGTCCCGCCCGCGCGGGGATAACCCGACGGCGAAGGCACGCGCTGATCTGGCGAATAGCTTTGAGGCGGACCTGCTGATCTCCCTGCAGCTGGACCGCTACCAGAACGACAAGGCCAATGGTGTGGCCACGTTCTACTTCGGTTCTGAATTGGGCGCGTCCTCGATGACCGGTGAGATGCTCTCCGGCTTCATCCAACGTGAGATCGTTGCTCGCACTGACCTGGGCAATAACTACAACCATGGACGCACGTGGGAGCTGCTGCGTGCCACCGAGATGCCGTCGGTGGAGGTCGTGCTTGGTTATGTGACCAATGCGCACGACATGGAGATCGTCACCGACCCCACCCAGCGTGATGCGATCGCCGAGGCAATCGTCGTGGCAGTCAAGCGCCTCTACCTGCTGGAGCAGGACAACCAGCCAACTGGCACCTACTCCTTCACGGAATTGCTCCGCGAAGAGCAGGACTAGCTAGTAGCTGGTTAGTCAGTTCCCTCGATGAGCGCCAAGATGCGCTCAAAATCATCGCGGTCGCCGAATTCCACGACAATCTTGCCTTTGCGCTTGCCCATGGTGACGGAGACTTTGGTATCCCATTCGTCGGCAAGCCGCTCGGCGGCCTGGCGCAAGAACTCTGGCTGCGGCGTTGGCTGACGCTTCGCCTTTTCCGGCAGCTGGCCCTGGCGGTTGAGCAGGGTGACTGCTTCCTCCGTTGCGCGGACGGACAGGCCTTCGGCGACGATGCGATCGGCGAGCTGCTCCTGTGCTTCCGGACCGACCTTGACGCCGAGGAGCGCGCGAGCGTGGCCAGCGCTGAGAACACCGGCAGCGACGCGACGCTGAACCGGAACCGGCAGGTTGAGCAGGCGGATCGAGTTAGTGATCACCGGGCGAGAACGACCGAGACGGTCAGCCAACTGCTCCTGCGTGACACCGAATTCCTCCAACAACTGCTGGTAGGCAGCGGCTTCTTCAAGCGGGTTGAGCTGGACGCGGTGGATATTCTCCAGCAACGCATCGCGCAGCATGTCCTCATCGGAGGTCTCACGCACGATCGCTGGGATGCGCTTCAGCCCAGCCTTGGAGGAAGCGCGCCAACGGCGCTCACCCATGATGAGCTCGTAGCCGTCCTTCGCCGGGCGCACCACGATCGGCTGCAGCAGACCGAATTCCTTGACAGAGTGGACCAGCTCAGCCAGCTCATCCTCATCGAATTGGGTACGCGGCTGCTTCGCATTCGGGAAGATCTCCCCAATAGGGATCTCCTGGTAGCTCGCACCGAAAGAATCATTCTTGCCCGTGACCATCGCGGCCGGGACAGAAGAGGAACGACCCACGGTCGGCGCACCCGGAATGGTCGGGGCGCCCTTCACGCGCTTCTTCGGCTTAGCGCTCGAATCATCGCCCTCAGAGTTCGTATCGCGTGCGCCCTTGGTGCCGCCAATGATGACATCCGCTGCGCCATCGCCAAGCGGACCCGTCTTCTGGTGGTGGTCCGGATTCGACGGAATCAATGCTGCCAACCCGCGGCCCAGACCGCCCTTACGTTGCTCTGCCATAGCTCTACTTAGTCCTCCTCGCTCAACTGAGCGAAAATCTCGGGGCTGACACCGATCGGCCCAGTCGATTCATGTGGCTGATAATCGCCGCGGGTAGCCAATTCACGCGCCGCATCGAAATATGCCAATGCACCGCGTGAACCCGGGTCATATTCAATGACAGTCTGACCATAACCCGGTGCCTCAGACACCTTCACCGAACGCGGAATCACATTCCGCATCACCACATCGCCGAACTGGCCACGGACTTCTTCCGCGACCTGCTCCGAGAGCTTCGTTCGACCATCGAACATGGTCAACAGCACAGCGGAGATGTGCAAGTTCGGGTTCAAGGCACCGCGGATCATGGTGATGTTATTCAGCAGCTGGCCCACGCCTTCCAGTGCGTAGTACTCACACTGAATGGGGATGAGCACCTCATCCACAGCATTCATTGCATTGATGGTGAGCAGACCCAGCGACGGCGGGCAGTCCACGAAGACGTAATCAAAACCATGCTCGTCGAGGAAGCCACCACGGAGCGCATCGGCCAAGCGGTACTCACGACGCACGAGGCTGACTAGCTCAATCTCCGCGCCGGCCAGATCGATTGTGGCGGGAATGCACCACAAATTGTCATTATCACCAGAACGCTGGAGGGCTTCTTCAGCGGTGGCGGCACCAATCAGCAGCTCGTAGCTCGAAGTCTCCCCATCACGGTGGCCGGCACCGAGCGCGGTGGACGCATTGCCCTGCGGATCCAGATCCACCACGAGCACCTTGCAACCAAGCTTGGCCAAAGAAGCAGCCAGGTTCACCGACGTGGTGGTTTTACCCACCCCGCCCTTCTGGTTAGCCACCGTGATCAGACGCGGGTGCTCCGGCTTCGGCACAGTGGCCTTGCCATTATTCATCTGCGCCGCACGGCGAGCCGCCGCAGCAATCGGGGTGTCATCCCACTGCTGGTCGTCCACGTGGCCTCCCGTCACGGTTTTAAGAATCAGTCAACCAAAAACTAGTCAATCTCAGACTAGTTCAGACTAGTAGAGCACCCGGACAACCGTTACCCAGCCCGCACAATGCGGATCAGGGTAGTGGGCTGTTCCAGCAGGCCTTCACCAACGGTGAGGATTTCCGCATCAGTGCCACCGGCCTTGGTGATCACCTTGGCATCGCGCTCGAGTTCGTCTGCAACACTGGCGCCCTTCATCGCCGTCATGGACCCGCCGGGGCGGACCAGGGGAAGGGACCAGCCGGCCAGCTTGCCCAGGGGGGCGACGGCACGGGAAGTGGTGACGTCGAAAAGCATCTTTTTCTGCTCTTCGGCGCGGCCACGCACAACCGTGACATTGTCCAGGCCGAGCTCTTCGGTGATTTCGCCGAGGTAGGTGGAGCGCTTGAGCAAAGGCTCGATCAGCGTGATCTTCAGGTCCGGGCGTGCAATCGCGAGCGGGATGCCCGGCAGGCCGGCGCCGGAGCCGATATCCGCAACGCTTTGGCCCTCTTCAAATGCCTCCGCGATGACCGCGCAATTAAGAATGTGGCGGCTCCACAGACGGGAGACTTCTTTCGGGCCGATGAAGCCACGCTCGGCGGCGGTGGTGGCCAGGGAATCGTGGTATGCCTGCGCGAGCGGAAGGCGGTCACCGAAGATCTCGGCGGCTGCCTGCGGCGCAGCTTCCCACGTGGGATGTGTGTCAGGCATTTGCCTTAATTCCCCTTCTTCTTTCCCTTATTCTTCTTGCCCTTCTTCGGGTTATTGGGCTTGGCGCCGGGCTTGGGCTTGAGGCCTACATCGGAATTGGAGTCAGTGCCGGTTTCGGACGCGGCCTCAGGTTTCGCCTTCGGCTCGTTTTCCGGATGGTTGTTGTTGGCGCGCTGCTTCGCGGCATCGCGCTGACGCTGCTTCTTGGAACGGTTATCCACCGTGCGTGCACCAGCGACCGGGGCGGAAGCGCGCTTTGCCTCACGCTTAGCTGCTTCCTCTTCTTCCTCTTCCTTGTCCATCTTGGCGTAGACGATCCTGGTCTGGAAGAAGGTCCAGATGTTATTGGACAGCATGTAGGTCAGCAGGCCGATGTGCCACAGGAAGCCGGTGAACAGCAGGGTTGCCGGGAGGAACCACAGCATCATGCCGTTCATGGTCTTCATCTGCATTTCCATCATTTCCGGCGAGCCCGGACCACTCTGATCCGGCTTCTTGCCAGCTGCAGCCTGCTCCGCCTGACGCTTGGCCATACGCTCGCGCTGACGGCTCATGGACATGCGTGCGTTGAAGTGGGTAAGCAGCACACAGGCAAGAACCAGCGGCATAGCCACCAAGATGATGTCCATGCGGGAGAAGTCCGATGGGGCGAACGCCGCGAACTGCTCTTCCGGCATAGACATGTAGGAAGACAGCGGAATGCCAAACACACGGGCATCAAGGAAGGACTGGACATCTTCCGGAGAGAAGATGTAGTTCGCAGTATTGCGGTTCTCCTCCACAGACATGCCCAGACCGCCGGCACCAGTGCCGGTGCGGTTAAACGAACGCAGCACGTGGAACAGACCAATGAACACCGGCATCTGCACCAGCGGCACAATGCAGCTGGCCAACGGGTTCATGTTGGCTTCCTTGTACAGGCGCTGCATCTCCATCGCCTGCTTCTGCTGGTCCTTGCCGTATTTTTGGCGGATCTCCTGCATCTTCGGCTGGAGTTCCTGCATCTTGCGGCCAGAACGCAGCTGGTTCACCATCGGCTTCACCAGGAAGATACGGATGGTGAAAGTGAGGAACATGATCGCCAGCAGCCACGAGGCACCAGAATCCGGCGAGAAAATGTAGCCGAAGATGTTGTGCCAGAACCACAGCACCGCTGAGATGGGCCAGTAGATGAAATTCAGCACTGGTTGTCTAACTCCTATTCATAGGTACGGGGTCGTAGCCGCCGGGATGCCATGGCCCGCACTTGGTCAATCGGACTAGTGCAAGAAGGCCACCGCGGGCTGCTCCATGCCGGGACACCGCTTCGAGCGCATATGCACTGCACGTCGGTGCGAAACGGCACGTCGATCCCATCTTAAGGGGTGAGAAATGTTTTTGGTAAAGACGCACGCACCGCACCACAGCCCGCCCAACAGGGCCGGAAGGTGCTGGGATGCGCTGTCCATCAGAGTTCCAGTAGGCGCTCATGCGCGCTTTTCTGCTTTACGACGCGCCCTGCTCGCACCCGACCGCACATCCTCCAGCAGTGCCTGACTGGTCGCCGAAGCACTAGCCGGCAGGGCACGGATGACAATGTCGACCTCGCGGTCCAGCTCTAGAGCGAGCTCCATACAAATATGACGCAACTGGCGCGAGAGACGGTGACGGGCAACAGCGTTGCCCACCTGCTTAGACACAATTAACCCGAACCGAGGACCGCCATTAATAACGGTGTCGGTTCGGGTGTAATAGTGCACCACGACGGTGCGGGTGCCCGCGCGACCACCTTTAGAAATCACCCGGCGAAACTCCGCCGAGGAGGTGAGCTTATGGGCGCGGGGTAACACAGCGCGCTAGAAAAACTAGGCGGTGAGCTTGGAACGGCCCTTGCGGCGACGCGCGGAAACGATAGCGCGGCCTGCACGGGTGTTCATGCGGGTACGGAAGCCGTGCTTGCGTGCACGACGACGGTTATTCGGCTGGAAAGTCCGCTTAGACATGGCGGGGTACTCCTTGCAATCTATGCGGCGGCCAGCGGCGCCCGCCGGTTCAACCGGCTATGCGCCTTCCCGGGAAGAGGCAGCCATTTTCAAAACATGTAAGTGAGATGCTCTTACAGCTAAAAGGCCATAGCTGATGGCTTGCGTCGTCCGCACTGACTCGCCTGTAGCGGCCCGGTGCTCAGCGCAGATGATGCTCTCACACACACCGACATGACTGTTCACAAGAGTCACTTGGTGTGACAGACCATGCCAGGATACGTGATCGGTATCGCACCGACAAAATCGACGCGCGGGGGTACTCGGGCCAATTTTTGTCCACCCCCGAAATTACAACAATGTGGTTTTTCGCAGGTCAAACACGACACGCCGACGTATCCTGCACTCCTTCGTCGGGGGTGTCGAACGTGCTTGCTGATCTCTCGGCGACGACCGCCGGGACAAGTGGGTCTGTCTAGACAGTCCGGCGCGGAGCAGGGTAAGAAAGTTTTATCACCACATCTTCACAGGAAAGTTCCCCACACTTCTGTGGATAAACCTCAACAACTACTTGAGGTTCTGCCCGGGCAAGCCGAGAAAGAGGAGGTCAGCGCCCAGAATTTGGCGCAAACCGGTTATCCACAGCAAGATTGGTACCTTGTGGATAAACTCCACAGGGCTGTACGCACTACCTGTGGATAAAGCTGTGAATTCACATGTTCAGAGCGATGATCACACTCCCACACGGGGTGTGAATAGCTTCCTTGCCGGCGCCCAAGTCGGTGGGGAAGTGGAACAGGAATAGAGAAGGAAAGCGGGCTTATATGGCTAACGATCAACAGAGTCTGGATGCTCTGTGGCACGACATCGTCGCCGAACTGCTCAACCTGTCTGAACGCCCCAACTCTCACGTCCCCACCTTCTCCCCGGGGGATCGCGCTTACCTGCAGCTGGTCAAACCGGTCATGCTGGTGCAGGGCTACTGCATTCTTTCTGCCCCACACGCCGCGGCAAAGAATGTCGTTGAGAACAATCTGGGCCCTTACATCGTGGAGCTGCTCACCCAGCACATGGGACAGCCCTGCGCACTGGCCGTTTCTATCAATGCGCCCGAAGCACAGCCAGCACAACCAGCCCCTGAGCCTGAGCAGTCGAGCTACCAGCCGCCAACCCAAACGCGCACGGATAGCTCCGCCGATGACTGGTACAGCACCTATTCCCAGCGTGCCCAGCAAAACCAACAGCACAACCAGCCACCACAGCAGCATGAGCAACATGAGCAGCCCCGCCCAATGCAGCAAACACACCTGACGGGGGAGCAGCTGCCAATGGGGCTGGATGAGCTCGCGCGCATTCACGCGCAGCAGCAGGAAAATCCCGTGGAGGAATCTTCCCGCCAGCAGTCCAACCACCCGATCGTGCCGGCGCCGCAGCGCATCCCGCGCGAAAAGCCCGCGCATGATCCGGACCGGGACATGAGCCTGAACCCGAAGTACACGTTTGAGAATTTCGTGATTGGCTCATCCAACCGTTTCGCCAACGGCGCAGCCGTTGCTGTCGCGGAAAATCCGGCGCGTGCTTATAACCCGCTGTTCATTTGGGGCGGCTCCGGCCTGGGCAAGACGCACTTGCTGCACGCCGCAGGCAATTACGCCCAGGTGCTCCAGCCGAATCTGCGTATTAAATACGTCTCATCAGAAGAGTTCACCAACGACTACATCAATTCCGTGCGCGATGACCGCCAGGAATCCTTCAAGCGCCGCTACCGCGACCTGGACATTCTCATGGTCGACGACATCCAGTTCTTGGAAGGCAAAGAAGGAACTCAGGAGGAGTTCTTTCACACCTTCAATGCGCTGCACCAGTCGAATAAGCAGATCATCTTGTCGTCGGACCGTCCGCCGAAGCAGCTGACCACGCTGGAGGATCGACTGCGTACCCGCTTCGAAGGCGGGTTGATCACCGATGTTCAGCCGCCGGATTTGGAAACGCGTATTGCAATTCTGATGAAGAAGGCAGCGGCCGACGGCACGCATGTGGATGAGGATGTCCTGGAGCTCATTGCCTCACAATTCGAATCCTCAATTCGTGAGCTCGAGGGTGCGTTGATCAGGGTTTCGGCGTACTCGTCGCTGATCAATGAGCCGATCACCATGGAGGTTGCCCAGGTAGCGCTCCGCGATATTTTGCCTGATGAGGGCGATGTGACCATCACCGCAGCGACGATCAAGGAAGCAGCGGCGGATTATTTCAAGGTGCCCATGGACAAGCTCACCGGCGCCGGCAAAACACGCGTTGTTGCGCATGCCCGCCAGCTGGCCATGTACCTGTGCCGCGAGCTGACAGATTTGTCATTGCCCAAGATCGGCCAGGAATTCGGCGGCAAGGACCACACCACGGTCATGTACGCCGACCGCAAGATCCGCAGCGAGATGCAGGAGAACCGCGAGACATACGACCAGATCCAGGAGCTCACCCAGATCATCAAGAGCAAGGTCCGTTCGCGCTAGCTTCATTCGCTTATCGACGCCTGAGGGAATCCCCCAGGCGTCATTTTTTATGCCCTTTTCACACTCATCGAGTTATCCACAGAGTTATACACACCTGTGTAATTCCACCATTGTAATTAGATGAAATTAGTCACTTTTGCGTTATCCACAGGACAAAACCGCAGTCCACAGGCACGGGACAAAGCTGTGATTAAGCGGTGGAATAACAAGACTTGGTTGTGAGGAAAGGGAAGGGACAAAAAGTTATCCACAACTATTGAGAGTTATCCACAGAAATTACACACCCTCATCCCACAGGCGACACGCCAGTGCGACGTGGGGCAATAGGCTGTGATCCACAGACTGCACAGCACCTACTGTTCTTCCCAAACTTTTTCCTAGTATTTAAACCAAGAGAAACAGAGCGTGGGGACAACTTCGACGAGCAACCGCCAACCTGCCGTTGAGGCGAATCCACTCACCGCTTAAGGTGAGACAGAATCACAATTCTCACGGTGGCCCGATCAAGGAGCGACAAGGACCATGGACGACAACAACGTGTCATTCCGAGTGCACAAAGACGATCTCTCGGATGCCGTGGCGTGGGTTGCCCGTAACCTGCCAACAAAGAACACGCAGCCGGTACTCCGCGCTGTTGTGATCACGGCCGATGACAACGGGCTGGAACTGGCAGGCTTCGACTACGAAGTTTCTACGCGTGTACGCATTAGCGCAGAGGTCAATGAACCTGGCCGCGTCGCTGTTGCAGGCAAGCTCATGGCTGACATCGTTTCCAATATGCCGGCCAAGCCGGTTGAGGTCTCCGTGGATAATTCCCGCCTTCTGCTCCAGGGCGGATCCGCACGCTTCGAGCTGCCGTTGATGCCGCTTGATGATTATCCGCAGCTGCCTACGCTGCCGGAGGTCACTGGCACGCTGGACACCTCGACGTTTGTCAATGCTGTCACCCAGGTGGCATCCGCTGCTGGTCGTGATGACACATTGCCGATGCTCACGGGTGTGCACATGGAGATCTCGGGCAACCAGGTGAACCTGGCTGCTACCGACCGTTTCCGTCTGGCCCTGCGTTCTTTGGAGTGGGAACCGGTCTCTGGTGATGTGCAGGCGAAGCTGCTTGTCCCAGCGAAGACGCTTCTGGATAACGCTCGTACGCTGGATACTCACCTTGAGGAGCCAGTGGAGATCGCTGTGGGTACTGGTGAGAATGTCGGTGGTGACGGCCTGTTTGGTCTGCACTCCGATAACCGTGAGACCACCACGCGCATGCTGGATGCGGAATTTCCGAATATTCAGCCGCTGCTGCCGAAGACGCATACGTCGATGGCGTCGGTGGAGATCGCACCGCTGGTCGAGGCAATTCGTCGCGTCAGCCTGGTTGCGGACCGCAATGCTCAGTTGCGCATGCACTTCAAGCAGGGCGAAGTCACCCTGTACGCATCCGGTGCTGATTCCGGTGAGGCGAGCGAGTCCTTGCAGTGCGCCTTCACGGGTGCAGATGAGCTGCTCATCGCATTCAACTCTGGTTACCTGCGCGATGGGCTGAGCGTCATTCCGACTAACCGCGTGGTCTTCGGATTCACTGAGGCTTCCCGCCCGGCGATCATGATCCCGGAGCCGGAGGAAATGCCGGAAGCTGGTGCGGATGGCTCGTTTGAAACTCCGGCGACGGACTTCACCTACCTGCTCATGCCGGTGCGTCTGCCGGGATAGACGTGTTTGTTCGTGAACTCGATCTGCGTGATTTTCGCTCCTGGCCGGAGCTGAATCTCGCGCTGGATAAAGGAGTCACCGTTTTCTCAGGCCGCAATGGTCACGGGAAGACGAATATCGTTGAAGCGATCATCTATTCGGCGACGCTGTCGAGCCATCGTGTCTCACAAGACCAACCATTAGTGCGCGCTGGTGCACAGAATGCGCGCGTGTCAGTGACCACAGTCAATGAGGGCCGTGAGCTGACCACCCATTTGCTGATCAAGCCGCGTGAAGCGAACCAAGCGCAGATCAACCGGACGCGTTTGAAGTCCCCGCGGGAGATGCTCGGGGTGTTGCGCACGGTAGTTTTCGCACCGGAAGATTTGGCACTCGTGGTGGGTGAGCCAGGGGAGCGCCGGAAATTCCTCGATGGTCTGGCTAGTATCCGCACACCACGTTTCGGTGGTGCGAAAGCGGATTATGACAAGGTGCTGCGCCAGCGAAATGCCTTATTACGATCACAAAATATGCTCCTCCGGCGCGGCTATAACGACGATCAGGGAGCAAGTGCACTGTCCACGCTCGATGCGTGGGATATGCAGCTGGCATCTTTGGGTGCGCAGGTGATCGCTGGCCGGAAGAAACTGGTGGCTGAGCTCACTGAACCAGTGCATGATGCCTACGCATCGGTGGCACCGGAATCGCGGCCGGCGAGTATTAGTTATTCGTCGACGGTGGATGGGGGCGTCGAAAAGCTAGCTGGCGTGGATTCTGCCGACCCGGAGATTCTTGAGGCCGCGTTTCTCACTGAGCTGTCTCGGCGCCGCAAGGAGGAGATTGATCGCGGCATGACATTGGTCGGCCCGCACCGTGATGATTTGGTGCTGATGCTGGGTGACCAGCCGGCGAAGGGATATGCCAGCCACGGGGAGACCTGGTCTTTCGCGCTTTCCCTGCACTTGGCGGAGTACACGCTGCTTGCTTCTGATGGTGCGGAGCCAGTGCTGATTCTGGACGATGTTTTCGCGGAGCTCGATGCTAAGCGACGTCAGCGTCTGGTAGCCGTGGCGGAAAAGGCCGAGCAGGTATTGATCACGGCTGCTGTCGGTGATGATCTGCCGACGAATCTGGATGACCATGTCTCCGCGCGTTTCGGCGTGGTCATGGAGGAAAGCGATGATGGTCGCCGTGTTTCCCGGATTGAGGATCCACAATGACCGAGCCGCAAGAAAGCCGCGAGCAGCAACCAGAAGAACCAACTCAAGATCTGGTCAGCTCCACTTTTGAGAACCTCCGCGCGACCGCGAAGCGCCGTGGCGGCAAGGTACCGCGACTGACGGGGCAGGGCAGAAATGTCATTCCGCGTCGCTCAGTGGGCAAGCTCGCACAAGCAATGGGCGCGGAAGAACCCACGGCACCGGAGATCTCCGTGCCTGGGTTGGACCTCACGCCCGAACCAATGAAGAAGCGGAGGTTCCAACACGGTCGCCCGACTGGTCCTGATGGGCGCGCGATGCAGCGGGACTACAAGATCTCTGGTTTTGGTTCGCTGTTGAAGAAGGAGATCGCGCAGCGTGAGTGGACTGAACCGATCGCGCATGGCTGGGTGATGGGAAATTGGGAAGCGCTGGTGGGGGAGAAGATCGCCCAGCACACCGAAGTGACCATGATCAAAAACGGCGAACTTTTCATCTCGTGCGATCAGACCGCGTGGGCGACCAACCTGAAGTACATGCAGTCCACCGTTTTGTCCCAGATCGCGGAAAAGATCGGCCCCGGCGTGATCACGAAGCTGCACGTGTACCCGCCGAAAACCAAGAACTGGCGCTACGGGCCCCTGCACGTCAAGGGCCGCGGACCGCGGGACACGTACGGGTAGATTGCAATTCAGGTCATGAAATCGTTGCGATTCGGGCGGCGGTAGTCCTGAGCAGTATCCCTTCCCAATTTGTAGGCGTCGGTCCACTAAGAAGGCCATTCGTATTCGAATTGCAAAAAACTATCCACAATCTCGCAAATACTTTTGATCTGGGATCGTGCCCATGGGTTGTTGGCAGGTTTGGAAAAACGTGACTGCATGTAGAAATAGGTGCAGATGTCCACTGCCTGTAGGAGTCGACTGTAATCAGATGGCCCGAAATAGACAGTGTCAAAGATGTGGACTTAGAAATCGTGGCAGGGTAATTTCAAAGACATGCAGGAGTCGGCCCCGACGGGGTCGGCTCCGGCCCATTTTGAGGGTGACGATAGCAACTGAAGGGGGTTGGGGGTCCGTCTTCACCCTTGGTTCTAGTCGAGCGAAGACACTGATCCCCCAAAACGCGCGTGAAACACCCTGTCGCTGATGTTGGCGGTGCGTCTGTGGGGGACCACAACCGTGTAAGATGACTTGGGTTAAAGACGTATTTCACGCCGTGACAGGAGAGTTTCGGGAAAGTGGCCGAGCAACAACCGCATTATGACGCGTCATCGATCACCATCCTTGAGGGATTGGAGGCGGTGCGTAAGCGCCCCGGCATGTACATCGGCTCTACCGGTGTGCGCGGCCTGCACCACTTGGTGTGGGAGGTCGTAGATAACTCCGTCGATGAGGCCATGGCTGGCTACGCGGACAAGGTTGAGGTGACCTTGTTGGCAGACGGTGGTGTCCAGGTCGTAGATAACGGCCGTGGTATTCCGGTGGAGATGCACCCGTCGGGCGCACCGACTGTGCAGGTGGTTATGACGCAGCTGCACGCCGGCGGCAAGTTCGACTCGGAGTCGTACGCCGTTTCGGGTGGTCTGCACGGTGTTGGTATTTCCGTGGTGAATGCGCTGTCCACTCGTGTTGAGGCGGATATTAAGCGTGACGGGAAGCACTGGTACCAGAAGTTCGCCAATGCGATCCCGGAGGACCTGGTTGAGGGCGATAATGCCCGCGGCACGGGCACCACGATCCGGTTCTGGCCAGACCCGGAGATTTTTGAGACGGTCGACTTCGACTACGACACGATCGCCCGTCGCCTGCAGGAGATGGCATTCCTGAACAAGGGTCTGACCATTGTTCTGAAGGATGAGCGTGTCTCCGACGAGGAGCTGGAGCTCGAGGCGATCGCTGAGGAAGGCGATACCGCCCAGATCGTCGAGGGTGATTCTTTCGACGACGAGGCAGCAGACGGCGACGCTGACACGGAGAAGACCGAGGACAGCGACGATGAAACTGGTGTCGCGCCGGACACGAAGAAGAAGCGTGAAAAGAAGGTCACGTACCACTACCCGAACGGTCTGATCGACTATGTGGATTACCTGAACCGCAATAAGACGGCGATCCACCCGACCACGGTTGGCTTTGAGGCCAAGGGCGAGGAGCACGAGCTTGAGATCGCCATGCAGTGGAACAGCGGCTTCAAGGAGTCGGTGCACACCTTCGCTAACACCATCAACACGCATGAAGGCGGTACGCACGAGGAAGGTTTCCGTGCGGCGCTGACCTCGCTGATGAACCGTTATGCGCGTGAGCACAAGTTGATCAAGGATAAGGATCCGAACCTCACGGGCGATGACTGCCGCGAGGGTCTTGCCGCAGTTGTTTCGGTCCGTGTCGGCGACCCGCAGTTCGAGGGCCAGACGAAGACGAAGCTGGGTAACTCGGAGATCAAGGGCTTCGTGCAGCGCTCGGTCAATGAGCACCTGAATGACTGGTTTGATGCGAACCCGGCTGAGGCCAAGGTGATCATCAAGAAGGCAGTGTCTTCGTCCCAGGCGCGCGAAGCAGCACGTAAGGCGCGTGAGTCTGTGCGTCGTAAGTCCGCGACGGACTTGGGTGGTCTGCCGGGCAAGCTGGCGGATTGTCGTTCGAAGGACCCGGTCGTCTCTGAGTTGTTCATCGTGGAGGGTGACTCCGCTGGTGGTTCCGCAAAGCAGGGCCGTGACTCGATGTACCAGGCGATTCTTCCGCTGCGTGGCAAGATCCTGAACGTCGAAAAGGCACGTCTTGATCGTGTGCTGAACAACAATGAGGTCCAGGCGATCATCACTGCGCTGGGTACGGGTATCAACGACGAGTTTGATATTTCGAAGCTCCGCTACCACAAGATCGTGCTCATGGCCGATGCGGATGTGGACGGCCAGCACATTGCTACGCTGCTGCTCACGCTGCTGTACCGCCTCATGCCGGACTTGATTGCTAATGGCCACGTGTACTTGGCTAACCCGCCGTTGTACAAGCTGAAGTGGCAGAAGGGCGAGCCGGGCTACGCGTACTCCGACGCTGAGCGCGATGCGGAGTTGGAGGCTGGTTTGAATGCTGGCCGCAAGATCAACACGGATGATGGCATTCAGCGCTACAAGGGTCTGGGTGAGATGAACCCGGGTGAGCTCTGGGAGACCACCTTGGACAAGGAGCACCGCGTGCTGCGTCGCGTCGATCTTGAGGATGCCCAGCGTGCTGATGAGCTGTTCTCCATCCTCATGGGCGATGACGTCGCGGCCCGCCGTTCGTTCATCACCCGCAAGGCGAAGGACGTCCGCTTCTTGGACATCTAGCGCTTTTTCGCTTATCGACGGGCCGTGGTAGGAATCACCGCCCTGAAGAAAGCAGACAGTGATGCCCCTTTGAACCTTTTGGTTCGGGGGCATTTTGTCATTTATGCGATGGCTGTGAACAAGATCATAATTTTTGCCTATGTCGTCTGATTCACAAATGAAAATGATTTCGATCAAGCGTCTAGGCATTTCCCAGCTTCAACAAGCGCCCCAGTCGAAGCATCGTGAAATTTTTGGATTCATCGAGCTCAGAGCCATTAAATCTAGTTGACGCTGAACCTAAATCTGTGCGAAGGTAAAAGTGTCTGCATTTTGGCTGACTAATCTATTGTCCCGCTCTTCATATGGTCTTAAAATCGCATGGTCATTACTGCGAGTCAGATCTATCTGGTCTCGCTTTGCGGTTGTCTAAGGAGCAACTTTGACTGAATCATCTCGGCGTCTGCGGAAGCCCACCCGCACTGGTATCGCCGCTACATCTGTAATCGCTTTGGCTTTGGGTGGCCTGAGCATCGTTCCAACCGGCCCCCTCACCACTGAGGCAACCGCCGCCACCCTGAGCGGCGGCATCCGTGACAAGTCCGGCGCGGTCGAGCAGGATAAGCAGAAGGCCTCCGACCTGCCCGCCGGTTCGTGTGTTGTTCAGGCTAACAACTCTCAGCAGGGCAGCCAGGCTGGTTTTAGCTGGAGCACCTCTGAGCCGTCCGCGTCCAGCCCCAACAAGAAAGCCTGGGGCTTGAGCGTCTCCTTTGATAACTCGCAGGACCGCACGTTCGCTGACTGGGGCTTTACCAATTCAGGCCTTATGGGTGCGTACCTCGATGCGGCTCAAATTCCTGCTATGAATGCCGGTCAGACCTTCCTTGGCAAGGCAGTTACGCACAAGGCCGACGAAGCCGTCGTGATTGATGGATTTAGGCAACAGCGAAACCTGAACATTTTCGCGGAACTGACCGATGCGAAAGTCAAGCAGTTCGCTGGGGCCACTGCCGGTAACCCGGTGCGTTACGCCTGGCAGGGAAACTATACGAAGGAAAATCCTGATGGGCCAAGGGCCACCCACGGGACCAGCGCAACCTTCACTGCCGTTGTGAACCCGTGGCCGAGCGAGAACATCGAATGTAACCCGATCACGGTGTCTTGGGAGAACTTCGAGAAGCACGTCATTGTTGCTGGCGATGAAACCAAGGTCGGTACAATCAACATCCCGGATGTGACGGGCGGCGGCACGGACGATTCCATGTCCCGCATGGTCGTGGAAGCCTACGACGGTAACGGCAAGTTCATCGGCACCACGGACCCGGCAGCCTCCGGCGGTACGCAGAACTTGCGTATCGACGAAACAACCGGCGAGATCTTCTTCACCTGGCCCGAGTACCGCGGTACCGACCTGGCGACTGATAAGAACGTGAACTTCTCCGTTCTGGCAAAGCCGCGTAACGTGGACCAGCTCCAGGCTGCCAGCGCGCACAACGATCCGGATGGCGAGCCCAAGGCCTTCGACAGCTCCAACTCGCTGACGCGCTACAACAAGGCGAACGTCATCGACTCGAAGGCGTTCTCCCTGGACGACACCGAGTACCACTCCCCGAAGTACGACAAGACGGATGCGTCGATCATCTCGGGCGTTGATAGTGCTACCGGTCCGATTGCTACCGAGCCACAGAAGGTCACCTTCACCCAGACCCCTGACCTGATCAAGGAGCTGGTCAAGAAGAAGGGTGACGGCGGCTACGAAGCCAAGGTCGAGCTCGACGAGAAGTACGTCTACGAGGGCTGGACCGTCGAGATGGACGATGACTACAACGTCACCGTCACCGCTCCGGAAAACCCACGTCCGGGCACCTTCGCACGCCCGAAGATCACCGTCGAATACTCCAACGGCTCCACCGATGAGCTTGAATTGCTCGTCGTCGTTGACCCGAACAACACCCAGGTCACCGACCTCGTGCGCCCAAGCCTGACCAAGGGCCACATCGGTGACGACCTCACCGCCCAGGTGGGCACCAAGTCGATCATGAAGGGCTATAAGCCGGTTCACCCGGCCAAGTTCGAGATCGACCCAGCCACCGTGCCGGACGGCTGGACCGTCACCGTCGATGACACTGGCAAGGTCACCGCTAAGGCTGACGACACCGTCGCACCGGGCACGATCATCACCCCGAAGGTCAAGGCAACCTACCCGGACCAGACCACGGATGAGATCGAGACCCAGTTCCAGGCGATCGTGGATATCAAGATCCCGACCTACGACACGGTCACCAATAAGCCGGCGGCAAAGGTCTCCCTCAAGCCTAAGGTTCCGGAGCGTGGTCTGAGCGGTAACACGACCGACGAGGCCCCAAATCGCTACACCTTCGCGGACGGCAAGACTGAGTACACCGTCGAGGACGATAGCGGTAAGTGGACCGTCAAGATTGACGAGAACACCGGTGAGATCACGACGACGATTCCGCGCACCGCTCCTGAGGGCTACATCCTGAACGTCCCGGTTCTTGCGTACTACGACAACGCTGACAAGCCGCAAGAGGTAAAGGGCACCGTTGTCGTTCTGAGGAGCGACTTCTCTCCGACGTACTCCGTGGAGTCCACTGGCCCGAACAAGGCCGTGAACCATCAGGTGCAGGACGCGCCTAAGGGCTCCAAGTTCTCCTTCGGCAAGGACGAGAACGATCAGCCGATCCTTGAGCAGGAAGTTGACGGCTGGAAGTACACGGTTGACCCGAACACGGGTGTTGTAACTTCCACCCCGCCGGCAGACTCCAAGCCGGGTGACAAGAAGACCATCAACGTCACTGTGACCACCCCGGACGGCTCGACCCCGCTGGTGCCTGTCACCACCGTGGTGAAGCTGACCAACAACTACGAGGCTGAGCCTGGCATCCCTCCACAGACCGTGTACCCGGGTGATACGGCAACTTCGCCGCTGGAGATCAGCCAGCCAGCCGGCGCTAACGTCAAGGTTGCTGACAATAACCCCTATGTCATCGATCCAGCGACCCCGGGTTTCACGCCGACTGGCGAGAACAACGGCTTCGGCAACCCGACCTACAAGGTCAACACTGCTAACGGTGATTGGATCGTTGGCCTGGACGACAAGGGCAACGTTGTCTCCACTTCGCCGGCAACCGCAGAGCCGGGCGACAGCATTCAGGTCCCCGTCACCGTGACCTATGAGGACGGTTCCAAGGACGTCACCAACGCTTTGATCAAGGTTATTGATGTTCCGAAGCGTGAGGTTCCGTTCAAGGTCGAGTACAAGTACGACAACACCATCCCTGCCGGCGAGTACAAGGTAGAAACCAAGGGCGAGCCGGGCGCAGAGAAGATGAAGAAGGACGGATCCTGGGATCGCACCAAGGAACCGGTCAACGAAGTCGTTGTCATTGGCACCAAGCCTGCCGAGAGCGCCAAGGATGTCGCTTGGACTTTCCCGATTCCGTATCCGACCGAGGTTCGCGAGAACCCGGCGCTTGCGCCTGGTGAAATGAAGGTTATCCAGGAGGGCGTGAACGGTGAGAGGATTTACTCTGCCAAGTTCACGTCTAAGGGTGATCAGGCTTCTGTGGCCGAGGAAAAGGTAACCAAGGAGCCGCAGACCCGCATCATCGAGGTTGGCCCGGGTATCCCTGATCAGGAGCTGACCAGCAAGAAGACCCAGGAAGTCCCGTTCGAGATCGAGTACGTCTACGACGACACCCTCGAGTCCGGTAAGCAGGTTGTCGACAAAGAGGGCGTTCCGGGTGAGCAGACCATTACCTCCACCCAGAAGATCAAGGACGGCAAGCCGGACGGCGAGCCGAGCATCAACATCGAGCAGACCAAGGCTCCGCAGAAGGCCAAGATCCGCATCGGTACCAAGACCACTGGTGAGAACATCGAGACCTACAAGGCTCAGGCTCCGTACAAGGTCGTCGTGAAGTATGACCCGAACATGCCTGCTGGTGAGTCCAAGGTGACCACCCCGGGTGAGCCGGGTGAGAAGACGGTGACGATCAAGCGCGACATCACCAACTCCAAGCCGGGCGATCCGCAGATCACTGAGGAGATCACGAAGGAGCCTGTCGACGAGGTCATTACCGTCGGCACCAAGCCGTCTGAGGCTTCCGAAAAGGTTGAGTGGAAGGCTCAGGTTCCGTTTGAGGTTGAGACTCGTCCGAACCCGGAGCTGAAGCCGGGTGAGATCAAGGTCGTCCAGGAAGGTGTTCCGGGCGAGAAGACCTACACCGCTGACTTCTCTGCCAAGGGTGACCAGGCAACGGTCACGCCGGAGGAGAAGCAGACCAAGGCTCCGGTTAACCAGATCATCGAGTACGGTCCTGCTGCTAAGGACACCTCTGTGGTGACCAAGGTTGAGAAGCCGGTTCCGTTCGAGACCGAAATCATCTTCGATGACTCCCTCGAGGAGGGTGAGCAGGTCGTCGATGAGCAGGGTGAGCTTGGTACTGAGGTTGTGACCTCTACCCAGAAGATCGTCGATGGTAAGCCGTCCGGTGATCCTGAGGTGACCACTGAGCAGACGAAGGCGCCGAAGAACGCCAAGATCCGCGTTGGTACCAAGACCACCGGCACGAACACCGAGACCTTCACCACGGAGGCTCCGTACAAGGTCGTCGTGAAGTATGACCCGAACATGCCTGCAGGTGAGTCCAAGGTGACCACCCCGGGCGTCCCGGGTGAGAAGACGGTGACGATCAAGCGCGACATCACCAACTCCAAGCCGGGCGATCCGCAGATCACTGAGGAGATCACGAAGGAGCCTGTCGATGAGGTAATCACCGTTGGTACTAAGCAGGCCACGGCGACCGAGTCGGTTGAGTGGAAGGAGCCGATTCCGTTCGGCACCGTCTTGCGTCCGAACCCGGAGTTGAAGCCGGGCGAGACCAAGGTTGTTCAGGAGGGCAAGAACGGCGAGGCTTCCTACGCCGCTGTGTTCACTGGCACCAATGGTGAGGCAACGGTCAAGGAGACCAAGGCACGTACCGAACCGGTCGAGCGCATCATTGAATACGGTCCGGGCGCAGAGCCGAGCGAAGTTGTGACCAAGACTGAGAAGCCGGTCCCATTCGAGACTGAGATCGTCTTCGATGACTCCCTGGAAGCAGGCGAGCAGGTTGTCGATCAGCAGGGCGAGCTGGGTACTGAGGTTGTGACCTCTACTCAGAAGATCGTGGACGGCAAGCCTTCCGGCGAGCCGACCGTGACCACCGAGCGGACCAAGGAGCCGACCAACGCGAAGATTCGCGTCGGCACCAAGACCACTGGTGAGACCAAGAAGACCGTTGAGTCTGAGGTTCCGTTTGGTGTGAAGATTGAGTTCGATCCGAACCTGCCTGCCGGTACGTCTGAGACTGTGACTGAGGGCAAGCCGGGTAAGAAGACCACCACGGTGACCCAGAAGGTGACCAACTCCCAGCCGGATGGCGAAGCCACCGTTGAGGAGAAGGTCACCGAAGAGCCTGTTGATCAGGTGATCAAGGTTGGTACGAAGCCGTCTGAGGCTTCGGAGAAGGTGACGTGGACTGCTCAGGTTCCGTTTGAGGTTGAGACGCGTCCGAATCCGGAGTTGAAGCCGGGTGAGATCAAGGTTGTCCAGAAGGGTGTTCCGGGTGAGAAGACCTACACTGCTGATTTCACCGCTAAGGGTGATCAGGCAACGGTGACCCCGGAAGAGGAGCAGACCAAGGCTCCGGTTAACGAGATCATCGAGTACGGTCCTGCTGCTAAGGACACCTCTGTGGTGACCAAGGTTGAGAAGCCGGTTCCGTTCGAGACTGAGATTGTCTTTGATGACTCTCTTGAAGAGGGTCAGCAGAAGGTTGATCAGCAGGGTGAGACCGGTACTGAGGTTGTGACCTCCACTCAGAAGATTGTCGATGGCAAGCCGTCTGGTGATCCTGAGGTGAACACTGAGCGCACCAAGGAGCCGGTCAAGCAGATCATCCGTGTTGGTACCAAGACCACCGGCACGAATACTGAGTCCATTGAGACTGAGGTTCCGTTCGATGTGAAGGTCGTCTACGACCCGAGCCTGAAGCCGGGAGAGTCCAAGGTCACTCAGGAGGGTAAGCCTGGCAAGAAGAAGGTGACGATCGAACGCGATATCGTCAACTCCAAGCCTGGCGACCCGAAGATCTCCGAGGAGATCATCGAGAAGCCGGTTGAGAAGATTGTCACTGTCGGCACCAAGCCTGCTGAGGCAACGAACAAGGCAACGTGGACTGCGCCGCTGCCGTACGACACGATCGTGCGGGTGAACCCGGAGTTGAAGCCGGGAGAGATGAAGGTCGTCCAGGAGGGTGAGTACGGCGAGAAGGAATTCACCGCCGACTTCACTGCGAAGGACAACACCTCCACGGTGAATACCACCGAGAAGGTGACCAAGCAGCCGGTTCAGCAGATCATCGAGTACGGCCCAAAGGCTGACGACAGCGAGGTTGTGACCAAGACTGAGAAGCCGGTTCCGTTCGAGACGAAGATCGTCTTCGATCCGAATCTGAAGGCGGGCGAGCAGGTCGTCGATGAGCAGGGTGAGCTTGGTACTGAGGTTGTGACCTCTACTCAGAAGATCGTGGACGGTAAGCCGTCCGGCGAGCCGACCGTGACCACCGAGCGCACCAAGGAGCCGATCAACGCGGTCATCCGCGTGGGCACCAAGGCTGACCCTGTTTCTGACAAGGTCGAATGGACTGAGAAGACTCCGTACGAGACCGAGATCCGCGTAAACTCGGACCTTGCGCCGGGTGAGACCAAGGTTGTCCAGGAGGGCACGCCTGGCGAGATCAAGCACACCGTTACGGTGACCGTTGATAACGGCAAGGTCGACAAAGACGAGTCCACTGAAAAGATCAGCGACCCGACTCCGCGCATCATCGAGGTTGGTCCGGCTGAGAACCAGACCGAGCTGACGGACAAGCACACCGAGGAGATTCCGTACGAGACCATCGTTGAGTACGACCCGAACCTCGAAGCCGGCAAGGTTGAAGAGGATCAGGCTGGTGTCGTCGGTGAGAAGGAAGTTTCCAAGACCTGGAAGCTTGAAAACGGTGAGCCTGTTGGCGACCCGGAGACCACCGAGATGGTGACGAAGGAAAAGCAGGATCGTAAGATCCGCGTTGGCACCAAGTGCAACTGCGATACGCCGACGGACCCGGACAACCCGGATACGCCGGACCAGCCGGACACTCCGGATACTCCGGACAACCCGGATACGCCGGATAACCCGGATCAGCCGACGGATCCTGAGGATCCGACCAAGCCGGGTTCCTCCGGTAACGAGACTGT
>NZ_CAMXWS010000016.1 GCF_947253065.1 uncultured Corynebacterium sp.
GGGCGTGAACTTCCTCGACTACTTCGAGCAGGTCGTCGATGAGCTCATGGCAACGATCGAGGCACTGCCACAAGACGTCGAGCACGGCCACGACCACGGCGAGCACGCCGCCTAAAACCCTAAAACCCTAAAACACAGCCCAAAAAGGGCGAACGGTAACAATCAAACGGTAACTCTGTTCCGTGGGCGCGGGACTGTCAATGGGTGAATGCGCCATCTCGCTCGAGAGGTGGTTGTGTTTGTGGCTGGTTGGGTGTCGGAGGAGGTTCGTCAGGCGGCGGTTGTCCGTGTTGCTGCTGGCGAGTCCCCTTCTTTGGTTGCTGAGGATTTTGGGGTGGTGCCGAAAACTGTCTACTGCTGGATGCGCAAAGCGGGTGTAGCTGGTCCATCGGCAGTCAGAAGACGGGGCCGGCAGGACCGATTTGAGCAAGCATCTGGCTTGGTGCGACAAGGCGTGTCGGTGTCACTAGCTGCTTGTAGGGTGGGCTTGCCCGTATCGTCTGTGCGGTCTTGGCTTATCGAACAAGGCGTGGTCGTGCCTGGAAAAGCACCCGCGCGCACAGTCATTTCTGATGAGGATAAACAAGCTGCCGTTGCCTGCGTGTTAGACGGTCAGTCCGCATATCGAGTTGCGGAAAGTCTCGGTGTAGCACCTAAGACTGTGTACAGCTGGATGCGTAAAGCAGGGATAACGAGTGACCGCGGTACTGCAAAGCAGTGGAAGCACAACCGCCGGGTCGCCGAGGAGATGTTCGCTGACGGTGTGCCGGTGGCTGCGGTTGCCGACTGGTTGGGGGTCAGCAGATCGACGGTGTACCAGTGGCGCAAAGATAGTGTCATGCCAGCACCTTTATCCACCGCCGCGGTGTCTACGGCGGCTGCACTAACTGACGTCGACGGTATGCGTGTAGGGGTGGGCAAACGGTTAACTACCTCTGACCGGGCCCAGATCCACGCCGGATGCGCCCAAGGCTTATCGGCTAGGGCGATCGCTTCATCTATCGGGCGGCACCATAGCGTGGTTGCCAGAGAAATCCGCCGTAACGGGTGGGAGGTCATCGACCCGGCCGGGGCGGTGGTGCACACCTATAACGCCGAGGTCGCCGGTGAACGCACAACACGCCGGATGGCCAGGCCGAAACCACGCCGCATCGACACCAACGACCGGTTGCGGCAGGTCGTTGTCGCCGGTGTGGCGCGCAGATGGTCACCTAAGCGCATCAGTTGCCACCTGGAGCGGGTTTTCGCCGATGATGAAACCATGCAGCTATCCCACGAAGCGATCTACTCCGCACTCTACGTCCAAGGCAAAGGCAGCCTTCGCGCGGAGCTGGAATCGATCATGAAGACCCAGCAAGTACTGATCAAAGGCGGCACGAAACGCACCCCACGCCACCGCACAGCAGGGCTTGCCACCAACAACCGGTCCTGGATCAAAGGCGCGGAAATCACCACCCGGCCACCGGAAGTCGACGACCGAGCCATCCCAGGGCACTGGGAAGGAGACCTCGTCATCGGCAAAGGCGGTAAAAGTGCGTTGATCACCCTGATTGAACGCTCCAGCCGGTATACCCTGCTGGGGCATTTGCCTGACGAGCACTCCTCGGCCACCGTGGTCGGCACACTGCAACGCATGGTCAAAGACCTCAACGCCGAACAGTTAAAGACCATCACGTGGGACCAAGGATCAGAAATGGCGCTGACCGCCACGGTGTCGATCGCAGATGGGTGCAAAGTCTACTTCTGCGACCCGCACTCACCGTGGCAGCGGCCCACCAACGAGAACACCAACGGGGAAATCCGGCGCCGGTTCTTCCCGAAAGGCACCGACTTCGCTCTTGTCAGCGCTGAGGAAGTCGCCTGGGTCCAAAACGAACTCAACGACACCCCCATCGTCAAGTTTCACGGAGCGACACCCCGTGAAAAACTAGAAGAACTATTCAACGGTGGCGCAATCACCGCATGATCCCGCCCTCCACGACATCGCACTTAATAGGCGGGGGTTACCGTTTGATTGTTACCCTTTGTATCTTTCTCCGACCTTCACCGCATCTTTGTCGCGTTGAAATCGATTTTCAGCAGTGGTTTGATCAGACAGTGACTTCTTCCCCCGTTACCCGCACCCCCGTGGTCCTCGAATTCCACGACGCTGCCGTCGATCCATTGTGGTCCGGGCTGAATCTTCAGGTGCGACGCGGAGAATTCATCGCGGTGCTCGGCCCGAACGGCGTGGGCAAATCCACACTGCTTCACACGATTCTGGGCACCCGCAAACTCAGCGGCGGGACGGTCGATGCCACCAGCCGCGTGGGATTCATCCCTCAACAGCAAATGTTCCCGGCGGATTTACCGGTCCGAGGCCGCGACCTCGTTTCACTCGCCTGTGCACACGGCATCACGCACCGCCGGCCACCCAAAGGACACGTCGATGAACTCCTCGCACGCGTCGGCGCGACCCACTTCGCCGACCAACGCGTCGGCCTGCTTTCCGGCGGGCAACAACAGCTCATCCGCCAAGCACAGGCACTCGCCGCCACACCAGAGCTCATGCTTGCCGACGAACCCCTCCTGTCCCTCGACATCGCCCGCGAAAGGGACACTGTTGAGCGCCTGGCCAACCTCGACGCAGCAGTCTTGTGCGTGACTCACTCAATCAACCCATTCTTGTCCGTTGTGGATCGAGTGCTTTACCTCGGTCCGGAAGGGCACGTGATCGGAACTGTCGAAGAGGTCATGCGCTCCGAAGTACTCAGCGAGCTCTACGGCACCCACGTTGATGTCGTGGAAGCAAACGGACGGATGGTGGTCCTGTGAACGAAGCATTAGACACGACGCAGTATCTGCTCGGACTCGATTTCGTGCAGGTAACTCTCATCGCCTGTGCCTTGCTCGGGCTTTTATCCGGAGTTATGGCACCTCTGATCGTGGTGCGCCAAATGTCTTTTTCCGTTCACGCGACATCAGAGCTGGCGCTGATGGGTGCCGCCGCTGCCCTGCTCTTCAGTTTGAACGTGGGCCTCGGCGCGGTGGTCGGTGCTGTGGTCGCCGCGATCGTACTGGCAGCGCTCGGTTTCCGTGGGCAACAAGACTCAGCAGTCGGCGTGGTAATGAGCTTCGGCATGGGCCTTTCCGTGCTTTTCATCCACCTTTATCCGGGCAATTCCAATCGAGCATTGGCGCTGCTCACCGGCCAGATCGTGGGCATATCAGGCCAAAATCTGTGGCTGCTCGCTGGCACAACACTTTTGGTAACCATGGCCGTAGCGGTGCTGTGGCGACCATTGTTGTTTGCCTCCGCCGATCCGGTGATGGCTGCTGCCGCCGGTGTGCGCGTGCGGGCGATATCGGTCACGTTCGCTGTGCTCGTGGGTATCGCATCGGCCCAGTCAGTACAGATCGTCGGCGCGCTGCTGGTCATGTCTTTGCTGATCACCCCCGGCGCGGCTGCAACTCAAATCACGGCGAATCCTGTGCATGCGATTGGCTGGTCAATCCTCTTCGCTGAGGTCTCTGCGATCGGTGGCATGATCCTATCGTTAGCACCGGGCGTGCCGGTAAGTGTGTTCGTCGCGTTCATTTCTTTCGGCATTTATCTGCTCTGCCGGGTCATCGGCGGGGTGCAAAGACGCCGTGTCGGCGGTGTGGCTGCCAAGCAGGAAGGCGTTAAAGGTCGCGGTAATTAGCCGGGCTCAAACCCTCGTCTGCAGCGGCAAGAGCGGCAGCGACGAAGTCGTTGCGGACCTTCTTCTTGGAAAGATTCCTGCCTGAGACAGACAGGCGCACGGTGTTGCCGAGCTTGGCGTTGCGCACTGCGGCGTCGATAATGCTGCGGCGCCACCAACCAGCTGAACCGAAGCCCTCACCAACAGAGAGGTTGCGGGCATAGACGACATCACCGGTGCGCAGGAAATGAATTCCTTGGGTTGAAGCAGCGAGCCGGAAATCGAATTTCTGCAGCGCTTCCAGTGTCCCCTCGGACATGCGCCACCGGGGCGGGGCGAAAGTATCAAGCTCGAAGCCAAGCTTCTTCATTTGGCGGGACGCGCCCTTGAGACGGAGTTTCGCCTCATGCGCCTCCAAATTGGCGAATTCCGCGCGACGCCCCTGCACCGCCTGGTCGAATCCGTTGAGGATCAGACCACGACCGGCATCCATCTGCTCTCTGAGCCAGCTACGGGTCGCGGTGTCTTTTGCCAGGTGCCACTTCTTATCAATGTGTGGAGCAACCAGCAACGATACCGGGATCGACTGGCGCTCAAGATCGCTGACGAGTTTCTGCACGTCCTTCAACGTCTCATCGAAAATAGAGGAAACGGAGACGAGCAGGTGGCGGGACATAGGAAATATCCTACTTCTGCTCCGCCAACCCCGCTCGGTGAGTGAACCGAGAGGGCGCTACTTCACAGCACCTGCGGTGAACAGCGTCCATGCGTATTCAAATGCGGTCTGCTTCCACTTGGCATAGCGGCCGGAAACACCGCCGTGGCCAGCAGCCATCTCGGTCTTGAGTAGGAACTGTCCACCGGTGGCAGTCGCGCGCAGTTTGGCGATCCACTTTGCCGGTTCAACATACAGCACGCGTGTGTCATTGATACTGGTCACGGCCAGAATATTCGGGTAGTCCTTCGCCTCGATGTTCTCGTACGGGGCGTAGGTGGCCATGTAGTCGTACACCTCAGGATCGTGGTACGGGTCGCCCCACTCCTCCCATTCACCGACGGTCAAGGGCAGTTCCGGTTTCAGAATCGACGTCAGTGGGTCAACGAACGGAACGATCGCCTGGATCCCCGCGAATTTTTCTGGCGCGAGATTAGCCACAGCTCCCATGAGCAGGCCACCAGCGGAACCGCCTTCAGCAACGAGCATGGAGGGGGTAGTCAGGCCTTCGCTAATCAGTGCATCGGCACATGCGACGAAGTCAGTGAAGGTGTTCTTCTTCGCCAGCATCTTGCCGTTGTCGTACCACAGTCGGCCCATCTCGCCGCCACCACGGACGTGAGCGCAGACCCACACCATTCCGCGATCCAACAGCGAGAGACGTGCGACAGAAAAGCCCGGATCCGTCGATGCTTCATACGAGCCGTAGCCGTACAGCAGCGTCGGGTTGGGCTGCGACATGTCCAGGTCAGCGCGGTGCACGACCGACATGGGCACACGCGTGCCGTCTTCGGCCGTGGCCCACATGCGCTCAGCGACATAGTCGTCCGGGTTGTAACCACCACGAACTTCCTGTTCCTTGAGCAGCGTGAACTCGCCGGTAGCCACGCGATAATTCAGAACCTGACCTGGACGGGTGAACGAGGTGTACCCCACGCGCACGACAGGAGCATCCCACTCGGGATTGCCACCCAAAGTGGCGGTGTAGAGCTCCTCATCGAATTCCAATTCACGGAATTCACCGAAGCTGTCACCAGTCAGGTCAGCCACAGCGAGACGGCCGATTCCGCCCCGGCGATACGACACGAAAATGAAATCACGGTAGGCATCCGTTCCCTCAATGCGCACGGTGTCGTCGTGAGGCATGAGCTCAGTCAGCTCCCGCAACGGCGGCAGCTCCTCCCCCGCCGCGCAAACGCCCACAGAAGAATTCGGGCCATGCGCGTTATGGGTGACCACCCAGCGCTCCTCGTCCCCGACAACGGCAAGATCAACGTTGTATTCCACACCAGACTCGCGCGGCCACAGCACCGAGAATTCGCCCTCCGGATTGTCCAAAGGCAGAACGCGGTACTCAGTCGTCAGCGAGGAGGCAGAGAGGATGATGACGTAGCGCTCGGAACGATCCGCTGCTACACCTACACCGAATTTCTCGTCGCTCTCCTCGTAGACGAGCACGTCTTCGCTCGACGCGGTGCCCACCTTGTGGCGCCACACTTGGTGCGGACGCCATGCATCGTCGACACGGATATAGAACAGGTAGTCCTCGCCTGCCCAGGTTGCGCCGTAGAAAATGCCGGGGATTGTGTCGGGGAGGAGCTCGCCGGTTTCTAGGTTCTTGATCTGCAGATCAAACCGCTCATCACCGGCGGTATCGGTAGAAAAGGCCAGATAGCGGCCCGAAGTACTCACGCTGGAAGCACCAATGGAGAAGAACTCGTGGCCCTCCGCCAGCTCATTCAAGTCAAGGAGGACCTGCTCGCCGGGCAGGCCCGAACCGTCCTCGGGGAGGACGGGCGGTGTCCAGGGGTCGGAGCCTTCGTCGACAAGCACGCGACAGCTGATGCCGTAATTCTTGCCCTCCTCCGTGCGACCGTAGTACCACCAATCGCCTTGACGCTGCGGGACGGACATATCCGTCTCCTTCACGCGCGATTTGATCTCGTTGTAGATCGACTCGGTCAAGCCGTCGAGATGCGCCGTCTGCTCCTTCGTGTAGGCATTTTCCGCCTCGAGGTACGCGAGCGTTTCCGGCGACTCCTTGTCGCGCAGCCACTCGTAATCGTCGACGAATTCGCGGCCGTGGAAGGAGCGGGTGATCGGGTGCTTCGGTGCAGCAGGGATCGGGGTCTCAGTCATGGCATACGAGTCTAGCCCCCGCTGCTTTAGGCGAATTTCCGGCCCGACAGGCGCTCGTACGCCTCGATGTAGCGGTCGCGAGTGGCCTCAACGACCGAGCCCGGCAGTTCCGGCGGCGGGGTCCCCTCAGCCGGATCCCAACCAGACTTCGGGCTGGTCAGCCAGTTACGCACGTACTGCTTATCAAAGCTGGGCTGCACCTCGCCTTCCTCGTAGGAGTCCGCAGGCCAGTAGCGGGAGGAGTCGGGGGTGAGCACTTCGTCGGCAAGCACGAGCGTGCCGTCTTTATCCAAGCCGAACTCGAACTTGGTGTCCGCAAGAATGATCCCGCGCGTCTCCGCGTACTCAGCAGCACGCGTGTAGATATCCAAGGTCGCCTCGCGCAACTTCTCCGCGAGCTCGGTGCCCAGCTGCTTAGCCACGTACTCGAAGCGCACATTCTCGTCGTGGTCGCCCTGCTCAGCCTTCGTTGCCGGCGTGAAAATCGGCTCCGGCAGCTTGGACGCTTCCTTCAAGCCTTCCGGCAATGCGACACCGCACACGGAACCATTCGCGTCGTATTCCTTCTTGCCCGAGCCCGTCAGGTAGCCACGAGCCACGCACTCGAATGGAATCATGTCCAATTTCTTAACGACGAAAGCGCTTCCCAGCACCTCTTCCGGGATCCGTTCATCATCGAGCGGTCCCGCCAGGTGATTGGGCACACCTTCGAGCAGGTCGAAGAAAAATTCACTGGTGTAGGTGAGCACCTTGCCCTTGTCCGGAATCTCCGGTTCGAGCGCAAAGTCGAACGCGGAGATCCGGTCGGTGGCCACCATCAGCAGGGTGTCATCGTCGATCTCGTAGATCTCGCGGACCTTGCCGGCGGACAGGTGATTGTAGTCAGAAAGCTCTGGACGCATGCGTGCGATGTTACGCCCCTAGCTACAGGATCTCTCCTGGAGAGTATCCAGCAGCCTCTGGGTACTTATTTGCCCAAGCCTGAATACGCTCCAAAACATTGTCTACCTGGGATTCTGCTGCACCGATGAAAGCGTGGCGGTCTTCCAGCGCTGCTTCGAGCTGCTGCTGGTCGAGCGGCAGGCGATCATCACCAGCGAGGCGCTCCACGAGGTTTTGCTCCGCACCATTTTCTCGCATATCCAATGCCATCGCGACGGCGTGCTCCTTGATCACCTCGTGCGCGGTCTCGCGACCAACACCTGCACGAACGCTCGCCATAAGGATGCGCGTCGTAGCCAAAAATGGCAGGTAACGGTCCAGCTCACGGGTAATCATCGCCGGGAAAGCACCGAATTCCGCCAGGACGGTCAGGAAGGTCTCCATCATGCCGTCGATGGCGAAGAACGCATCCGGCAGTGCCACGCGGCGCACGACGGAGCAGAACACGTCGCCTTCATTCCACTGCTGGCCAGCGAGATCGCCGACCATGGTGAGGTAGCCACGCAGAATCACCTGGAAGCCACCAACACGCTCACACGAACGGGCATTCATCTTGTGCGGCATCGCAGAGGACCCGACCTGACCTTCCTTGAAGCCCTCAGTCACGGTCTCATTGCCAGCCATCAGACGAATCGTGGTGGCCAAGCTCGACGGGCCCGCCCCCAGCTGCACCAGTGCAGAAATCGCATCAAAATCCAGCGAACGCGGGTAAATCTGCCCCACCGAATCGAAGATCCGCTCAAAGCCCAGGTGCTTCGCAATCGCCTGCTCCAGTTGGTTCAGCTTCGTCTCATCGCCACCGACCAGGTCCAGCATGTCCTGTGCGGTACCCATCGGGCCCTTAATGCCGCGCAGCGGATAGCGGCCCAGCAGGTCCTCCACACGGTCCAGTGCGACCAGCATCTCATCTGCCGCCGAGGCGAAACGCTTACCCAGCGTCGTCGCCTGTGCTGCCACATTGTGCGAGCGACCAGCCATAACCAAAGAGCGGTACTCACCCGCACGGTTACCAATCGCATTCAACACTGCCACGGCACGACCACGCACCAGCTCGAGCGAGCGGTAAATCTGCAGCTGCTCCACATTCTCCGTCAGGTCACGGCTAGTCATGCCCTTGTGAATATGCTCGTGACCAGCCAGAGCATTGAATTCCTCAATGCGTGCCTTCACATCGTGGCGAGTCACACGCTCACGCGCAGCGATCGAATCCAGGTCCACCTGGTCCACGACCTTCTCATACGCCGCGATGGCCTCTTCAGGGATATCAATGCCCAGATCACGCTGAGCACGCATCACCGCGATCCACAGCTGGCGCTCCAGCACGATCTTGTGCTCCGCGCTCCACAGCGTGGCCATCTCGGCCGAGGCATAACGGTTGGACAGGACGTTGGCATTACGGGGTTTCAAGTCAGTCACGCGCCCATTATCGCACGAAGCACGCTTATCGACGCCTCCCCCAACCCCCACCCCAACGATGCGTGGATTTTGTTTACATCTACCCCGGATAAGAACGCGAAAACGCCAGGTCGCGATGAGGCGCGTGGAAAATCATGTCATCCAGATCCACGCTGCTCCCCGAAGGGATCAGCGTGGGACTGGTTTCGGTGGATTAAACCTGAATTTCGCCGTTGATCGCCGGGCGGGCGATGTCGTGGCGGTAGAAGGAGCCTTCCAGGTTGATCTTCTCAATCGTTTCGTAAGCCGAGGCCACTGCTTCTTCGAGGTTGGCGCCGGTACCCAAAACATTGAGCACACGACCGCCAGCGGAAACATAGCCAGTGCCATCTGCCGTGGGGGCGGTGCCGGCGTGGAGGACGGCGGTGGGATCGTCGAGAAGCGTGCCTTCCGCCGTGATCTCATCGCCCTTGCGCGGGCTGGCCGGGTAATTCTCAGCGGCGAGCACGACCGTGACGGCTGCACCGTCCTGCCAGTCGAGCGGCTCAATCTTGTGCAGCGTGCCGGTAGCGGTGGCGTAGAGAACCTCAGCGAGCGGGGTGTTCAGCAGCGCCAGAACTGCCTGCGTTTCCGGGTCCCCGAAGCGGGCGTTGAATTCCACAACCGACGGACCCTCTGACCCCCAGGCGAGCCCTGCGTAGAGCAGACCCGTATACGGCATACCGCGGTGCACCATCTCAGCGGCGACGGGTGCGACCACCTCGTCCACGATGCGCTGCACGCCGTCTTCCGGAAGCCAAGGCAGCGGGGTGTACGCGCCCATGCCACCGGTGTTCGGGCCCTCATCATTGTCGTAGGCGCGCTTGTGGTCCTGCGCTGGCAGGAGCGGCACGACAGTTTGGCCATCGACCAAGCAGAACAGGGAGACTTCTGGGCCTTCGAGGAAGGACTCGAACAGCACCGGATTGCCAGCTGCCAGCACTGCCTCAGCATGGTCCTTTGCAGCGGCGCGATCCGGAGTCACCACAACGCCCTTGCCACCGGCAAGACCGTCGTCCTTGACCACGAAGGTCGGGCCGAACTCATCAAGCGCTGCCTCAACATCCGCTGGATCCGTGACCTGGCGGGCTTGCGCAGTGCGCACACCAGCTGCAGCCATGACATCCTTCGCGAATGCTTTGGAACCTTCCAGCGCGGCCGCTGCCTTCGACGGGCCAAACACAGCGATGCCGGCCTCACGTAATGCATCGGCCACGCCAGCAACCAGCGGTTGCTCCGGGCCAATGACCACCAGGTCAGCCCCAATGGACTGTGCCAGGGCCACTGCTGCTGCACCATCAGAAACATCAAGGTCGTGCAGTGTAGCCAGCTTTGCAATTCCAGCATTGCCCGGCGCGACATGCAGCTCATGTGCCGTGTCTGCAGCCCCCGCCGTGCTGGTCGTGCCTGCCAGTGCATGGACAAGGGCGTGTTCGCGGCCGCCCGAACCGATCACAAGGATGCGCATGCGGCCCATAGTATCGCTACCCTGGGCGAGCATGAGCACTGTCTTCACCAAAATCATCAATGGGGAAATCCCCGGCCGTATCGTTTACCGCGATGAGACGGTCGCAGCATTCCTGACCATCGAGCCGATCGCATACGGCCACACCCTGGTTGTACCGATCGCTGAGGTGGATAAGTGGACTGACCTTGATGCGCAGACCTGGCTGCACGCCAATGAGGTCGCGCAGGAAGTCGGCCAAGCTGTGATCGATCAGTTTGGTTCCCAGCGCGCGGGTTACCTGATCGCTGGTTTCGAGGTCCCCCACGCCCACATTCACGTGTTCCCGGCCAATGACATGTCGGGCTACAGCCTGCAGAACATCATGCGCGCGGACGAGACCGATGCCGCCAAGATGGACGAGGCCGCTGACAAGCTGCGCAGCGCGCTCGGCACCGGCGAAGACGGCCGTCGCAGCTAAGCCTCGTCCTTCGCCTTGTCCTCGGTCTTCTGTTCGGGGTCGAAGCGGGGCAGGCTGACCGTGAATTTCGTGCCTTCACCAAGCTCGGATGTCACGGTGATCGCGCCGCCGTGCTGTTCCACGATGGACTTCGTAATAGCCAAGCCCAGTCCGGATCCTCCGGAGCTCTTCGAACGGTTGCGTGAGGAGTCCGCACGGTAGAACCGTTCAAAGATGTGCTCCGTGTCCTCCTGGTTCATGCCACAGCCGTTATCGGCAACATCAATGTAGACATTGTCCAGGTATTCGCGCAGCGTGATCATCACTTCGGCTTCCTTGCCAGCATGCTTGAACGCGTTGCTCACCAGGTTCAACAACACCTGGTGCAGTCGGTCCGGGTCACCAGAAACCACGGGAATATCCGAGACCTCAGTTTCTACTTCGAGCACGCGCCCCGAAAATGCAGCGCGCGCTGAACTTTTCACCGACAGCACCAGCTCAAGCACATCAACCTTGCGCAGGTTCAGGCGCGAGCCTTCCGCACGGGTAAGCGCAAGAAGATCCTCTACCAGCAGCTTCATGCGGGCAGATTCTTCGTCGATCTTGCTCAAAACCATGTCGGCATCATCTGTCGCGCCAGCACGATAAAGTTCGGTGTACCCACGCACACTCGTCAGCGGGGTGCGCAGCTCATGCGACGCATCGCCAACAAAGCGACGCATCTGTTCCTCTTTTTCACGTGATTCATCGAGCGTTTCCTGCAGCTGCCCAACCATCGTGTTCATCGCGTATGACAATCGCCCGAATTCAGTATCACGTGGCCACGCCGGCGCGCGACAGTCAATATTGCCGTCAGCAATGGACAGCGCCGTATTCTCCAGTTCCTTCAGCGGCAGCAGCGATCTCCGCACAAAGAAGGTGCCGGCCGCGCCCATCATCGCCAAAACAAGCACGCTTATCGACGCCAGCACCACCGCCAGCGCCTCCAACATCTTGGTTTCCTGCTCCAGTGATTTGGCCACAACAGTGGACGTGCCATCCGGTGCTTGGACCGCGATAGTCCTGAACTTCTTATCGCTCCCGTGGCCGAAGATGCACTCAGCACCCACGGTGTGCGGCCGCCGGTCAAAGACAAGTTCTGATGCCTTCGGGCTGCACCCATTCACCCGGTCGATCCGTGGATACTGGCCGGGCACCGCAGTCATCAACAAGAACTGGCTGGGCAGGTATGCATCTGCCTTAGAATTACGCACATCAGGGCTCAACGCCCAGGTGGTCAAACCTTTTCGCAGGTCTTTATCTACCCGCTCATACACCTGATCCCGGGTTAGACCCCACACGGCAACAGACGTACCGGTCAGCCCCAACCCGGAAATGACCATGAGGATGATCAGCAGACGCGTGCTAAGACGCAAACGCGACGCTTGCTCCGCGGCAAGCCGCATCATTGTCGCCGGCGCGACCGCCGCACCCGACGCCATTACTGACGCGGGGTGCGCAGCACGTAGCCCACACCACGAACAGTGTGAATCAAAGGAGTATCACCCGTGTCCACCTTGCGGCGCAGGTACGAAATATAAGACTCGACCACATTGCCGTCGCCACCGAAATCGTAGTGCCACACATTGTCCAAGATCTTCGCCTTGGACAGCACTACCTCGGCATTCAGCATCAGGTAGCGGAGCAAATTGAACTCAGTCGGCGACAGCTCAACGATCTGGCCGGCCTTGGTGACCTCATGCGTGTCGTCGTTAAGCGTCAAATCTGCATAGCGGATTGTCGTGTCCTCCGACTCTCCCTCGGTGACATGGCCGCGACGCAAAATAACGCGCAGACGCGTGATCACCTCTTCAAGTGAGAACGGCTTAGTCACATAATCATCCGCACCGATAGTCAGACCATGAATCCGGTCCTCCACCGCATCCTTCGCGGTGAGGAACAGCACCGGCGCATCCAGGCCCTCATTGCGCAGTTTCGTCAACAGCTCGAAGCCGTCCATCCCCGGCATCATCACATCGAGGATGTACGCATCCGGCTGCAACTCATGCGCCATCTTCAGCGCTTCCTGGCCAGACTCAGCCGACTCAACCTCAAAACCCTGAAACTTCAAGGACACAGTGAGTAGCTCAACAATATTCGGCTCGTCATCGACAACGAGCACCTTAACGTTCTGCGGGGTGGGCGTATCTGCCATGACAGTCACTCTTTCTTTTTCTAACTTCACTTAAGAGTTCATTTCCGTGACTGGCCCTTACAGCCGGCAACGCGGCCTTCGAGCGCACATCACGCGGGAATAGGCCAATTAAACAAGCCGAAACTGAACGTTTACTGTACCCTCACTGTACTCTCGTTTCGGCTTGCAAGAGAGTTCGCCAAAATACAAACAACCCCAGCCGACGCGGACGCCGATCTGAGGTTACACGTGGAGCTGGAGACGAGACTTGAACCACGCAACCTACGGAAGCCAACTCCAGGTACCGTAGATTCCCCGCATTCCCGGAGTTCCACACACGCGCAGGTCATGTGCCTCACTTCATGTTAGCGATCCCAACCAGTTCGCCCAGTTCCCGCTATTACTTAGACACTTTTAGGCACCTTGCCCCTAGCAAAGGGCGTCCGTGTAGTCATCGATTATCTCCGGAGCAGCGAGGCCCTCGTAGCGTTCCTCGATCCGTGTAGCAACGGTCCTTCGGAAGTCGTGGGGCTGGACGGAGAGCGTGCCTCGCGCCTTTCGAAGTCGGGTCTCTGTATGCATGTATCCCACGAGGGCATAGTGCTTCTCCTTGTCACTTATACGTTCGTATAAGTGACAGGAAATAGCTATGTCTCCGATTGGTTAAATGAGGGTTTCAAAAGCAGATGGGTCACAATCTACTGATTTACAGCGTGATGCCCTACTTACCGCCGGCGTTGATCCAGATCGCATCTATGAGGACAAGGCGTCCGTCAAAAAAGAGGTATGACCGCGGAAAACTAAAAGAAGAAAACCAGGCGCTCACTGCCTGTCTTGTGCCTGGTGTTTGATCCAGCTGTGGAGGAACGTACTGTCGGGTTGTGCCCGGATTCTGCCCGTGTCCTTGGCTGACTGCGACTACCTCTTCATTGCGGTGCTGTTCCACGGCGATGTACAGCATCGCAGGTCAGGTGGGGTTAAACTACTTTTTGAAGCGGCACGCGTACCTAGACACGTGTGCCGCTTCGTTCTTACCTTCTCGTGCTGCACAGTCTCACGCTCACCCCACTAGGGGCACTTTGGTTACACATTACCTCAATGCCCCGGAGCCAAGACACCGCATCTCTACAGTCGGTACGGGCTGGTTCTAGTGGCCGGCGCCGAGGCGGCCGGACAGTCGGTCGAGCCGGTCCTGGCTGGGGCCATCGAGGCCGATGATGGAGACGGTCTTGCCTTTGCCCTGGAACTTCTGGGTGATCGCATCCAGGGTGGCCACCGTCGAGGCGTCCCAGATCTCCGCGGCGGTTAGATCAATAACGATGTGGGTAGCCGAATCGGTGTAATCGAACTGGTAGACCAGGTCATTGCTTGAAGCCCAGAACAACTGACCATGCACCCGGTAGGTCCGCGTATCGATCTTCCCGTCATGGTTGGTGTCGAGTTCGGAGACCTTCTCGATAGAGACGATATGGGCCACCCTGCGGGCGAACATGATCATCGCAGTGAGCACGCCCAGCACCACGCCGATGGCCAGGTTGTGGGTGGCCAGGGTGGCGATGATGGTCACGGCCATGACAATGGTTTCGCTCACCGGCATGAGCTTCAGGGTGCGTGGATGCACGGAGTGCCAGTCGATCGTGCCGACCGAGACCATGATCATGATCGCGACCAGTGCGGCCATGGGGATCATGCCGACAATATCGCCCAGGGCCAGGACGAGGATGAGCAGGAAGACACCCGAGAGCAGGGTGGATAGTCGGGTCCGGGCGCCGGATTCGCGGACGTTGATCATGGTCTGGCCGATCATCGCGCAGCCACCCATGCCACCGAAGAAGCCGGAGGCGATATTCGCGACCCCCTGGCCAAGGCTTTCGCGGGTCTTATCGGAGTGGGTGTCGGTGAGGTCATCGACGAGCTTGGCGGTCATCAACGATTCCATGAGCCCGACGATGGCCATAGCCAGGGCATAAGGGGCAATGATCTGGAGGGTCTCCCACGTCCACGGCACGTTCGGGATGAATAGTACGGGCAGCGACTCAGGCATCTGGCCCATGTCCGAGACCGTCGGGACGGTGAAGCCGCCAACAATGACCAGGCCGGTGACCACGATAATCGTGATCAGCGGGGCTGGGATTACGCTGGTGAGCTTGGGGAAGAAGATCATGATCAACACACCCAGGCCCACCAAGGGATAGACCATCCAGGGCACGTCGATCAGGTGCTCGAGCTGGGCAGTGAAGATCATGATGCCCAGGGCGTTGACGAAGCCGAGCATCACCGACCGGGAGATGAACCGTTGGAGCTTCGCCACGCCGAGGGCGCCGAGCACGATTTGCAGGACACCGCCCAGCAGGACTGTGGCGATGAAGTAGTCCATCCCGTAATCACGGGCCACGGGGCCGATGACCAGGGCGATCGCACCGGTGGCGGCGGTGATCATCGCCGGGCGGCCACCGGTAAACGCGATCGCAATCGCCATGATCACCGAGGAGAACAAGCCGACGGCCGGGTCGACGCCGGCAAGGATGGAAAAGGCGATGGCCTCAGGGATCAGGGCCAGGGACACCGCCAGGCCAGCCAGGACCTCTGTGCGGATCCGGGCCGGAGAGGAAAACGCGTAACGGAAAGAGGCAATGACCCCGGTAGGGGCGTGTGTCTCCTCCGGGGAGGGGACAGAGCGCGGAGCCACCGTGCTAGCTTCAGTCATGAATATCCAATCGTGAGGGATTGCGTACCTGGGCGAACGCCCGAAAGAAATCCAACCCTCTAGTAACTTTAGGGTTGGGGATGGTGGTTACCGTAGCCGGGGTTTTACTTAACCGTCAACGCAGCCGCAGCGACCCATGAGCGACATCACCATGGAGGAGGACAGGTAGTGGAAGACAGTGGTTGCAAGATCGGTGAAGTCGTCGAGCGGACGGGACTGTCGATTCCCACCCTGCGTCACTATGATCACGTCGGCCTGATTACGCCGTCGGAGCGCAGTCCCGGCGGGTTTAGGCTCTACAGCGAGGCCGATATACGTCGGGTCTTACTGGTGCGACGAATGAAACCGCTGGGATTCACCCTGGATCAGATGCGGGAGTTCCTTGAGGCTGCAGAGATCCTCGAAGCCGCAGGCGACCGACAGGATAACAGCGCCACGCAGCAGGAGCGAGACCATGCCGAGGCCACCCTCGCCAGCATTCGCGAGGAGACGCGCACCCGCTACGAAAAGCTACGCAAACAGATCTCCTATGCCGAGGAATTCCTCGACCTAGTCAATACCCTGGACTCCTAAGCCCTCCCCCAATTTCACAGGGAAAAGGGGCCAGCCTGTCGGACACACTCCGTCGAGTCGCGTTCCAGATGAAGTGGAGAACGCGCGCGGCCTGTCCGGAGTAAATGGCGATAGTGCAGACGAATTCTGACATCTATGCAAACGTCTTCTGACTCCGACACCTTCCGGTGGGGATGGAGAACCGGGAAATGTCACTTATCTCGTCACTCAATCTAAGTATCGGAAACGGAAGCTTAGCCGTTGCTTGACGGGGTGGCTGTCGTCTCGTCCGCCCCCGTTGAAGACAAACAACGAGCCTCGCCCCATGGCATAGCCTGAGGGGGTGCTGTACGCCTTCATCGATGAGTCCGAACATAGAGACTTTCGACCGGGATGCTCAGCGCCGTCGCTACAGCCGTCTTTACAACCACAGAGCCCTCACCATCGGGTATCTCCTAGAGTGCGTCAACGACTTCACACGGAGGGAGGGTGACCAAACCCTCGCTTTCCTCGACGACCACTACACCGCGCCTGAAGGCCGCAAGGAGTTCATCCACTACAAGTCCCAGGGAACCTTCGGATACAAGAGCTCGAAGCGCCTACACATCGACGAACGGGACTTTTGCGACTCTAGGTCGATGCTTGGTCTGCAAGCTGCCGACCTCTGCACCTACGCCTACCAACGAACAGTGACTGCGCGTGACGCGGACCCTCGAGCCGTCGCCTTACAAAAACAACCTGTGGCAAGCCTCCGACATCGCAAGCAAGGGTCGGCAAAGAACCTGGCCCGTCCACCCCTAACCCCAGAAGCACGTAACCCCCGCACGTGGCGGGGGTCCGGCGATGTGGGGTTGTCCACGGAGGACAATCTCTACACTCCTGAATTTAGCCACCCAGCAGACACATGGTCAATCCCCCACGCTCAATTTCGAACCACAGATGACGTAGATTACCAGCATCTTCTGGCCAGATTTCCAACCCGAGCACTTCCACTTAATGCGCTTCACTTTCCCTCTAAGAGCGGCTAATACTTAGACACTTTTAGACACTTGGGACCAAAGCAAGTAAGCCCCAGGCCATTCACCTGGGGCTTACGTGGAGCTGGAGACGAGACTTGAACTCGCAACCTACGGTTTACAAGACCGTTGCGCTACCGATTGCGCCACTCCAGCACTGCGCGAAATCATACAAGGACAATCACCCTTGCGACAAAAGGGGCCTTATCCTCGCGCAGAGAAGCCCTGCCAGTTAGTGTGGCGGTGTGGCAACGGTGTTCAAAAATATGCGTGATTCGATGCGCACCACTAACCCGGTGGCAACCATCGACCAGGCGCGCACGTCTCCACCCCCGTCAGTCCTGGCGCCTGTCGACCTGACAGACCCGACCCAGGTCGCGGCGGTGATGACGATTGGCGCGCGCGTCGGCGAAATCCTCATTGCTAATGGCACGACTAGTTCGGATGCGAAGGCACAGATTCACGCCGTCACGTCCTCTTATGGTCTGCACTACTGCCATGTGGACATCACCATGAACACCATCACGATCAACTCTGTGATCGGCACCGTGCGCAAGCAGCCGCTGGGCGTGTTCCGTGTGGTCACGAACATGTCGGAGAATTACTCCAAGCTGCAGGAAGTTGACCGGTTGATCCGTTCGATCCGTGCCGGTGCGACTCCGCCGGAGATCGCCGAGAAGATCCTCGATGATCTTGATGCGGCGCCGCCGCCGTACCCACAGTGGGTGTCGGTGGCCGGCTGGTCGCTGATGGGTGCTGCCGTTTCTATTCTGCTCGGCGGTGACTGGTTGATGTCACTGCTGGGCGCGGTGACTGCGGCGCTGATCATCAGTATCAACACGTGGATGGGCAAGAAAGAGCTGCCGTACTTCTACCACTGCGTGGTCGGTGGATTCATGGCCACGGTGCCGGCGGCGCTGTTCTATTCGCTGGCCACCCGAGCAGGAACGTCGATCGTGCCCAGCCAGGTCATCGCTACCGGCATCGTCGTTTTGCTGGCTGGTTTGACGCTTGTCCAATCACTCCAGGACGGTGTGACGGGTTCACCGGTGACGGCCAGTGGTCGTTTTTTCCAGGCAATCCTGTTCACTGGTGCGATCATCGCCGGTGTGGCTGGGGGTATCCAGGTCGCGGACTTGCTCGGTGCAGGCTTGCCCCCGATTGAGACGCAGCCGCCGACCCCGTCGTATCAGTCCGCGATTGTCCGCAGCATGGGTGGTGTCTTCGCTGCTGCTGGCTTCGCGTTGGCGGTGTACGCGGAGATTCCCGCGATCGTCGCTACGGCTGCGACTGCCTTCTTGGGCGGCTTCACCTATTACGCGGTGCTCATTCCGTTCGGTTCTGGCCGATTGTTTGCCACCACGCTGTGTGCGGTCATGGTTGGTCTTGCTGGTGGTTTGATCGCTCGTCGTTATTTGATCGCGCCGCTGATCGTGGAAGTTGCCGGTGTCACACCTTTCTTGCCGGGCTCTGGCGTGTACCGCGGCATGTACGCCCTGCTCAATGACCAGACCGTGTTGGGCTTGAACAATATCTTCATCGCGGTGAGCACCTGTATGGCGTTGGCCGGTGGTGTGGTGCTCGGCGAGTGGATCGCACGTCGCATCCGCCGCCCGCAGATGTTCAACCCCTACCGCGCTTTCCGTGCTGCCGGCCGCATCACCTTCCAGCAGATTCAGCGCGCTGAACAGGCAGCTGTACGTCGCCGCGCCGAGCAGGTTGCCCGCAACCAGGCCAAGAAACAGGCCGCTTCGAAGCAGGCCCCGAACAAGCCGGCGAAGAAGCAACAACCGAAAAAGAACCTACTGGCAAAGAAGCACCCAGCCACCCCGCCCAGTACAAACGGCAATGGCGTAGAATAAACGGGTCAAAACTGTTCACCGTCAGGCAAGACCCTCAGGAGGTTTTTCGTGCCCCCAAAGATCACCGACAGCCGCCCCAATCCGGATGCCGCCGTCCACACGGTCGAGGAGCAGACTGCTTCCGGCGCGCGCCGGATCGTGGCCACCTACGCGGACGATCTTGTCGACGGTGTAACGCTCATGTGCATGCTCGGCATCGAGCCCGAGGGCTTGGTATTCAAGCAGTTCGCTGAAGACTTCGACGCCGAGATCGTTGAGTCCACCGAAGAGGGCAAGGCCGCAAAGAAGACGACCAAGAAGTCCAGCAAGAAGGCCACGAAGAAGGCAGCGAAGAAGTCCGCCAAGAAGACGGCGAAGAAGGCTGCCAAGAAGTCGACGAAGAAGACGACCAAGAAGACAGCTAAGAAGACCACGAAGAAGGCTGCCAAGAAAACGGCTAAGAAGACCACGAAGAAGACGGCCAAGAAAGCTACCAAGTAGTTAGACAACGATGCGGGATAACCAGTTCGTCGTTGTTGCCAACCGTCTGCCGGTCGACCATGTCGACGGGAAGTGGGTGGCATCCCCTGGCGGGCTCGTCGCGGCACTCGCCCCGGTTCTGCGCGCCAATAAGGGCTGCTGGGTGGGTTGGCCCGGCGAGCCCGATGCGGTGTTTGAGCCGTTTGATAATGACGGCATCACGCTTCATCCAGTCAAGCTGGACAGTGAGGACTTCCACCAGTTCTACGAAGGTTTTTCCAATTCGACTTTGTGGCCGCTGTACCACGATCTGATTGTCACGCCGGCCTATCATCGCTCCTGGTGGCAGCGGTACCGCTCGGTGAATGAGAAATTCGCTCGCGCGGCAGCCGAGGTCGCTGCCGAAGGCGCGACTGTGTGGGTGCAGGACTATCAGCTCCAGCTGGTGCCCGGCATGCTGCGTGAGTTGCGTCCAGATGTGACCATCGGTTTCTTCCTGCACATTCCTTTCCCCAGCCCGGACCTCTTCCGGCAGTTGCCGTGGCGTGCGGAAGTACTCCGCGGGCTTCAGGGCGCCGATTTGATCGGTTTCCAGCGCACACGCGACGAGCAGAATTTCCGCGACCTCGCAAAAACAAGCAGCTTATCGACGCCACGTACCGGCACCTTCCCCATCTCCATCGACTCTGCTGAATTCGGCCCGGCGGCCCCGAAAGAAGTCGCGAAGGTGCGCGAATCCGTGGGCAACCCGACAACCCTCATGCTCGGTGTTGACCGTCTCGATTACACCAAGGGCATCCTGCAGCGTCTCACCGCCATCGAGGAACTCTTGGCGGAAGGACGTCTCGATTCTGTGGCGATGATTCAGGTGGCCACGCCGTCACGGGAGCGCATCGCTAGCTACAAGGAGACTCGCGCGGGCGTTGAAGAAGCAGTCGGGCGCATCAATGGTCGCTATGGCGAACTGGGCAAGCCAGTCGTCCATTACGAGCACCACTCGGTACCCAAATCCCAACTGCGGAACTACTACGCAGCCGCCGACATCATGCTGGTCACCCCGTTCAAGGACGGCATGAACCTCGTGGCTAAGGAGTACGTCGCCTGCCACCCAGAAGGTGACGGCGCACTCGTGCTCTCCGAATTCGCCGGTGCGGCAGTCGAGCTGAACCAGGCTCACCTGTGCAACCCATTTGATGTGGAATCAGTGAAGGAAGCGATTGTGGGGGCCGTCGATAAGCAAGGCTCTCAGGCTGCGCGCGATGCGATGCTGGCGATGCACGCGCACGTCGCGGAACATGACGTCGCCCGCTGGGCTGATTCATTCCTTTCAGCATTGCGGGAGGTCGAACGATGAAACGCGCACTCGGATTGCTTTGCTTATTGCCGCTAGCTGCATGTTCCGCCGAGCCGAATCACGTCCTCGCGAACCGCACCTGGGAAGTCACCGCGATCTACTCCGACCCCGACACCCCAGGCGCAGTGCCCAGCGATGCGGCTGGCCGCGCGCTCATCGTCTTCGGCGCCGAATCCCTCAATGCCCGCACCGCGTGCGCCCCGCTTCAGGCAGGTGCCGAAATCAACGACGGGCAACTCACCCTCAAAGGCGTCCGCGTCGGCGACGTCCGCGAAGACTGCATCGGCGGTTCCCGACGCGTCCACGAACAGCTCACTGGGCTGCTCACCGAAGGCGCCGAATTCGATATCAAGCACCTCACTGATGACGTGATCACGCTCAAATTGCGTGACGACGCCCTCGACCGCCCCACCATCAAACTCGTCGCCCAATGACACTTCCCAACCCCCACACAGCTCTCGACCGGCTCGCCGCCGCTGAATCCTTGCTCGTCTGTTTGGATTTCGACGGCACCATCTGTGAACTCACCCCCGACGCATACGCTGTGGTCCCCGACCCGCACGCGATCACCGCACTGAAAACGCTCGCCGGGCTGAAACGCACCGACGTGGCGATCCTTTCCGGCCGGCACCTGGACGGCCTGCGCAAGGTATGCCCACTCGGCCCGCCAGTTACGCTCGTCGGCTCGCACGGTGCTGAACCCGCCAGCGGTGGCCCCGCGCTCAGTGCTGAGGACCGTGCGTACCTCGACCACATTCAGGCCGAACTCGAGGGACTTATCCGCGACGCTGATGCCTCCCCGGCTTTCGTGGAAACCAAACCCTACCAGCGCGTCCTGCACGTCGCTGCGCTCGCTGAGACCGACCCTGACAAGGCCGCTATGCTCCTCGAGCAAGCACTCGCTCTACCTCGCCACGGACGGTCGGTCACACCGGGCAATAATGTCGTGGAATTCTCCGCCACCGACATCACGAAGGGCGCTTGGCTCGCCGCTGAAAAGACCCGCTATGCCACCACCGTGTTCGCAGGTGATGACGTGACCGATGAAACAGCCCTTGGTGTGCTGGACAGCAGCAACGACATCGGTATTAAGGTCCGGCCAGCTGCTGCAACTATTGAGACCGCTGCGAATTACCAGCTCAGCTCGGTTGAATCGGTCGCAACCTTCCTCACTGAGCTCGCGGCGGCGCGACAGGCGGCGCAATAGTTGTTCCCGGGCGGAATTCCGTGGGCAAGATGACCCGCTCCGGCGCGTCGTGCGGGGTGGGGGTTTCGGCGACGGCGGCGTCGATGAGCTTTGTTAGCACTTGGCCCACTGCCTCTCCCTTGCGCTTATTGGGTTGCACGACGGTGCTCAGGCCACAGCTGAGTGCTTGTTCAACGCCATCGAAACCGGTGACCGAAATATCTTCCGGAACGCGCAGGCCAGCGCTTTCGCAATAATCCAGCACGCCCAAAGCCATGGAATCCGTTGTGCACAACACAGCAGTGAGGTCGGGGGCGAGGGTGAAAATCTCCTTGGCTGCGTCGATGGCTGAATCGTGGTCGTTGAAGTGCCGCGTCACAATCGGCACGTCAGCAAGGCCCGCCTCCGCGAAGACCTCGAGCGCGCCCTGGATGCGCCCACGCTGCACGTGCATGTCTGCGCCAGCGACCTCATCGGGGGTCACCGCGCCCTCGCGTGATTCATCGCTGAATAGTCGCTTGCCTACAATCCCCACGCGCTTGTGCCCCGCCTCGATCAGCGCGCGTGCCGCGGGCTTGATCGCCTCCGCATCATCAATACCGACGTATGCAGTACCTTCGCTGCCGACAGGATACGGCTGGTCGCACACCACCACGGGCACACCGCGAGCAAGGACCGCGTCCAAATTCGGTTCGGATTGGGGGACGGAGTAGACCACGAAGGCGTCGACAAGCGCGGCCCCGATCAACGGACTGATCCCCGCACCCTGACTGGGGCCCAGCGGAATCAGCGTCAACGCCTTGCCCGCGCCCGCTGAGCTCTCACTCAAACCTGCCAAGAAATCTATCGACGCCTGATCCTCAAACGCATACCCCAAATGCTCCGTCAAAATCACCCCGACAGCCCCCGCCTGCCGAGTCCGCAAACTCCGCGCCGTCGGATCCGGCCCCGTATAACCACGCGCCCGCGCCACCACGAAAATCCGCTCCCGCAACTCCGGGGACAGCTGATCAGGGTGGTTGTACGCATTCGACACCGTCGTCCGCGACACCCCCACCTCCGCCGCGATCGATGCCAGCGTGCCACGTCTTTGCGTCATGTGGCTACTCTATACAGCGTGATTGTGAACCGCCGCACCATCGAGCACGACGGCATGCAGCGCCGCTTCACTGAAGTGCTCCCCGACACCCCCGCCCCCGACGCGCCCGTGATCCTTTTCCTGCACGGTTCGCTCCAATCCGGCAGCGTCGCCCGCCGGTTCACCGGCAACACCTTCGACGCGCTCGCCGACCGCGGCTGCACCGTCATCTACCCCGACGGCGTAGACAGGCACTTCAATGACCACCGCGTTGGCTTCCAGGAAAAAGCACGCCAATTGCTTATCGACGACACCTCCTTCCTCTCCTCCCTCATCCCCCGCTCGCATGGCCCCGTCATTGGCTGCGGGTTTTCCAATGGTGGCGCCATGATCCAGCGCTTCGCTCTCGAACGCCCTGGTGTGCTGGACGGCATCGCCTGCTTCGGTTCCGCGTGGCCCACTGACGACAACCTGCTGCCCGAAATCGCCGCGCTGATTCCCAACTGGGCCCCCACCCCCGTCCTCTGCGTCCAGGGCACCGCTGACCCGCTCGTCCCGTACGAAGGTGGCAGCTCCGGTATCGGCGACGCCAACCGTGGAACCGCCCGCTCTGCTATCGATTCCGCTCGCTATTTCGCGCAGCTCAACGGGCTGAATCCTGCGCACCACACCTCAGCATCCCTCTCCGATGGCGGCGTGCGTGTCGACCGTTTCGGCCCTGGCGTGCCCGGCTCCCCCGCCCTCGCTGATCCCAACCGCGCCGAATCCGCCGGCACCCCTCAGCAGTCCGCGCCGGTTGAATTATGGTCCATCGAAGGCATGGGCCATCTTGTTCCCAGCCCCAAGAAGCTCGACGAGAAAATCGGGCCGGGGACGGACAAGGTGGTGGGGGCGGATCTGGTGGCGAATTTCTTCTCGCTTTAGCGCGCTCTCGCACCAGATCGAGAACCTACAGCGTGCGACCTATTTTTGGGTATTGGCGACGGCAGTATCAATAAGTTCCTTGAAACGCGGCGCCGCCCAACGGACGGTCAGCGGGTTGATGATGGAGGACGCAGTGACCAACGACTGGTCGGTCGCGGCGATCTCGGCTCCCTTCTCCACAGCTTTGATTCGAGAATACACCGGGTCTTTGTGCATTTCTTCGCGGTTAGCTTCGTCAGCATAGAAGGTGAAGATGAGATCAGAGCTGTTGAGCGCGTCGGCGTTCTCCTTGGAAATCTCGGCAGAATCGGTGCCCGGAACTTCTGGGAACTGCTTGTACACATCGTCGACCTTGAGGCCCAGGTTTGAAACAAATGCCACGCGCTGCTCCCCGGGTAGGAAGATGCCCAGGTTCTGAGGACCGTCGTTGTAGATATAGCTGAATGTGTAATTCTCGTACTCGGCTTCGGCGTTTTCCTCGAACGCCGCCTGAACATCGTCTTTTACCGCCTGCGCTTTCTCTGGCTCTCCGAGAGCCTTAGCGATGACGTCGACCTGCTGCTCCCACGTGATCTTCCACGGTTCCTTCTCATATGCCACAGTCGGCGCGATCTTAGACAGCTGGTCGTATTGCTCCTGGGTGATGCCCGACCACGGCGCGAGAATGACGTCGGGTTTATATCCGAGGATCTCTTCGACGCTCAACGCATCGTCGCCTTCGAATTGTTGGGGCAGCTCGTCGTCGCGTTCTTCCACGGCCTCTTTGATCCATGGCAGGTATCCAGACTCGTCTGACCCCCAAGCGTAAGACTGGATCGCGACTGGGGTGTGCCCCATCGCAATCGCGATCTCCGCGGAGCCCTGACCGATCGTGACAATGCGCTCCGGCTTCTCTTTGATCTCGGCCGCACCCAACGCGTGCTCAATGGTGACTGGCTGGAAATCGCCTGCGGCGGATGGCGCAGAAGCACCTGGCACAGAGCTGGGTTCCGAATTTCCAGCCGTCTCGGTGTCTGCGGTGCAGGCGGTTAAAGCAGCTGAGGTCGCACAGACGACGGCTAGCAGGGCAAAGGGTTTCATTGCGGATCCTTCTATCATCCAATAGTTCGTTCGGTCAGGCTATCCTAACTGAACAATCCTCGTCTACACTACGTCTCATGACTACAGCGACGCGCACGCCTGCTCCGAGCCGTAGCCAGCACGTACCTAGCAAAATCGGTGCTCTCGCAGGTTTTCTCGCTTTGCTCGCAGTCGGTTTCATGCTCAGTCTCGCGGTTGGCTCGCGAAACATTCCGCTTCTCGACGTCTGGCACGCCCTCACCAACATCTCCACCCTGCGCCAGAATCTGGATTCGATCCCGCAGGACGAGCTCACCATCGCAGCACTCCGATTCCCGCGAACGCTGCTGGCCATCCTCGTTGGCACTGCCCTTGGAGTGGCGGGAGCCCTCATCCAGGGGCACACCCGCAACCCTTTGGCTGACCCCGGAATTCTTGGAGTCTCAGCCGGCGCAGCGTTGGCGGTCGTGCTTTCCTCCGTATTTCTCGGCGTCACCAGCGTGTCCGGTTCCGCTATGGCAGCATTCATCGGCGCTGGGGTGGCAACGCTTGTTGTCTTCTCTCTCGCTTCTGTCGGGAACGGCCATGTCAACCCACTCAACCTCGTGCTCGGAGGTGCAGCATTGTCCGCTGTCATGGGCGCGGTAACCACCACTTTCGTGCTTATCGACGAAAGGTCCCTCGACCAAATGCGTTTCTGGAACGCCGGTTCCGTAGCCGGCCGCGACCTCGACGTCTTCTGGGGTGTGCTGCCCTTTGTTGGACTCGGCCTACTCTTGGCGTTCGCGTCAGCGCCGGGACTGAACTTGCTCACTATGGGCGAAGATGTTGCTGGCTCTCTCGGCGTGAACGTGCAGCGAAGCCGAATGACGGGAATGACACTCATTGCTCTCCTTGCCGGCGCGGCGACAGCCGCCGCGGGCCCGATCGGCTTCCTGGCTCTTGTCGTCCCGCACATCGCCCGCGCGATCTGCGGGCCGGACTACCGCTGGATTCTTCCGTTGTCTGGAGTTATCGGAGCGAATCTCCTCGTGTACGCCGATATCGTCGGTCGCCTGATTGCCAGGCCGGCAGAGGTCCAGGTGGGAATCGTGCTCGCGTTCATCGGCGCCCCCTTCTTCATCTGGATGATGTACAAAAACCGGGTGATCTCGCTGTGACGGTGGGGGACGTGCGGGCGTCGATAAGCGTATGCGGGATGAGCGCGGTGTGGCGGCCTCGGCCGCTTCTTGCCACGCTCTCTCTCGCTCTCGTTGTTCTTTGCCTGTTCGCAGCAGCCCTCGCAGCCGGCGACTACACGCTCCCGCTGCCAACAATCGGCCAGGTGCTTCTCGGCGGAGGCAACGAAACTGACAGGCTAGTCGTGCTCGAGTGGCGCATGCCACGCGCCGCCACTGCCGTGGGTGTGGGGGCCGCACTGGGGCTCTCGGGCGCATTGCTGCAGTCCGTGACACGGAACCCGCTGGCCAGCCCGGATATTTTGGGCATTACGATGGGCGCCTCCGCTGCCGCGGTGACCGTCATCGCTGTAGGAACGGGAGGGGCAAGCGTAGTCACGTCTTGGCTAGGAGGTCTCGGCGTATCGGCAGCAGCGGGGGTGGGCGCGCTCGCATCCGCCCTGGTGATCTGGCTGTTGGCGCTCCGACGGAAGGCGGATTCTTTCCGCCTTGTGCTTTTCGGAGTGATCATCAACGCGCTGCTCCAGTCGTACGTGAACTACCTACTGATCAGAGCAGATCTCCGTGACGCACAAACCGCGAGCTACTGGCTCACCGGCTCCCTCAACGCGGCGAACTGGCAGACAGCAGTTCCTGTTTTCGTGCTGCTCGCGGTGTTTGCGCCGCTGCTGGCCTGGATCAGCTTCCAATTCAAAGCCACCGAGCTTGGCCCGGACGTCGCTGCAAGCTTGGGGCAGAATCCGCGGTCCATCCAATTCGTTTTCGTGGCCGCTTCTGCGCTGCTCGCAGCGATGGCGGTCGCAGCAGCCGGCCCGATCGGGTTCGTGGCGTTCGTAGCGCCGCAGGTGGCTCTTCGGCTGTGCGGGGTCTCCGCGCCTCCACTCGCCGCGTCGGCATTGAGCGGAGCGTCGCTCGTAGTGGCATCCGACCTAGTTACCACCCATGCTCTGCCTGTCGCACTCCCGGTGGGCCTGCTCACCTCAGTGCTCGGCGGCAGCTTCCTTGTTTACTTGCTCATCCAAACCAATCGGAGGAATTCGATCTGATGGACGGCCTCTCAGTGCAGAACCTGCACGTGTCCTATGGCGCGAAAACAGTGATAGACGGCCTCAATGTTGGGATACCCGCGGGCAAGGTGACCACAGTCATCGGACCGAACGGCTGCGGCAAGTCGACAATGCTCAAGGCAGTGGGGCAACTGATCGAATCATCGGGGCAGATTCTTCTCGACGGCACAGACATTCGTTCCTTATCCCGCAAGAAACTAGCGACCCGCCTGGCGATGCTGCCTCAGAGCCCCGTATCACCGGAAGGGTTACTGGTCAAAGACTTAGTCGGACGCGGACGCCACCCACACCAGTCCTGGTTCAAGCAGTGGTCATCGACCGACCAAGATGCCGTCGCCGAAGCTCTCGCCCAAACTGGGTCAGTCGAGCTCGCCGACCGCGCCGTTCATGAACTATCCGGTGGACAGCGCCAACGGGTGTGGATCTCCATGGTTCTCGCGCAGAGAACTCCAGTCATGTTCCTGGATGAGCCGACCACCTACCTGGACTTATCCGCCTCCATCGACGTTCTCAACCTCGTGCGGCGGCTCAACAGCGAGCTCGGACGTACCGTCGTCATGGTTCTCCACGACCTCAACCTCGCTGCACGCTACTCGGACCACCTTCTCGTGCTCCGTGACGGCACGCTCAAAGCCGAGGGTCCTCCGGCAGATGTAATCACTTCCCCACTCCTCCGCGAAGTCTTCGACTTAGAGGCGCTTGTGGAGGAAGACCCCGCTGTCGGCGGGCCGCTCATCATCCCTGCGGCTCCGGAGAAGGAGTGACGCGTGGCTACCTATCCTTCAGCGGCCTTCACTGACCGCTTCATTAATAACGTTCCCACCCGCGACGGCGCCGAAGTCTTCACCGCCGAGGTCACCGCCAATAATCAGATCGCGCCGCACGTGCGTGAAGTCACGTTCTACGCACCCGAGCTTTCCAGTTTCCGGGTGACCGGGCCCGATGAATTTTTCGGTTTGCTCATGCCACAGCACGGTCAGAAATATTCCCCCATTCCTCCCCGCACTACAGCGAATATCCGTGGGCATGTCGCATCGCTCCCCGACGAGACCCGCCCGGATTTGCGCTGGTACACAATCCGCCATCTGAACTGGCACGACAGCACCTTGTCCACGCAGATTGCCACGCATGGGGTACGCGACGCCACCAAGGCCTCCGGCCCGGGCCTGCGCTGGGCACTTTCTGCAAAACCCGGTGACAGGGTGGGAATCGTGGCTGCGAACGGACTATGGCACCGCCCTTCCTGTGCTCCTTTCAAGCGAGCGGAGCCGCAACTTCTCATCGGCGATGCTACTTCGGCGCCCTCCATCCTGGGCATCTTAGAGTTCCTCGAGGAATTCCACCCGGAAGAGTTGTCTCAGACTCATGTTGTGGTGGTCTCGGAGTCCGCGGACGACCACTCGCCGGAGCTCCGCTACTGGCAATCGCGCGTGGCCAGCATGGACAATGTCTACGCCGACTATTGCGACCACGTTTCAGCTCTTCTGCATTGCCTCATGTGCAAGCACCGCGTCGAGCAAACGCTTAACGATGTCCGCTACATCTACGCTTGCTGCGAATCCGCGTTGGCAAAACAAGCGCGGACCTTCGCCAAAGAAGAACTGGGATTGAACTCTAAGAATATCTTCTGGAGTCCCTTCTGGATCCAGGGCCGCGCCCGGCCTTAAAGGATTAAGCGTCCCTTCTCATTGCGTGCGTCGCTGACGCGCGAACTCGCTGAGCACCACGCCCGCTGCGACGGAAGCATTGAGGGATTCGACCCAGTCCTCGGTGGGGATGGACATGATGACGTCGCAATTCTCGCGCACGAGGCGCGAAATGCCCTTGCCTTCAGAGCCCACCACGATGACCACCGGGTCCGTCGCCGCGTGGAAGGTATCCAGGGTGTGCTCGCCACCCGCATCCAAGCCAACGACCATGTAGCCGTTGTCCTTGAACTGCTTGATCGTGCGGGTGATATTCGTCGCGCGGGCCACCGGCAGACGTGCGGCGGTACCAGCGGAAGTACGCCACGCAACCCCCGTGACCTGCGCCGAACGACGCTCCGGAATGATCACGCCGTGGCCCCCAAATGCGGCCGTAGAGCGGATCACCGCGCCCAAGTTGCGCGGGTCGGTGATGTTGTCCAACACGACGAACATGCCGGTCTGGCCACGTTCGTTGACCTGTGCAATGAGGTCGAAAACATCAGCGTATTTGTACGGCTGAATCTTCAGACCAATGCCCTGGTGCATGCCATTGCCGGTCATGTTGTCCAGTTCCCGGCGCGGCACCTCGTGGACCGGGATGTGGCGGGTGTTGGCGATCAAGACGGCTTCGCTCAAGCGATCGTCGTGGCCGGTGCCCTGTGCAACGATGAGTGCCTCCGCCGGCACCTTTGCCTGCAAGCACTCAATGACCGGGTTACGGCCGACAACGAGGTCCGCCTGCTCACGTTCGTGACGGCCCTGATCACGACGCTGGCGCTCCAACTTCCGCTTGTGCGCGGAGTGGTACACGCGGTCCTCAGCCTTCGGCGTCGGCCCCTTGCCAGCGAGACCACGGCGACGCTGGCCACCAGACCCCTTCGTGGAACCCTTCTTGTTTTTCTTCTGCTTATCGGGGCGCTCGTACGGTTTAGCCATTTTCAGATTCTCCTTCGGCTGAAGATTGCTCATGCTGATCGAGCGCGCTAGCAAAGTTTTCTAGCTCACGAACGGTTCCAAGCTCGCTGCGAAGTAGTCTGGCGAATTCACTGCTTAGGTTCGGTTGATGCGCAGAAACTGTGATATCTGCAAGGAATCCTGGACGGACTCGCGAAGGTGCTTCAACAGCGAACACGATTACATAAAACTCTTGGCGAGTTTTGTCGTACTTCAGCTCGGCAATCAACTGATCAGGATGCAAACCTTCTTTAGGGATTTTGTAATTTAAGGTTGGCCCGACAGTGACCTCCGACCTTTGAAGATCCAAGGTAGTGGCCCATTCTTCGATTGCGTTACCGAAAAATGACAGTAACTGATCGAGCAAATCACTGCCTCTGGACACGCTCAATATGCTTTCGTACGTACTTGAGTTTGCTGACATGGTTAGGCCCTCCGGCTCTAGAGCTGCCTGGAGGATTAATCCCGTCGAGCTGCCCGAGAGATGTGCTTCGGACCCCTCTTTAGTATCCGCAACGACTAGCCCGACCGCTTCGAGAACCAACCTTCCTACATCTGCGGAGACATAATCCTTACTCCGTTTGGACACATATCGGCGCAAAAGTTCTCTATTGACGAGCATCTTGTTCGCGCTGCGAAGGGCTTCAGCAGCACCGGAGTCACCGGCGGTGGTGCTGGACCACTCTCCCGGGTCGATGCCCAGCACGGAAGCCATTGCGCGGACGGAGGCGGCGAGGGTGCGGGCGGTGGAGGTGTCGCCGTCGGCAAGCGCTTTATTGCCTGCGCGGACGGTGTTGTGAATCTCGGCCAAAGCCTTGGGCACGCCGAAGTCCTCGTTCATCGCGTCGGCGAAGGCGGGGGTCCACTCGCCGCGCTCGACGGGCTCGCTGCCAGAAACGCGGGCAACGAAATCCTCGATGCGACGGTAGCCACCCGCGGCTTCCTGCAGCGCAGCCGGCGAGTACTCGAGCACGCTGCGGTAGTGCGCGGAACCGAGGTAGTAGCGCAGCTCAACCGGACGGACATCCTCGAGCATGTTGTCGATGGACAGGACATTGCCCAGCGACTTAGACATCTTCTCACCGGCCATGGTGACCCAGTGGTTGTGCATCCAGTAGCGGGCAAACCCGTCACCAGCTGCGTGGGACTGGGCCTGCTCGTTCTCGTGGTGCGGGAACTGCAGGTCGAGCCCGCCGCCGTGGATATCGAAGGTGCCGCCGAGGTACCACGTCGACATCGCCGAGCACTCCAAGTGCCAGCCGGGACGGCCATCGCCCCACGGGGTGGGCCAGCTCGGCTCGCCGGGCTTCGCGGCCTTCCACAGCGCGAAGTCGTGCGGGCCGCGCTTACCGCGGCTGTCGCTTTCGCCCTGCTCCATTTCCTCAACGCGATTGCCGGACAGGGAGCCGTAGTCAGAATCTTCCGCAGCAACCCACGCAGCCACGTCGAAGTAGACGGAGCCATCGGCGGCGTAGGCGAAGCCTGCGTCGATAAGCCGCTTCATATAGTCGACCATCTGGGTGACGAACCCGGTCGCGCGCGGCTCGACGCTCGGCGGCAAAACACCCAGCGTGTTGTACGCGCGCGTGAATTCACGCTCATAGGTGGACACCCACTCCCACCAGGGGCGACCGTTATCGGCGGCCTTGGTGAGAATCTTGTCATCAATGTCCGTCACGTTGCGCACGAACGCCACATCCTGGCCATTCGCGAGAAACCAGCGGCGCACAATATCGAATGCCACACCCGATCGCAGGTGCCCGATGTGCGGCGAAGACTGCGGCGTCGCACCACACACATACATCGAGACATGTCCAGGTTGGACAGGCTCAAAATCACGGAGAGTGCGGGTCGCGGTATCGAAAATGCGTTGAGTCACGCGCCCCAGTTTAGCTACCGCTTATCCACGAGCGCCGTCGCCACGGCCGCCCTTCCCTCGCCCGATCCGGTAAAGCCCATGTGGTCAGTCGTCGTCGCACTGATCGACACCGGCGCACCGAGCGCCTCCGACAGCACCCGCTCCGCTTCCTCGCGCACAGGCCCCATCTTCGGTGTCTGCGCAATCAACTGCGCCGAGACGTTGACTACCTCAAAGCCATGCTTATCGACGAACCCCTTAAGCTCCCCCAGCAACTTCGCCCCCGTCACGCCCTCATATTCCGGGCGACCAACACCGACGAAGCTGCCCAGATCCCCCAGACCCGTTGCCGAGAGCACCGCATCGACGATCGCGTGGGACACCACATCCCCATCCGAGTGACCCTCGCAGCCCGGGGTGTCCTCAAAGAGCAGACCGGCGATCCAGCACGGCTTGCCCTCCTCAATCTGGTGGGCATCAAACGCAGTTCCAACGCGCAAAGAAGTCATATTCCCCGACTGTACTACCCCTTCCAGCCTGCTAGAATGACCACAGCGAAAGGAGGCCGCCCCATGAAGGACTCACTCTCTCACACGCGTAGCACCGAAGATCATCGCACCGAAGACCAAAAGGTGGCCGCCGTCGACGCCTCCATGACAATGGCTGGGCAGCCCCTGTCACCCGAGACAGAGCACCAAGGTCGCCGAATCCTTCGCGGCGAGCTCACCGGGGACCAAGCAGTCCTCGCCTACCTCGAAGCTCACGGACTCAGTGACACACCGCGAGCCCATGAACTTCGCCGCCGAATCGCTGCGAGCGCCTAAATAATGGCTAACCAGCCAAACTCAGCACCCGAGAACCACTTCGGCATCACAGACGCACGCGAGCTCGATGAAATCGCCGGCGAATTAACCGCCCTCCGCCTATTCGAACTCGAATATGGCAAACCTCTTACGACATTCACCCGCGAAGATCTCTGTTGGGTACACCGCTACCTGCTTCAAGACGTCTTCCCTTGGGCCGGTCACATCCGCACTGAAGAGGTCAGCGCTATGGGAATGCCGATGTGTCGCGCACGATTCGTCAACCGGGAACTCGATCGCGTTATTCGAGATATCGACGCCAGCGCCAGTGCCCCACAAAGTGACACGCACACTGAAGATCCGACTACAGCAACAGACGCAATCGCCACGGTCGCTGACCACTGGTGCGAGCTCACACTCGTCCATCCTTTCCGTGATGGCAACTCGCGGACCCAACGCTTCTTCTTCGACCAGCTCTTACGTTCATTGGGTTGGGGTATCGATTGGACCATTATCGACGCCAATGAAGTCCACGCCGCTCGCTACGTCGGCGCAGCTACGACAGACTCTTCTTTTCTTGCCGAGGTCCTGCTGCCCGGCGTGAAGCCGATGGGGAGTATCACACAAGGTGCACTCACTCTTACTGAAGGCTCACGGCAACCACATGCGGCAGCTGACATCTTCCGAGCGATGATGGCCCAAAAGCGAGCCAACCCCGGCCGCCCCTGGAAGGGCTAGCTAACAAACTGTTCCGTTCTAGCTGCCCGGAACCTCGAAGACCGTGGGCTCCGCCTCATCCGTGATGCGCTCTGCCAAAACCAGATCAATCGGGGTGGTGATCTTGAACGCCATTGGATCTCCCTGCACCGTGGTCACCGGGACGCCAAACCACTCCATGAGGCTTGCATCGTCAGTGGCGGTGAAGCCTGCTGCAGCCGAGCCGACCTGCGCGAAGTATTTCTCATTCGCGGCGCGCAAGGTAGCAAGATCGAAACCCTGCGGGGTCTGCACAGCACGCAGTGTCGCGCGGTCGGGGGTGTTGAGAACAGTGGCGCCATCGCCCGTGACGCGCTTGATCGTGTCCGCCACCGGCAAAACAGGCACAACTGCTGGCGAACCATCCAGAACCGCGCGTGCCACGCGGGCAATCATCCCGGGTGGGGTGAGTGCGCGGGCGGCGTCGTGGATGAGAACGGTGGCGTCGACAAGCGAAAGTGCTTTGAGCCCCTCCCACACGGAGTCCGCACGCTCGCCGGCGCCGTGAATGAACTGCACGTCGTGGCCGCGCAACAGCTTGCGCGCGAGCGGCTCCATGTCCGGGCTGACGATCACGCCGATATGGTCGACGATCTCGGACGTTTCCATCGCGGTGACCGAACGCTCCAAAAGCGAACGGCCACGCAGCTGCACGTACGCCTTCGGGATGTCTGCGCCAAGCCGCGTGCCGCGACCCGCAGCGGCGACTAGTGCGACTACCGGAGCTTTAGTCCTCGCTGTCATCGTCGTCGAAGCTGAGGTCATCCAAATCGACGTCATCCTCAGAATCGAAATCCTCGCTCGGCTTCGCCACCAGCCCCTGCTCCACGTGGCGAGCAATCACAGCCTGGATTTCCTTCTCCATGCCGTCGGCCTTCTTCTCATCCACCGGCTCCGCGAGAGCGAGCTCGCCGACCAGAATCTGGCGGGCCTTACCCAACATGCGCTTCTCACCAGCAGACAAGCCGCGCCCCTGGTCACGGCGCCACAAATCACGCACAACCTCAGCGACCTTATTGATGTCGCCCGAAGCCAGACGCTCCTGGTTCGCCTTGTAGCGACGAGACCAGTTGCCGGCCTCCTCAACATCCGTCTCCCGGAGAACCGAGAAGACCTTCCGCAGGCCTTCCTCGCCCACGACGTCACGGACGCCGACCAGCTCAGCATTCTTGATCGGCACACGCACCGAAAGATCAGACTGCAGGATATTCAGGACTAGGAAGTCAAGCTCCTCCCCGCCCATCTCACGCTTTTCAATGTCGGCGATACGGGCCGCACCGTGGTGCGGGTAGACGACCACTTCTCCGACCGTGAAATCCATGAAATCTCCTCTTTCGGGGGTTCAAACTAACGTGATGATTCTAGCACCTGCACTCTTCTCCCCGCCGGGCCACCGCCCACAGCCCACCTCCGACACCCCTCGCGCCGAACGGAAGGGAACCGGTTACCCCCGGATGACCCCCATTTTGGAGTGCAGTATGTCTCGCGCAAATACCTAAACTGTGTATTAGGACTGCCGAAAGGCTAAGGTGAGTCGTTGATACGCCTTAAAGAACTCTCTATGGAGGACATCGACGTGAAGTCCCTGAAGTCGGTCGCACGCCGCGGTGGCGCTGTTTCTGTCGCCGCCGCATCCGCATTGCTGCTCGCCGCTTGCTCGGCAGGCCAGATCACCCAGACCTCTTCCCAGGTCGCCGCCGTCAACGGTGCTAGCGCCCAGACTGAGGACGGCTCTGTGACCGTCCGGGACGTCACCGTCATCCTCGACGACAACGGCCAGGCAGCCCTGAAGTTCACCGCTTCGAACCAGGACTACGAGATGCGCGAGCACCAGCTGCAGTCCGTCGAAGTCGACGGCCAGTCGGTCCAGCTCCAGTCCGTGGACCCGATGCCGTACAACACCACCATCGTGGGCGATTCCGCTGACAACCTGGACAGGATCCCGCAGTCGGATGACAAGAAGATCCAGTACACCGAGACTCAGCTCAGCAACCGCGACTTCGCGTACGGCGGCAACCTGCCGGTCACGTTCACTTTCGACTCCGGCAAGATCGAAACTGTGGCAACGATCGCTGCACCGCACCGTGAGTCCGGTCAGGAAGCCCGCGAAAACTAAGCATTAGCCGCGCCGGAACGCGATGAAGAAACGTACTGTCCATACGTGTTCCGAGTGCGGCTATTCCTCGCCGAAATGGCTCGGGCGCTGCCCGGAATGTGGGGCGTGGGGCACTCTTCAAGAGCAAGCCTCCGCCCCTTCTGCGTCCTCTAAACGCACAGCAACCAGCGGTCTGACGCCGACGAGTGCCGCGCAGCCAATCACAAAAATCACCGCTAGCGCTGCTTATCGACGTCCCTCCGGCATCTCCGAACTCGACCGCGTCCTCGGCGGCGGCGTGGTCCCCGGATCAGTTGTCCTGCTCTCTGGCGAGCCGGGCGTGGGTAAGTCGACGTTGCTGCTTGAGGTAGCTAGCCGCTGGGCTGCTGAAGCGAACGATGACGGCACTAGCCGCACTGCCCTGTACGTCACCGCAGAGGAATCCGCCGCCCAAGTTCGTGGCCGTGCGGAGCGCACTGGTGGGCTCAATGAGAATCTCTACCTGGCTGCAGAATCGAATCTAGATGTGGTTTTCGGCCACGTCGACCAGGTGAAACCCAGCTTGCTCATCGTTGACTCGGTGCAGACCATGCAGGCACCCGGCGTGGAAGGCGTCGCCGGTGGTGTCGCACAATCACGCGCGGTCACGGCAGCTCTGACCACGCTGGCAAAGACGACGAACTTGCCGATCCTGCTCGTCGGCCACGTGACCAAAGACGGCAATGTCGCAGGCCCCCGCGTTCTCGAACACCTCGTCGACGTGGTGCTGACTTTTGAGGGCGACCGTCAAACCAGCCTGCGCATGCTGCGCGGAATGAAGAACCGCTTCGGTGCCACCGACGAGGTCGGCTGCTTCGAGCAAACCTCCGACGGCATCCGCGAAGTCCCCGACCCGTCCGGCTTATTCCTTTCCCACCGCGGCCAAACTCCGGATGGCTCGGCAGTCACCGTGGCGATGGACGGCGTCCGCCCCATCCTCGCCGAAGTCCAAGCGCTGACCGTCGACCCGGTGAACAAATCGCCGCGTCGCGTCGTCACCGGCCTGGACTTCAACCGTGTGCCCATGGTCCTCGCGGTCCTCCAAGCACGCTGCGGGGAGCGCACGAACGACAAGGACGCATACGTCGCCACCGTCGGCGGAATGCGCATCACAGAAACGGCAACGGACTTGGCGGTAGCTCTCGCGACCTGGTCAAGCCTGCACAACCAGCCACTGCCACCCAAGACGGTCGTGATCGGCGAGGTCGGTCTCGCAGGCGAGTTGCGCCGCGTCCCTAACCTCGACCGACGCCTCGCGGAAGCAGCGCGCCTCGGCTACGAGAACGCGATCGTTCCGACAGGCAACGGCACAAGCATCCCCGGCATGAAAGTCCAGGGGGTGGGGACGCTGGGGGAGGCGATCGCGTGCGTCGATAAGCGGAAGTAGACTGCGTTTCTTATGACCTTCATGCGTGACACGCTCCAGCGTCTCGCGCCCGGCACGCAGCTTCGCGACGGGCTCGAGCGCATCAAACGTGGCCACACCGGCGCGCTCATCGTGCTTGGCGACGGCCCCGAAGTCACCGAAATCTGCGACGGCGGCATCGAATTCGACGTGCCATTCACCCCGACGCTGCTGCGCGAGCTGTCCAAGATGGACGGCGCCGTCATCCTCTCCGACGACGCCACCCGCATCACGCGCGCGAATGTGCAGCTCGTGCCATCGCCGACATTCCCAACCACCGAGACGGGCACCCGCCACCGCGCGGCCGAGCGCACAGCCCTGCACACGGGGGTTCCGGTGGTGTCCGTGTCGGCGTCGATGAATATTGTTACGGTCTACGCCGACGGGAAGCGCCACGTCATCGAGGAGCCCGTGGTGCTGATGACGCGTGCCCGCCAGGCGATCGCGACCGTGGAGCAGTACCGCTCGCGCGTGGACAAGGCGAACCAGCGCCTCAGCGTCGCAGAGATGAACCGTTACGCCACCGTCGAGGATGTCCTGCACCTCTTGCAGCGTCAGCTGCTCCTGCAGCGCGCCGCGCGCGACGTCGATGACCAGATCCTCGAGCTCGGCGCCGACGCCCGCCAACTCCGCCTCCAGCTCAGCGAGCTACGCGGCAGCATTTACCAAGACATCGCCATGCTCGTGTGCGATTACGTCGTCGCCGACGGCGCGCCAAGCAATTCGCTTATCGACGACACCCTCGACCGCCTCTCCCTCCTCCCCGACCCTGAACTCCTCAACACATCAGCTCTGGCCAGCACGTTGGGGCTGCCCGCCACCGAGGAGAATCTCATGGAGGACGTCACTCCACGCGGCTACCGTGCGCTGAAGCGTATCCCGCGCGTGCAGAAGTTCTTGATCGACTACATCGTTGCTGAATTCGGCGATTTGAACGCTATCCGCGAAGCCGATGCTGAACGGCTCGCCGAGGCCGAGAATGTTTCGCCACTGTGGGCGCGCCACATCGTGGAGGGGCTGCGGCGCTTCGGGTAGTCCGAGCTATTCGGTGATGTTGAACGTCACCGGCGCGGAACCATTATCGCCCAGGTAGCCAACCGCAGCGTATGCACCCGGACCAGCCGCCGGACGAGCATCGCACTGCCCCGGCGCGGAACCAAGCCCCGACCAGGCAGCGGTGAACTTGCGGCTCTCGCCAGCAGCAAAGGTCTCCTGGCCTGCGATCATCGGCTTATTGCAGTCCGTGTCGCTCCAGATCTGCTGGAAACCCTCACGGCCAATCGAGTAGGCAGCGAAACGGAGCTGGCTCTCATCGGTGTTGATGACACAGTCCGCACCCGTCGGGTTGTGGATCACCACGGAGAACTTCCGGTCCTCCGCCGTGTCCTGTGGGCTGAAAGCAGTCTTGTTCACCTCTGCAGTCAGCTGCAGGTCTTTGAGCTCACAGGTCTTCTTCGCCGCGAGAGCCTCAGCGTCCTCGGATTTCTCCGGGTCTTCGGGCTTCTCGTCTTCAGTCGCTGCGGCATCGCTGGACTTCGCGTCCGTCGCGTCAGTTTCCGTTGCCTTGTCTGCGCCGTCCCCATCCTCGTCGGGATTCGGCTCCGTTGGTGTTGTCACCAAGGTGGTGGGTGGGGCGGTGGGGGTCTTAGTGGTGTCGTCCCCACCCGAGCGCGCCATCGCGGACAGCGCCCACACAACCAGCGCAACCACAGCCAGAATCACCACGACGGCAGCTACACGGCGCCGCGTGTAGATCTCCTGCGGCAACGGACGCCCGTCCGAGTGCAGGTCAGCAGAGCTGCCGGCGGCAGAATCTGTATCAGCACTGCGATCGAAATCGCGGTCCAGGCCGCGGTTCAGGTTGCGGTCGCGGTCAAAACGTCTTGGGCGGTTCGGCGGTTGGTGTGTCACACCGTGATCCTAACCCGCGAAATGCTCCTGAACGCTTGTGACGCGGCCATCTTCAAGCCTGTATCTTGCGGCGACGACACCAACGGTGCCATTTTCAAGCTCGGTCCGCAGGGATGGGATACGCGCGATGATGTGTTCGGCGGTCACTTCGGCGTGAACTTCTTCGATCCCGGCGCGATCCTCACGACCAGCTCTTTTCGCTGCCAGAACGCTCGGCGCGATCTTTTCCACGAACACGCGCGTCAGGTCCGCGGGCAGGTCGCCTTCCTCAAACGACGACGCTGCCGCACCGATCGCACCGCAGCTCTCGTGACTCAGCACAACAATCAGCGACACGCCGAGCGATTTCACCGCGTATTCCAGAGAACCGGTCACCGCCGCGTCAACACAGCCCCCGGCGGTGCGGATGACGAAGAGGTCGCCTAGGCCGACGTCGAAAAGCATCTCGACCGGCACGCGCGAATCTGAACACGCCAGCACGGCGGCGAAGGGGGCTTGGCCGGAGAGGAGCTCGGTGCGTCGATAAGCGTTGGTGTTTGGGTGCTCCGGGCTGTCGCTGGCGAACCTCGCGTTACCCGCTTCAAGGTGCGCCCACGCATCCCGCGGAATCTTCCTGAAAGGCATACCCACTATTGTTGCACGCATTGTGATTGATCCCGCGAAGGTCTCCGCCTGGTACCGCGCAAACGCCCGCGACCTGCCGTGGCGTCGCCCCGGCACCACCCCGTGGGGCATCCTGTTGTCCGAGGTGATGAGCCACCAAACTCCCGTCGCCCGCGTCGCGCCCATCTGGGAAGAGTGGATCGCCCGCTGGCCCACGCCCGGCGACCTCGCCGCCGCACCCACCGACGCCGTCCTCCGCGCATGGGGCACCCTAGGCTACCCGCGCCGCGCGCTCCGCCTCAAAGAATGCGCACAAGCGCTTAACGACGCCGTCCCCTCCTCCGTCGATTCCCTCCTCGCCCTACCTGGCATCGGCGACTACACAGCCCGTGCCGTCGCCGCCTTCGCGTTTGGCGCCGCCGTGCCTGTTGTGGACACCAACGTCCGCCGCGTCTACGCCCGCGCCGTCCTCGGCCGGCCCATGGCGCGCCCCCAAAAAGCCGAGCTCGAATGGGTTGCCGCGCTGCTTCCCGACGACGAACCCGCCGTCTTCTCCGCCGGCCTCATGGAACTCGGCGCGCTCGTGTGCACCGCGAAAAACCCTGCGTGCGACGAGTGCCCCCTGCGTGATGACTGCGCCTGGCTCGCCGCCGGCTCACCAGCGCCCACCGCCGAAGAGCTCGCCCGCCGCAAAGTCCAGAAATACGCAGGCACCGACCGGCAGGTCCGCGGCAAAATCATGAAAGTCCTCCGCGAAACCGACGGCCCCGTCCCCCAATCCGCCATCGACGTCGTCTGGCCCGACGACGCCCAACGCTCACGCGCCCTCTACTCACTCATCGAAGACGGCCTCACCGTCCAAGACGCCGACGGGCGCTTCCGCCTCCCCTAGAGCGGGGGAGCTTATTTCCAACGCCCGCGGTACGTCAGCCCGCCGGGCAGCTTCACCCACACGCCACCGCGTGAGTTGATCGTCAGCGGCCCCATCTTCGTCGACATAGACGCACCCGATTTGGACACGTTGATCCACGAATTCTTGCCGACCTTCTTCTTATCCCTGTACAGCAGACCCATAGCCACTCATCTTACGGTTACCCCCTAGTTTCGTCGTCAAAACCCGGGGGCAGATGAGTTTCGCTTAGTATCCTTCGCATGATTCGCATCACTTCTTCGCGCCCCATCGCCGCAGCCGTCGCTGCTGCTTCGTTGTGCCTCGCGGCGCTCGTTCCTGCACCCGCCGGGGCACAGACCGTGGAGGAAATCCGCGGCGGCCTGCACCACGCTGCGACCACTCCGGGCGGCAACCCAGTGCAAGGCTACGACGCGTTTTACGACGCCCCCGTACCCCAAGAGCAGCTCGACCGACCAGGCAAGATCGTGCGCAAGCAGCCTGCGCCCCACTTGCTGAATATCCTGGGCCCGAATTTCTACGGCTACGGAAAACGGATCCTGTACACCTCCACGACCGTGCACGGTGATGTCGTCCCGGTCAGCGGTGCCGTCATTGAGCCGGCGAACCCGTGGCGTGGCAAGGGGCCGCGTCCGACGGTGGTGTTTGGTCCTGGAACGCGTGGCTCGGGGGATGCATGTGCGCCGTCGCGAGGCACGTGGATGATGGGGCAAGTCGACCCGAAGACGGGCTCCTTGGGCACGAATTATGAGCTGCCGAATTACCATGCAGCAGCTCTGCTGGGCATGCGTGTTGTGGTGACAGATTACATCGGGCTGGGCACCCCTGGCGCGCACACATACGTGCTGCATGAGGAGGAGGCGCACGCGATGCTTGATGCCGCCCGCGCTGTCACTCCGAAGGGCGCACCTGTCGGATTCTGGGGTTATTCGCAGGGCGGCGGTGCGGCTGCTGCGGCGGCAGAGCTCGCTGACACATACGCCCCTGAGTTGAATGTGAAGGCGACTTTCGCAGGCGCGCCACCCGCGGACCTTCTGGCCACGATGCGTGGCGCCGACAATTCCACCATCACCGCGGTGCTCGGTTACGCGTTGAACAGCTGGCAGGAGCGGTACCCGGAGCTCGGGCCGGCGCTTGAGCCGGTGTTCAATGAGAAGGGTCGGGAGTTTTTGGCGTCGACAGCTAGTGCGTGCATTGCGGATAGTGCCGTGCGTTGGGGTCTGCGCGATTCGCGCGCGTTCACCACGAGCGGGAAGAACATCAGCGAGGCTGTCACCGAGCGCCCCGAAATGCGCAAGCTTGTCGACGACCAAAAGCTCGGCCGCCGCGCCCCCTCCTCCCCCATCATGATCTCGACAGCCGGCAATGACGATGTTGTCCCCACTAGCCAGGTCGTTCAGCTCGCACGTGATCACTGCTCCCTTGGCGCGAATGTGTCCTTCTACGACAGCGCCCTTCCCCCGCTCACGCCGGGAGTGAAGAGCGGTGTGAACCACGCGATTGGCGTGTATTCCCATCTCGCGCCGTCGATAATGTGGATGATGGATCGCTTCAACGACGTGCCCAACCGTTCCAACTGCGGCACCTTCTAATAAGGATCTCCCCGCGCACCCATCGGTGCGCGGGGAGATCCCTGTTTAGGGGGCGCGGTTAGGCTTTGTCGCCGTCGTCGCCGGTCTCATCGCTGCTGTCCTCGTCGCGTGGGCGGTCGAGCAGCTCCGTGTTGCCGTCGGCGTCGGAGCCAGCGTCGGCGTCGGCTTCAGCGTCGGCGTCGGTGTCCGTATCCGGCGCCTCATCAGGGTCCGGCGGAGTCGTCGCACGGATCTGCACGTCCTCCTGGCCGTCCTCCGGGGCGATATCGCGAACATCTTCCTCGTCGAGGTCGCCAAAGGTGTCCTCAGGCAAAGGCTTCGGCTTCGGGCAGAAGGTGAACTCGGCGGACTCGTAGTCACGCGGACTGTCGGTCTTGCCGTCCCAGTTCTTCACATCGACCTCGATGATCTCGCCGGCACCGATCTCACCGAAGAGGATCTTCTCGGACAGAACATCCTCGATCTCGCGCTGGATAGTGCGACGGAGAGGACGAGCACCAAGCACCGGGTCGAAGCCGCGGGCGGCAAGCAGGTTCTTGGCAGCGCTCGAAAGCTCGATGCCCATGTCCTGAGCCTCGAGGTTCTTCTCCAGGCGCTTGACCAGAAGCTCGACCATCTCCACGATCTGCTCCTGGGTGAGCTGGTGGAAGACCACGACCTCGTCGATACGGTTCAAGAACTCAGGGCGGAAGTGCTTCTTCAGCTCGTCGTGAACCTTGTTCTTCATGCGCTCGTACTGAGCATCCGCATCGGTAGCGCTGTCGCCGGTGAAGCCGAGACCAACAGCCTTCGAAATATCGGAGGTACCCAGGTTCGAGGTGAAGATCAAGACGGTGTTCTTGAAGTCGACGTTGCGGCCTTGGCCGTCGGTAAGCCGGCCCTCTTCGAGCACCTGCAGGAGGGTGTTGTAGATCTCCTTGTGGGCTTTCTCGATCTCGTCGAAAAGCACGACCGAGAACGGCTTACGGCGCACCTTCTCCGTGAGCTGGCCACCCTCCTCGTAGCCGACGTATCCCGGAGGCGCACCGAACAGGCGGGAAGCGGTGAAGCGGTCGTGGAACTCACCCATGTCGACCTGGATGAGCGCGTCCTCCTCGCCGAAGAGGAATTCCGCGAGCGCCTTCGACAGCTCGGTCTTACCCACGCCGGACGGGCCGGCGAAGATGAACGAACCGGACGGGCGACGCGGGTCTTTCAGGCCCGCGCGGGTACGGCGGATCGCACGCGAGACAGCCTTGACTGCGTCGTCCTGGCCGATGATGCGCTTGTGCAGCTCCTCCTCCATGTTAAGGAGACGGTTCGACTCACTCTCGGTGAGCTTGAACACCGGGATGCCGGTCCAGTGCGCGAGCACATCCGCGATCTGCTCCTCGCCGACCTCAGCGATGTCCTCCAGCTCGCCGGAGCGCCACTGCTTCTCCTTCTCCGCGCGCTCTTCGCCGAGCTTACGCTCGGTATCGCGCAGACCGGCCGCCTTCTCGAAGTCCTGGGCGTCGATCGCCGCTTCCTTCTCCTTGCGCACGTCCGCGATGCGGTCGTCGACCTCGCGGAGGCCTTCCGGAGCGGTCATGCGCTTGATGCGCATGCGAGCGCCAGCCTCATCGAGCAGGTCGACGGCCTTATCCGGCAGGAAACGATCGTTGATGTAGCGGTCCGACAGGTTCGCTGCGGCAGCAAGCGCGTCGTCGGTGTAGGACACACGGTGGTGCGCCTCGTAGCGGTCACGCAGGCCCTTGAGAATCTGGATGGTGTCCTCGATGCTCGGCTCATCCACCTGCACCGGCTGGAAACGACGCTCGAGCGCAGCGTCCTTCTCGATGTGCTTGCGGTACTCATCCAGCGTGGTCGCACCAATGGTCTGCAGCTCACCGCGAGCGAGCTTCGGCTTCAGCAACGAAGCCGCATCGATCGCGCCTTCAGCAGCACCGGCGCCGACGAGAGTGTGGATCTCGTCGATGAACAGGATGATGTCGCCGCGCTGGTTGATTTCCTTGAGAACCTTCTTCAGGCGCTCCTCGAAATCGCCACGGTAACGAGAGCCCGCAACCAGGGAGCCCAGGTCGAGCGAGTAGACCTGTTTGTCCTTCAGCGTCTCCGGGACCTTGCCATTAGCAATGTCCAGCGCAAGTCCCTCAACGACAGCAGTCTTACCCACGCCCGGCTCACCAATCAGCACCGGGTTGTTCTTCGTGCGGCGCGACAGCACCTGCATGATGCGCTCGATCTCCTTGTCGCGTCCGACGACCGGGTCGAGCTTGCCTTCCTTCGCAGCAGCGGTCAGGTTGCGGCCGAACTGGTCGAGCACCAGCGAATTGGAACGCTCGCCGCCACCACCACGTGGGCCACCAATGCCGCCCTGGGCAGAGCCAGCGCCGGCCAAGCTCGGGCCGTTGCCACCCTGACCTTCGGCGACCTCGGGGTTCTGGCCGTCGCCACCCTCGTAACCGGAGAGCAGCTGAATAACCTGCTGACGCACACGCGGCAGATCCGCACCAAGCTTGATCAGCACCTGCGCAGCAACGCCCTCACCCTCACGGATCAGGCCGAGCAGCAGGAACTCAGTGCCGATGTACTTGTGCCCCATCTGCAGGCCCTCACGCAGCGCGAGCTCCAGCACCTTCTTCGCACGCGGCGTGAACGGCACGTGGCCCGTGTGTGGCTGGGTGCCGCGGCCAATAATGTCGATAACCTCACGACGCACGTCCTCCAGGTTGATCCCCATCGACTCGAGCGCCTTTGCTGCAACGCCCTCGCCCTCCTGGATCAAACCAAGCAGAATGTGCTCGGTGCCGATGTAATTGTGGTTCAAATCGCGTGCTTCCTGCTGGGCCAGGACGATCACGCGACGCGCACGGTCGGTAAACCGCTCGAACATGTGGCAACCCCTTTTTTCGCTGTTGGTCAGAGCTAACTAAGAGCTAACTAAGAGCTAATTGGTTTTAAGTTCCACCCACCATAACGCGCATGTACACGAAGCAATCCCGCCTCGAAAGGACAAACCTCGAAAACGGAACAAAATAGCAGTTCACGGGGGTGTTCGCTGGTAGCGAACATGGGTTTTGGCGTCGATAAGCGATATGCGCAAATAGGATAGGACGAAAAGAGAGGAGCACCCAATGCCTATCAGTCTGTCCGGCCGCAATTTTCTGAAACTGCTCGATTTCATGCCTGAGGAAATCCGCTACCTGATTGACCTGTCGCGGCAATTCAAGAACCTCAAACTCACCGGCACGCCGCACCGCTACCTCGAGGGCAAGAATATTGTGCTGCTGTTTGAGAAGACCTCCACACGCACGCGCTGCTCATTTGAGGTCGCCGGCCGTGATCTTGGCATGGGCGTGACGTACCTCGACCCAGGTTCGTCGCAGATGGGCAAGAAGGAATCCATCGCCGACACCGCCCGTGTGCTGGGGCGAATGTTCGACGGCATCGAATACCGCGGCTACGGCCAGGAAATCGTTGAAGAGCTCGCCGAAAACGCCGGTGTCCCCGTCTGGAACGGCCTGACCACCGAATTCCACCCCACCCAGATGATCGCCGACATGCTCACCATCGAGGAAAATTTCCCGCAAGGGCTCCGTGGCCTCAAGCTCGTTTACATGGGTGATGCGCGCAATAATGTCGCCAATTCGCTCATGGTTGTGTGCGCCAAGCTGGGCATCCACTTCGTCGCGTGCGGCCCCAAAGAGCAAATGCCAGAGCAATCGCTTATCGACGCCTGCACTGCCCTCCCCTCCTCCGCCCCCATCACCCTCACCGAAGACGTCGACGAAGCCGTCACCGGCGCCCACGTCGTCTACACCGACATCTGGGTCTCCATGGGCGAACCGGATGATATCTGGGAAGAACGCATCAAACTTCTCGAGCCCTACCGCGTCACCAGTGCCGTTATGGCCAAAGCTGCTCCTGATGCCATCTTCATGCACTGCCTGCCGTCGTACCACGACACCAAAACCACCGTCGCCGCGGACATTGCCGAGAAATTCGGCATCACCGAAATGGAAGTCACCAACGAAGTCTTCGAATCCACCCAATCCAAGGTCTTCGACGAAGCCGAGAACCGCATGCACTCGATCAAGGCGATCATGTACGCGACGCTCTCGTAACCAATTGCCCACGTCAGTTCGGCTGCAGCCGTGAAAACACGCGACCTGTTGCGCTAAAGGTTTTTGGGCGTGGCTGCGCGGCCGTAGGCATGCGTAATCAGCGTGTGCCTACGGCCGCTTTTGATTGGGTTTCGCGCGGTTGGTTCCCGGGCTGATTGGGTTTCGCGCGGGCATGCTTCGCGCACCTTGGGTTCCGCACAACCAAGGTTTCTGGCTAGCTATCTTCCGGTCATTGCCCGAACAGCAGGTGCATTGCACCGTATTGGTGCGTGGTGTTCGGCACGGGTTTCCCACGTGGCGAAACCCACACTGGTGTTCCATGCCGGATGCGTATTCGACCCCGGCGTTTTCGTAGTGGGTCATCATCATTGGTGAGGTTGTGATACCTACACAACACCGACAGATTGTTCATATTCGTCTGCCCACCAGCCACCCACGGGGTCACATGATGAACCTGACAATGATCCGCAGCATGCCGACAATCCGGCACCGGACACATCGTCAAGGTAGCCCGGGCTAAATCACGCTGCTTCCGATTCGCAAGACGCTTAGTGTCATACAAATTCACCGGACCCGCCTGCGGATGGAACAAACCAACCTCTAAATCCTTGCCGTAATGCTCCGCAAGGAACTCCGCACCCGTCATCGTCGTACCATCAGACAAACCCAAGATGGTCTCATCACCATCACCCGCCAGAATCTTGAAGTACTCCGGCA
>NZ_CAMXWS010000017.1 GCF_947253065.1 uncultured Corynebacterium sp.
AGAAATGTCCGCCCCGCGACACGCCGAGCGGACACACTTTTTGCTACTTAACCCTCAAACCGTCCAGGCAAACTAGTTCGACGCATCCCGCCACTCCCAAAAACCATACTGGCGAATAGGCGACCCACCCCTGACCTAAAAACCAAAACCGGCGCCTTGGAAAAATAAAAACCAAGACGCCGGTTTGTCCACCATGTCGCGACTGATCTGTCAACTATGTCGCGACTGAGGACATTGGTGCGCCCGGAGGGATTCGAACCCCCAACCTTCTGATCCGTAGTCAGATGCTCTATCCGTTGAGCTACGGGCGCATGGCGGAGATGACAGGATTTGAACCTGCGGACCTCGTGAAAGGTCAACTCCTTAGCAGGGAGCCCCAATCGGCCACTCTGGCACATCTCCATAGCCTTGTTACACACTACCCACAACCCGGCGGTCGAACAAAAACTTGGGTAGCGCACCCAGGTGCGGGCACGGCACCTAGACTAACTACCCATGATCCGCCACGACCTTGATGCCATTCCCACTTACGTGCCGGGTAAGACCGACCCGGATGCGTTGAAGCTGTCTTCTAATGAGGTTGCCGGCACTCCACTACCCGCCGCTGCAGAAGCGATGGCCAAGGCAGCAGCAGGTGGCAACCGTTACCCGGACATGGGCGCGGTTTCACTGAAGCGCGCACTCAGCCAGCACTTGGGTGTCGAGCCGGAAAATATCGCCGTTGGCTGCGGTTCTTCCGCACTGTGCCAGCAGTTGGCGCAGGCCACGTCCACCCCGGACAACAACATCATCTTCCCGTGGCGCAGCTTTGAGGCGTACCCGATCTTCTGCCGCATCACCGGCGCCGAGCCACGCCCCGTGCCGCTTATCGACGGCGCGCATGACCTCAAGCGCATGCTTTCGCTTATCGACGAAAAAACGTCCCTGATCTTCCTCTGCTCCCCCAACAATCCAACCGGTGCAGTTCTGTCGACTTCTGAATTCCATGACTTCATGGCCGAAGTTCCAGAGCACGTCACGGTCGCGCTGGATGAGGCTTATTTTGAGTTCAACCGCGACACCACTGCCGTCAATGGCCAGGACGAATGGCGCGACTACCCGAATCTGATCTGCCTGCGCACATTTTCCAAGGCTTATGGCCTGGCTGGCGTCCGTGTCGGTTATGCCTTTGGCAACCCCGAACTGATCACGGCCGTGGACAAGGTGGGCGTTCCGTTCCAGGTCAGCTCCGTCGCACAGGCTGGTGCGATCGCTTCGCTCCAGCATTCCGAAGAGCTCCTCGCACGAGTCGAAGACACCGTCGCTGTCCGCGATGACGTCGCCGATGCTGTCGGCGCGCAGCACTCGCAAGCGAATTTCGTGTGGGTGCCCGATTGTGATTCCGCTGATCTTGCGCAACAGCTGGCAACCCGTGGAATCCTTGTCCGTGCCTTCCCGGAAGGCTTGCGCATCACTGTGACCAACCAGGAAGAAGCTGATGAATTCCTGTCAGCGTGGAATGCGCTTTCCTAAGCAATATTAGCCCCACCAACACCTCTTAAACGCCCTGCTTAAGGGCGTTTTTCTTTGCCTTCATAGCTCCGAAATTCTTATTACGGATTAACAACTTCCAAATAACGTGTCCACAACTTGAACGGTGCAGTCGTTGAAGGGCCAAGACAACCGCACTTAGCGTCGTTGGTGAACGCGGTGCACACCACCGAGGAACGTTCCGCAGCGAGGCTTCGACAGCTCCCGAATGATCGCGGAGGTTTCACCCCGTTCATCTCACACACCATTCACTTCATTCGAGACTGCCGAACGCTTCACCATGCGCGGTCTCGGCCCTACCGAGGAAAGGAAAACCTTTGCCTATGTCCAAACTCAACGCACGCACCTCCATCGCAGCCATCGGCGCATTCGGCGCGCTCGGCGCTGTCGCCATCTCCCCGGCCATCGCGAATGCAGACACCGACGCTCCTGCCACTGAAGTCCTGACCGCTGAGCAGGCCCAGGCAGTGGAGATCAACGAATACGGCTTCTGGAGCGAAGTTGGTGGCGGCGCAGCTAAGGGTGCTGTCACCGGTGCAGCAGGTGGCTGCGTGACCGGCGCCATCGGCGGTGCCGGCGTCGGCTGCGGTCCGGGCGCTGCTGTTGGTGGTGTCGGCGGTGCAGTCACCGGCGCAGTAGGCGGCGCCATCGATTACTTCACCGATGGCGACTAATCAGTACTAACCAGTAGAGCTATTACTCGCTCATGGAAGGCCCGTGATTCCAGCTAAAAGGTACCGTAGCTGGGATTACGCCCCTTCACGGGCAACTACTTCCACCTTTTATCTCCCTACAAACAATCCTTCAAACAAGCCAAAACTTCTAGAATTTCTTTAACCGACACAGACAGATCGGAGAGCAATCATGCACAGCACCCAGTTCACGACCACTCTGTCCATCGACGAAATCAAGAACCGTCTCTCCCCGCTCGATAATTTCAAGATCGAAGAAGAGAGCAAGGACCTGATGAGCGCCAAGGTCGGCAGCCTGTTCAAGTACAAGATGATCGGTGTATTCCTCACCGATGACTACCAGGCACCGATGAATATCGATGTCCAGGAAGGTGCTGATGAGAACAGCCCGACCACGGTGCAGCTTTCCCCGCGCAGCAAGGAAATCGTGGACACGAAGAAGGCTACGGAGTTCTACGATCGTGGCTACGCCGAGATCCGCGAACTGCTCGAGGCATAAACCCCAGGGGATCGATGAGTATGAGTGAAGCAATCCCGTTCCTCAAAGGCGCGAGTGTCGGGCATGGTGACAAAGTGCTTCTTGAGGGCGTGGATTTCAAGCTGCACCCCGGAACGATCACTCGACTTGTTGGCGCCAACGGCGTCGGCAAGACCACGCTGATTGATTCCGCTTTGGGGCTCATCCCGCTCCGCCACGGCACGTGGGCTTATCCGCATAATCCGGGTTCCAAGCAGTACCAGGAGGAAATCGGATACATGCCCAGCACCATCGCTGGGTACCCCAACCTCGTGCTGCAGAACTGGCTCGCACTCATCTCATCGGGTTTCTCACTCCCAACAGAAGAAGTCACTGCCCTGTGGGAAGAGCTCGGTGGCCGCGGACGGCAAAAAGAGCTGATCGCGAACCTGTCATCGGGCAATCGCAAAAAAGCATTGTTTCTTCCTGTGGTGGCGCGGCCGCGACGCATTCTCTTCCTCGACGAACCATTTGAAGAAGTGGATCTCTATGGCCAAGAGGTCATGGCACGGCTGATCAAGGAGCAGGTTGAGGCCGGGGCAGCTGCCCTGATCGTCTCGCACAGGTCGGTCGACCACCTGCTTCCCATCGACACCACGTGGGAGATCAACGACGGCCACCTCCGCGAAGCATCATGAATTTGAATTCACGCACCATCGCGCTTCTTCGGTCAAGCTATTTCCCTGCTGAGACCAGCACCCGAATCGTCCGTCACGCTTTCCGCTTTGCGACGATCGCGGGAATCCTCCTCGTCTCCAGCCACCTCGAACTCATCAGCAATGTCATTGCCTTCACTTTCGCGTGGATAGGTCTGCTCGCTCTTTCCGCTTCAGATTCGCGTGCATTGTCATTGGGCTCCTCCACGATGAATTGGCCCGGCACCCGCGTGGAAAGGGCCATCGCCGGCCTGACTGCCGTTGAACTCCTGGCAATCGCATTGTTCATTGCCTTGAGCATCATCACTCAGGCATCACCTGCGCTCATCGCGTTGACGGCTGGTGTCTTGCTCATTCAAAACCTGATCCTCATTGGCCACGAAACAGCACTGGCCAATGGGCACGATCAGATTGAAAGATTCATCCGTGGCGGTGGGTTCTCGCTCGTCGGCCCCATCATCGTCGCAGCAACAGTCATCCCTCTCCGCGACACTGTTCCAACAGACACGGTCGTTTCATCTGCATCGCTCGTGGCCATCTTCAGTACCGAGCTCGCTTTTGCCCGTCGGCTGGGCACCTTCACACCGGGCTTCTTCATTCCCGGCTACCTCAAGCAGCAGATTCATCGCTTTGCGCTCACGCACTCCATCTTTGCTGGTTTGGGCGCGCTCACCGCGAGCCTTCTCGTCGGGATTCATCCCGGAACAGCCGCGGCCATGGCTCTTTCCATTGTTGCCGGCGCTCTCTTCCTCCACGGGTTCATCTTGTACACCCGTGGTCTCGGGAAGGCCGCGATCATGTTCCTGGCTCTCGTCCTCACTTCTGCCCTAACTGGCATCGCCGCTGCTATCCGTGACGCACCCAGCTTCACCATTCCGCTCATGCTGGTCGCCAGTGCGGTCGTGGCGCTACCTCCAATCATCGCTACTCGACGCCTGTCTGAAGAACGCATTATCCGCAACCGCTAGAACTCCCGCATCTGCACAAGGAGATCATTCGCCACAATGTCCGCTCAGAATTCAGCCCCCTCACCTACACATGACCAGGCACAGAAGAAGAAACGCCGCCACCTCGTTTTAGGAGCAGCACTCGCTGTCGGCGCTGCCGCTGGTGCAGCAGCTGTCTTCCCTTTTGGTTCCCAAGCTGAAGCGTCGACAACACCAGTTGTGACCACGCATATCGATGGTGAGACCGTGAATAAGTGCTCGGTGACCTTCCTTAATGATGACACCGCCATCACCGCTGGCCACTGTGGCCCGGAAGGAGCGGAAGTGCGCGACGGCGATCATGTCGTTGGAAAAATCACCGATAATTACCTCGTCGACGGCAAGGGCGTTGATCTCGCCGTCATCTCCTTGGAGAAGGAGTATGAAACACCGGATGCGGTGAAGGCATGCGTCGATAAGCCTGCGCCCACTACTGCTGTGACTATGGACGGTGCGTTTTCCGGCGAGCAATCTGGCGCGATCGTCTCAGAGCCGGTAAAGAAGGACGCGGAAGCGTTCGGGCAGTCCTACCCGGCCGAATATGTGCTGACCAATAATTCCTCCAAGCCGGGTGATTCCGGCGCACCCGTCTACGCGGAATCTGGCTGCTTGGCTGGAATCCTCAACGGCGGAAACGGTGAATACTCGGCGCTAACCTTTCTACCCGAGGATCTCCACTAGTCGCACCTAATCAGTACGGTGGGTGGTGCCCGAAAATTTGAATAATGATTGAGGAGGAAACTCATGCGTTTCGCAATTGATGTCGTGGCCACCGCCATCGCACTCTGGCTCGTCACCCTTATCGTTCCTGGCGTCGAAGTGATGGGCGGCGCTGTCGCCTTCATCTGGGTTGCGTTGGTGTTCATGTTTGTCAACGCCTTTATCTCCCCAGTGGTGAAGCTGCTTAGCCTTCCGCTGCGGATTCTCACCTTGGGCTTGTTCTCGTTGTTGGTCAATGCCCTGCTGTTCGCTATCGTCGGCTGGATCTCCAACGGTCTTGGCACCGGTCTGGAAATCAGTGGCTTCTGGGCTGCATTTTTCGGCGCGATCGTCATGGCTATTGCCAGCTGGATCGTTGAGGCCATTTTCAAGACCGCTGGTCTCGGCGCAGCCGCTGCCTAACTGCCCCCTTTCCCGTTCCTGGCATTCTCGCTGGGAGCGGGATTTTTCTACTCAATCTGTTTTGTTCAAACGAACTAATATCCAGGTAGTTCTTACGGTTTCCTTAACTCTCCGCTAGTATAAAATTTTCACAACTGCCCCATGCGATGAACTGAGGCTCATTAATGTCATTTTTTAACCGCCGCAAGCCCCGTCTGGCGCGCATGCTCACTGCAGCTGCGATTGCTGCAACCACCATCGGTGCTGGCGCCATGGTCCCGTCCGCTGACGCTGCCCCAAACGGCAACATCGTCACCTTCGGCGACTCGTACACCTCCAACCCGGATGAACTGCGCAACACCCTGAAGAAGGTTCAGATCCCGCAGATCAAGCACTTCGTGTGGGGCACCTACCCCAGCCGTAGCGGCTGCCTGCAGGCGCCGAATAACTGGCCGCGCCAGCTCGGCGCTGTCGCCCGCGCACCCATCGCGGACTACTCCTGCACCGCCGAGTCCTCCCACGTCATCCCCGGCAAGGTCGACCGTGCTATCGCCGCCGGCGACATTCACCGCGGCACCCGTGCCGTTGTCATCGCAGTGGGCATGAACGACTTCGGCCCGTACGGCATCCAGCGCGGTGCTGACCCGCTCAACGAGGGCAAGATGCGCGCCGACTACGTCAACAACATTCGTCGCGCCGTGGCCAAGGCACGCGCTGCAGCCCCGCGCGCAAAAATCCTGATCAGCGGCTCCCTCTCCGTCACCGAGCCGGACCGTCTGAACAGCCTCTGCTTCATCAACGTGGTGCCAAACGCACCGCTGGGCATCCCCTTCCCCACCCTGCACCGCATTGAGAACATCAACCGCGCCAACCAGCGCGCAGCTGCCGCTGCCTCCGGTGCCACCTACGTGGAAATGATGCACCCATCGCGTCACCACAGCACCTGTGCACGTGATTCGCAGCGCTGGGTCGCCGGTGCCATTGACACCAATGCAGAGCACAACATGGGCCTGCACCCCACCCCCGCAGGCTCCCGCTTCATGGCGCAGCAGATCACTCGCCACCTGTAATCTGAAAAGAGCTTTTCAAGAGCTAAAGTCCCCCGGTTCTGGCTAGTTGGGTTAACCAGAACCGGGGGACTTCATCTTGCGGAGACGGGGGGATTTGAACCCCCGGAGGTGTGACCCTCGCTGGTTTTCAAGACCAGTGCATTCGGCCGCTCTGCCACGTCTCCTCGTCGCCTATGCAAGTGCGACTTAATCACCTTACAACACAGCTTCTTGTGTCCCAGTTAATGCCGGAACCGGACCCTTTAAGCCAAGGACGCGACAACCCGGATGAGCTGCTCCACGTCCGCTTCGGTGTTGAAGGGGCCCAAGCCGACGGTGACAGCGCCACCCATTTCCTCAATGCCCATCTCAGTGAGCAGCTGCGTTGCCTGTTCAGGGGCAGTGAACGTGGTCACGATGCCATTGTCGAAGAGACGCTCATACACCGTCTTCGACGGCACGCCCTGCACACCGAAAGTCAGCCGCGGCAGACGATCCTCGCTGGCCTCAGACGCAGCCTCGCCAGTCACGCCAAGAATATGCACCGCCGGCAATGTGCCCAAGAAGGTGTACAAATCATCGCGCAAGCCATCCAGGTACAACGACGTCTCCCCCATCGCCTTGACCAACCGAGCCCGGCGCGTGGAACGTCCACCATCATGTGGCACGAGGTCCGCGAGGTGATCCACCAGCCCTGCAGCACCGCCAGCGAGGCCCGGCGACACATCAAGCTGCAGCTTCGCCGCGCCACTTAAACGCTCATCACCAGTCAGAGCCTCCAAGCGCTTGAACATCGCAGTATCGCGCACCACCAGCGCCGCCATGTGCGGGCCACCCAAAGCACCCAAGTCAAGGCCGACGACATCCGCGCCCCACTCATCAAAATCAATCGCGTGGTATGGCGCATAAGAAGAGGCATCCACGACAACCCAGGCACGCGAACGGTCCCTCCCCCGATCAACGATCTGTGCGACAGAACTCACCGTGCCCAGTTGCGGGTGGGCGACGGGGAGGGAGACGAGGCGGGTTGTGCCGTCGATAAGCTGCTCATATTGCCACGCGGGGACCTCGCCCGTACCCAAATCTGCCTGAGCCGTGCGGACCTTTGCCGGCGCGCGACGCAACGCCGCGGTCAGCGCCGGCGCGTCCAGCGGGCTCAGCACAACCGAAGAATCATGACGGAACAGTGGCGCCATCGCCGTAACCAACGACGCATACAGCACCGGCAAACTCGGGCCCAGCACCACACGCTCGGCCGACGCCCCCACGAGATCCGCGACCGCGTGGCGTGCCGACGCCACAAACGCCTCCCCCTCCGGACGTCCCATTGCCTTCCGCGAGTGCGACCCCGCATTGACCTCGGGCGCCGCTACTGCCGTAGCCAACCGGAAAGAACGCGCCACCGCCGCCGACACGCGCTCCGGCACCTGCGGGCAATCATGCGCATTGAGATAGGTCCACCCATCCGAAAGTGAGGTATAAAGCCCACGCACGCTGGCAACATCGTAAGCCACGACCCGCTCCCTTCCGGACGAAATCAATGTGTGTGGATATTGAACACCACCCACGCCACAAGCAACAAGTATGCCTGCACAACTTGGCCCATGCAGGGCACTAGGGTGGGACAAGTGCAGGACAACGAAAAGCTGCTTGCCGACGTCTCCCGCATGACCTCGGCAGCCAACCACGACACTCCCGCGTCGAAGTCGACCACACTCGGCGCAGCCGGCGCCGACCTCGCCCGTGGCTGGGGCCAATACGAACTGTGGCTCCAGCTCGGCTGGCAAGACATCAAACAGCGCTACCGCCGCTCAACGCTCGGCCCGCTGTGGATCACCATCGCCACCGGCGTGATGTCACTCGCCCTGGGTCTGCTGTACTCGATGCTCTTCCAGATCTCCGTGCGCGAGTTCCTCCCTCACGTCACCGTCGGCTTCATCGTCTGGGGCTTCATCTCCGGATGTATCAAGGACGGCGCGAATGTCTTCATTGAGAACGAAGGCCTGATCAAACAACTCCCCTCGGCTCTATCAGTGCACGTCTACCGGTTAGTGTGGCGCCAACTTCTGTTCTTCGCCCACAACATGGTGATCTGGCTGATCCTCGTGCTGGTGTTCCGGATTCCTCTCGGGTGGAACCTGCTGCTATTCATTCCGGCGCTCGCCCTGATGATCATCAACGGCGTGTGGGTGACCATGCTGTTTGGCATCATCGCCACCCGCTTCCGCGACGTTGCTCCCCTGCTTGAGGCCCTTGTCCAGCTGCTGTTCTACGTCACCCCGATCGTCTGGACCACCAAGACCCTGCGCGAACAAGGCGGCGAAGTCGCCCAGCGCGCACGCATCGCCGAGCTCAACCCGCTCTACCACTACCTCGAGATTGTCCGCGCCCCACTGATCGGCGAACCCGTGGCCACCTACCACTGGCTCATCGTTCTCGCCGGCACCGTCATCGGTCTCTTCCTGGCCATGCTCGCCATGAAATTCTGGCGCTTCCGCGTCCCCTACTGGGTGTAAATCAAGGAGTTCACCATGGTTTCCATTGACACCTACAACGCCTGCGTCGACTTCCCCATCTTCGACGCCAAGTCCCGCTCCCTGAAGAAGGCAGTCATGAGTTCGGCTGGTGGCTCCATCGGCAAGAATGACTCCAACACCGTCGTCGTCGAAGCTCTGAAGGACATCAACCTGCACCTGCGCGAAGGCGACCGCGTCGGCCTGGTCGGCCACAACGGTGCTGGTAAGTCCACGTTGCTTCGTCTTTTGAGCGGCATTTATGAGCCCACCCGCGGTGTTGCCGATGTCCGCGGCCGCGTCGCCCCGGTTTTCGACCTCGGCGTTGGCATGGACCCGGAGATCTCCGGCTACGAGAACATCATTATCCGCGGCCTCTTCTTGGGTCAGACCCGCAAACAGATGCGCGCCAAGATGGACGAGATCGCTGAATTCTCCGAGCTCGGCGACTACCTCTCCATGCCCCTGCGCACCTACTCCACCGGCATGCGCGTCCGCCTGGCCCTTGGTGTTGTGACATCCATTGAGCCCGAGATCCTTCTCCTTGACGAAGGCATCGGCGCCGTCGACGCCGCCTTCATGGCCAAAGCACGCGTCCGCCTCGCTGAACTGGTCAAGCGATCAGGAATTCTAGTATTTGCCAGCCACTCCAACGATTTCTTGGCCCAGGTTTGCAACACCGCCCTGTGGGTGGACAAGGGCCAGATCAGAAAAGCCGGCCTCGTCGACGAAGTCGTCGAAGCCTACGAGGGCCCCGAAGCCGGCGACTACGTCCGCGACCTGCTCGTCCGCTTCAACGAGGAGGACCAAGAAGAGGCTTAAGGGAGGCTCTAGGAGAGAGCCTGCCGATGCTGGTGAACGATTTAACATGAGCGAGCATCAAACCAAAGGAAGAAAACCCCACTACCTGCGGTTATAAAGTTTTGCGCATGTCAAGGTGGTCAAATCGTTCACCGCTTGCTCTCCACTAGCCTTCTCAAGTAGTCCGCGCTCTTTAACAGAGTGCCCGCCGCAACCCGGATGACCACCCATCCCTGTAGCGTGCTTTCCACATTGATTCGCGAATCTCGATCACGCTGGTTTCGCTGAAGATGGTGTTCACCGTCATACATGATCCCGATCTTCAGCTCCGGAACAGCAAGATCAAATACCGTGACAATTTTCCTGTCGACAATCAGGGGCACTTGCTCCGCTAATTCGATTCCCAGCTCGTTACAGATCCTGGCGCACATCAACCGCATTTCAGTCTCCTTTGGAGAGTCAGCTTGCTCACTCGAATCGCCGATCACCTTGTTTAACCACCTTTTCCCGATACGATGCCGTGCCGCTGCCTGGATCTGTTCGATCCTCATTCCTAAATGCCTCCGCACAGCATCGAGAAGTTGAATCGCACGAATCTCAATCGGGCCGAAACCAGGTATTTGTGGCACTGGCCACGCATGCTGTTCTGCGCGGATATCCAAAAGCGCCTCAACTACTGCGTGGGAAGGCTCTGAAATGGCGAGACACTGTTCCTGGAAAAACACGATCCACCCGGCAGTTCGTCTCGCTCTAGTAATCCGCGGCGTGAACTGCGTAGCTTCCACGGCACACCTAACGGGCCCATGGAGCGTGGTGTCGCAGCAATCTGCGAAGAACCGCAGGCCATATGCCGCCAGCGCGCTCAACCCACAGATGGAATGGCGCGGGCGTTCAAGTGCCATGGCCACGGCTCGAGCATCAGCAGGTGCACGGTAGATGATGTCGCGTGGATGACATGCTGATTCTTTAAAAGCCAATTCCTGCGGTCGCATCGCAAGTTCAGCGAGGTAGTGGCCTTGGGATATTTGGGTGCCTATGCCATCGTCGCGAAGCGTATGCATGTGTCGGGTTGCAACGTCCATGTTGTTTCGCAGGGTGATGGTTTTGCGGATGGGGTTGGGGGTTCGGTTGTTCATACCTGGTTAGACTTCCCTCGGCAGCGCTGCGGTTCCTTGCCCAAGGTAAGTAGGCCCGCGTGGCAGAATAGGGCACACGAAAACTACCTCTCAAAGCCCTCGCGACAACGCCGGAGCCCACGGCGACTACGTTCGCGACCTGCTCGTCCGCTTCAAGGAAGAGGACCACGAAGAGGCTTAAGGCCACGGACGTGGTGGCGAATCCCTAATAATCGGAGAGAATCATGATCTATGTCGTTTTTGGCGCAGTGGTCGCGCTGTTCGTCTCCTTATGCATCGTGGCAGTGGGCTGTCTAATCCACGTTTCGATCAAACGAAAAGTGCTATCTCCATACCGCTTTTTAGTCGTGATGGTTTTGCTAGCACCCGTTTTCCTGATCTACGACATACTCAGCGATGAGATGTGTAGCGGCCTTTTCAATTACGCGGTCAGCGGTTACTTAATTACCGCAGTCATCATCAGCTCCCTATGGCGCGCGATCCCCGGCCCCGGACGGGCCGCGTGGCAGAATAGGGCGCATGAAAACCCCCGCTGAGAGCCCTCGCGACAACGCCGGAGCAAAAGCCGCAGCCAACGCAGATGCAACGCTGAATCCGCAGGGTAGGACGGCGGCGGTGATCGTGACGCATAAGCGTGTGGAGCTGCTGCGGTACTCGTTGGAGCAGGTCGTGGGCCAAACGCACCCGGTGGACTGGGTGGTCGTGGTGGATAACGGCTGTGAAGCTGAAGTCCAAGACTTGGTCACTGAACTGGCAGGTGAGAAGGCGGTCTATTTGCCGTCGCGGACGAATCTGGGTGGCGCGGGCGGTTTCGCGTACGGCTTCTTGCACGCTCTCGCCCTGGGCGCGGACGCGATCTGGTGCGCTGACGACGACGGCCGCCCGGCGGACAAAAACGTCCTGGAAACCCTCTACGCAGTCGCCGCACGGGAAGGCCTGGCAGAGGTTTCCCCGGTCGTGTGCAATATCGAGGACCCGAATCAGCTGGCGTTTCCGCTGCGCCAGGGCCTGACGTGGCACCGGCGTCGCGAAGAGTTGGAAGGCGATTTCCTGCCGCAGTACGCGAGCTTGTTCAATGGCGCGTTGATCAGCGCGAAGGCGATGGAGCGCATCGGTGTGCCGGATTACCGCCTGTTCATCCGCGGCGATGAGGTGGAGTACCACCGTCGTTTGGCGCAGTCGGGGTTGAAGTACGGCACGGCGCTGACCACGGCGTATTTGCACCCGGACGGGTCGGCGGAATTCCACCCGATCATGGGCGGCCGCGCGCACGCACAGTGGCCAGACAATGACACGAAACGCTATTTCACGTACCGCAATCGCGGGTACATCATCAATCAGCGCGGGATGCAGAAGATGAAGCTGCAGGAAGTCGTTCGTTTCGGGTGGTTCTTCCTCATTCAGCGTCGCAGCCCGCAGGAATTCAAGGAGTGGCTGAAGCTTCTGCGCATGGGTGCACAGGAGAACTTCCAGCGCCCATAACCACAGCTAGTCGCGGAAAATCAGGACGCGCTGCAGGATGAAGTTGGTGATGGTGGCCACGCCCTGGGCGATGATGAAGGACACGGTGTCCTTCCAGGGATCGACAAGCCCAAGCGCAATCAGCGGGTCGTTGGTCAGCCAGTACAGGATTGTCTGCACGCCGAGAGTGGACAGGTAGAGAATGAACACGGCGAGCGCACGCTTGCCGGTGATTTCCGCTTGGAATGTGAACTTAGAGTTCAGCAGGTAGGCGGCCAGGGTGCCCAGGCACCAGCCGAAGACTTTCGCGGTCACGCGGTCGAATCCGATTGCGTGCGTGAGCAGGTACGTCAGACCGAAATCGAGTACGGCGCAGAAGACACCGACGACGAGGAAACGTACAAGCTGACTTTTGGCGTCCGGGGACGAAGTCGCTTCAACCTTGGAAGACACGCCGGATTACTTTACCCCAAGCAGTGCGCGATAAAGATCAAGCTTATCGACGACCGACCGTCCCCCCGCCCCATATCCGCCCACCGATGCGAGTCGGACCAGGGAACCAGAGCAGAGTTGGTGGATCTCCTCTGCGGAATAGGGCGTGCCGTCATCGCGTGGCCAACCAAGGGCAGCCATGGCGGATTCGGTGACGTCGTCGGTGGTTGGTTCGTCGACAAGGCAGGCCAGGGCGAGCACTGTGCACCAGAATGCGTCGCGTGCTTCGTGGGTTCGTTCCCGGGGCAATGTGTCGAGGATGCGTGCGGTTTCCGGTGCCAGCTCCGTGGGGCGAGCCAGGTCGAGGGCTTGCAGAAGTGGCAGGAAATCCATGGTCTGCGAACGGGTGACCACATCTATGACTTCGGGTCGGACACTGGCCATGACACTTTCAACGGCAGAGGGCCCGAGAAGTTGGGCGTTGATGGCGGCGACATCGAAAGGCTCACCCGCGAAATCACCCGCGCCGGCGACACACAGGGTGCGCGGAGTGGCGGAATCACGCGGGTAGATGTCTAAGAGAGTGAGGGTGAAGCGCCACAAGCCCCAGTGAAAGAAGAGCTCATCGCCAGTTTCGCGCAGATAGTCACCGATGGAATCGGTGACATCAAGTCGACCGGAATCAGCTTCAGCGCGCGTAAACCTGCTGGGAGCTGACCCATCCTGCGGGACAGCAAATGCAATCAGGAGAGCTTGCTGGACCTCCTCGAGAGTGCTGGAGGAGGACAGGCCGAGGTGGCGGAGGATCTCTTCGTCGGCAAGCAATGTGCCGCAACGAATAAGCAACGTGCGCGTCTGGTTGCTGTCTGGTCCGCGAAGGCGGACGCGAGCTGCATCGAGGTCGACGACATGCGCCACTTGCTGGTGGCGGTGCGGTCGATACAACGTGCTCGGCATACACCCCAGCCTAATGAGATTTAGGAAATGTTGACGCGGGCATCAATTTCTGCGTCGGCGAAAAGCAGGGCTCCGGCGATCAGCCCGAGCACGGTGTGCGGGCGCTTCACACCACGTCGGCGCAGCGCATCCGCGAGCTTGTTTTGAACAGCGAGGCTCAAACGCACACCACCGATCAAAAGCGCAATACCAACGACGAGCACCGCCCACGTGCGGGCTGGGCTCGCGGTGTCAGAACTTTGCTCAACTTGGGCAGTGAGGTCATTGCGCGGGTCCTCATCAAACGCATTGAATGCTGCCACCGTGCCAGCAAACGCAGCGGTCAGACCGACCCACGATGCGATCCGTGCGGGTGTGGAACGCGCATAATCCGGCACAGCCGTTAGAGCGACCGCGAATGCCGCCTGAATCAACCGGCCGCCGGTGGTGTTGTCCAGCGCGTTGTAATCAATGCGCTCCTCACCCGTTTGCCCCTGAACTGTCTTCTGCTCCGTCATGGTCGTCATGTTACCGGCGGGAGTAACGGCCGTAAGATGGCAACCATGGCCAATACCGATGATTCTCCACACATTGCCGCCCAGCTCACCAACCTGCCGTTGGATGACTTCATGACTCGTCTGGTGGCTCAAGAACTGCCACTTTTGGATAGCACGAGCCGCTCAATCGTCTACGAGGAACTTCGGGAATACCAGGAGTCCGGCAAACCGACGATCACAGGCCAGGAAGATCTTCCGGAGCGGATCCGCGAGATCATGGATCTGTGATTCTGCTCGCTTCCGCCTAGCTAAAGGCATTTCAGCGACCAGAGGGCCTAGCGGCAGTGACTAGGCTGGCCACCAGTGCCCACAGATGGGCAACCACAATCTATGGGGATGGAAGAGATGGAACTTCACACCACTACGAAATCGCTCTATGGCTGGGGACGCACCGCCCCCACCACCGCGCACGTCCTGTCCACACCGGATGTCGATGTGATCAAGCAGGCCGTCCGCCAGGTCGCTGAAGACAATGCGACCCTCCCGGAAAACCGCCGTCGTGGCGTCATCGCACGTGGCATGGGCCGCTCGTACGGTGACCCTGCGCAAAACGGCGGTGGCCTGGTCATCGATATGCAGGCCCTGAACAAGATCCACGAGATCAACCCTTCTACCGGCATCGTTGATGTGGATGCCGGTGTGACTCTGGACCAGTTGATGAAGGCGGCGCTGCCGTACGGCCTGTGGGTTCCGGTGCTGCCGGGTACCCGCCAGGTCACCATCGGTGGTGCAATCGGGCCGGATATTCACGGCAAGAACCACCACTCCGCAGGCTCCTTCGGCGATCACGTCTTGTCCATGGAGCTGCTCGTCGCTGACGGCCGCGTGCTGCACCTTGAGCCGGAAGGCTCTGCAGATGACCCGGACGGAACGCTGTTCTGGGCAACGGTCGGTGGCATGGGTCTGACTGGCATCATTCTCCGTGCACGCATTCAGATGACGTTCACGGAGACCGCCTACTTCATCTCGGACACGGTGCGTACGAAGACGCTCGACGAGACGATTGAGGAGCACTCTCACGGCCAGGAAGAGGGCTACACCTACTCCTCGGCATGGTTTGATGCGATCTCTGCACCACCGAAGACGGGTCGCTCCACGATCTCCCGCGGCTCGCTGGCCACCTTGGCTCAGCTGGAGGAATACGCACCGAAGTTGGCTAAGGACCCGCTGAAATTCTCTGCCCCACAGCTGATGACGGTGCCAGATATCTTCCCGTCCTGGACCATGAACAAGCTTTCGCTCATGGCTATTGGCGAGGCGTATTACATGATGGGTTCGCCCAGCCAAAACGATATTTTGAACCTGACGCAGTTCTACCAACCGCTGGACATGATCGCGGAGTGGAACCGTGGCTACGGCAAGGCCGGCTTCCTGCAGTACCAGTTCGTGGTGCCCACCGATGCGGTCGAGCCGTTCAAGCAGATCATCTACGACATCCAGTCGTCGGGCCACTACACCGCACTGAATGTGTTCAAGCTGTTCGGTGAAGGCAACCGTGCGCCGCTGTCCTACCCGATGCGTGGTTGGAATGTCTGTGTCGACTTCCCCATCCGCGATGGGCTGCACTCCTTCCTCGACCGTCTTGACGATCAGGTCATGGAATTCGGTGGTCGCCTCTACCTGGCCAAGGAATCCCGCACCTCGGCGGAGAACTTCCACAAGATGTACCCGGAGATGGGCAATTGGCTGAAGGTTCGCCGCGAGATCGACCCGACTGGGGTGTTCGCCTCCGACATGTCCCGCAGGCTCGAGCTGTCCTAAAGCCCCACGGCTTCACGGACAGAACAGACAAAGAGAAAGCAAAGGAAACACAATGCTCAATGCAGTAGGACAGGCACAGAACATCCTTCTTCTCGGCGGCACCAGCGAGATCGGTCTCGCGATTGTCGACGAATTGGTCTCCCGCGGCGGCAAGCCCACCGTCACGCTGGCAGCACGTCAGAACAGCCCGCGTATCGACGCTGCCGTGAAAGAGGTCACCAGCCACGGCGCCGGCGAAGTGCGAGTTGTTGATTTCGACGCCTTTGATACCGCTTCCCACCCAGCCGTGATCGACGAAGCTTTCGCTAACGGTGACGTGGACGTGGCCATCGTCGCCTTTGGCACCCTGGGCGACCAGGAAGAACTGTGGCAGAACCAGGAAGCTGCAGTCGCTTCGGCACAGACCAACTTCACCGCGCCCGTCTCGGTGGGCGTGCTGCTGGGCCAGAAGCTCAAGGAGCAGGGCCACGGCCACATCATCGCGATGAGCTCTGTGGCTGGCATGAAGGTGCGCCGCTCCAATTTCGTCTACGGCGCCACCAAGGCCGGCATGGACGGCTTCTACACCCAGCTCGGCGAAGCGCTGCGTGATTCGGGTGTGAAGGTCACCGTCGTCCGTCCGGGCCAGGTGCGCACAAAGATGACTCAGGGGCTGGATGAGGCGCCGTTGACCGTCGATAAGCAAGAAGTAGCGAAAGCTGCGGTCAACGCCGCGCTTGCTGGCAAGCCGAACGTGTTCGTGCACAAACTCTTCGGCCCGATTTCGCTCGTGCTGCAGCACATTCCGGCGCCGATCATGCGCCGCTTGAGCTTCTAATACCGGCAACTGCCCCGCGCTGTGGGACACTGTCAGTTATGGCAGAGCAACTCACCAAGCAGCGCGAGCGGCAGTCAGAACAGACAATTGCGGAGCGCAGGCGCGTTACCGCGTACGCACCAGACGGCCTAACTACTGGGGCCGCACTGGTGCGTTTTGTATGCGCACTCTTCGGCGGCGCGCTTTTCGCGCTGGCCGCGTGGTACGTACTGCATTCGGTGTCATTGGCTGCGTTCAACGTCTCCATGGTCACTCGCGCGCTGGCGACAGCGTGCTCTTTCCTGGTGATCGTGGCTGTCGCCGTGCTGATATGGCTGTGGTTGCGTGACGGTGATCGTCCGCGACCGCGGTGGCGCGCGTGGCTGACTGAGGTGGTGTGCACTCTTGCCCCGTCTGGTCTTGTGGTCTCCGCGCTGGGGATTCCACTGTCAGCGACCAAGCTGTACCTCGATGGCATCCAGGTGGACCAGGGCTTCCGCACCCAGTTTTTGACGCGGATGGCGGAAACCGCCGCGAACCAGGACATGAACTACATAGACCTGCCGTCGTTCTACCCGCTTGGATGGTTTTGGCTTGGTGGGCGTTTGTCCAACATTCTTGGCATGCCTGGCTGGGAGGTATACCAGCCGTGGGCGATTGTGTCGCTCGCGGCAGCCGGTTCAGCGCTAGTGCCGGTGTGGCGGAAGCTGCTTGGTTCTTTGCCGGCAGCGACAGCGATCGCTGTTGCGACGACGGCGATCTGTTTGACCATGGTGCCGGATGAGCCATATGCCGCGATCGTGGCCATGGGCGTGCCGGCAGCCGCGGTGATGGGTTACCGCGCGATGCACGGCTCGTGGGCGAACACGATCGGACTTGCTGTTTACCTGGGGGTTTCGGCGTGCTTCTACACGCTGTACACCGGCATTCTGGCGATCACGATGGTCATCTTCGCCGTCACTACAGCTGTGGCGGGCACGCGCACAAAGAGTTGGTGGCAGCCACTGCGACAGGTGGCTGTGATCGGTTTCGGTTCCATTGCAATCGCGCTAGTCGTGTGGGGGCCGTACCTGAAGGGGCTGCTCACTAGTCCGGAATCGGTGCGCTCGACGGCGCAGCACTTCCTGCCTTCAGAAGGCACCATCATTCCGCTGCCATTTTTCGCACTGACTGCAGTCGGTGCATTGAGCTTGATCGGTTTGATCTACATTCTGGTGCGTTTCCGTGATCCGGAGATCACCTACTTCGCCCTGGCAGTCACTGTTTGTTACGTGTGGGTTTTCGGTTCCATGGTGATCTCTCTCGCGGGCACGACTCTGCTCGGCTTCCGCGTGGAGGTGCTCATCGCGCTGCTGCTATCTACCGCAGGCATTTTCGCGATCATGGAACTACGCCTGATTGGCATCGACAGCCTGTACCCAGATCGGTTGACAGAAAAGGGCAATCGCGTGGTCACTGCCCTGTTTGTGGTTCTCCTCGGGGCAGGAGCATTGGCGTATGTGCAGCAGATCCCGGATGAAAACGAGAGCTTCATCGACGAGGCCTACACCGGCACCGACGGCAACGGCGAGCGCGCTGACCGCCGCGAATCGGATGTGGGGCGCTATTACATCCAGATAAATGACTTCATCCAATCCCAGGGCTACAACCCGACGGACACCGTGCTGTTCACCGATGAGATCAACTTCATGGCATTCCACCCGTACCACGGGTTCAACGCGTATACGAGCCACTATGCGAATCCGCTCGGCGAGTTCGACGCCCGCAATGACACGATCGCATCGTTGGCCATCGGCTCCTTCAATGAGCTTTCAGATCCGGCTGAGTTCACGCGCGCCGTCGATAAGGTAAATGAGCGCTGGAAGGCCCCCGATGTGTTCTTGCTGCGTGGCAGTGAGACCGCCCCGGAAGAGCCGTGGAAGACGCACATCGCACACGATATTTTCCCCAGCCAGCCGAATGTCCACTACGAGGCGTTGTTCTTCAACCCCAAGGCATTTGATTCCGCTGACTGGACCGTGGAGCAATTCGGCCCATTTGTGGTGGTGACCCGCAATAAGTGACCGGTAGTAAGAAGCAGCCACAGAATGAGCCTGAGCAGAAAGTACAATCACCCGGCGTGAATAAGGAAGAGCAGATGACGCAGACAGACTCACCCGTGGTGGGCAGCACCCGCACCGCGGCCCCACCGCAGCGCAGCCCAAGGAGGCTGAACCGCGTGGCGATGCTGTCGGGCGTGTTGGCATTCCTGTTCTTCGCGCTCACCCCGCTTTTGCCGGTGAAGCAGGTCCAGTCGTCGTTTGATTGGCCGCAGAATGGTTCGCTGAATTCAGTGAACGCGCCGTTGATTTCGCTGGCGCCAGAGTCTTTGGACATGACGATTCCGCTCACGGTGTCGGATTCGCTGAATCCGGGACAGACGAATGTTTTGTCGACTCTGCCGCCAGATTCGACAGAGGCGCTTGACCGCGGATTGTTCGTCACCGCGCCGGAGGAAGGCGGGCTGACGGTCTCCTCGCTCAACGAGGTCATTTTCGAGCTCTCCCCCGAGGAGCTGGACAGCGTGCGCAAGGAAGACGGCGCGGCGCTGAAGCTCGAGGCCACGGGCGATGGTGTCACGGTTACCGTCCCGGGCACAGAATTCAAGGGTGAGAGCGAGGACGATATGCGTCCTCAGCTCACGGGCATCTACACAGAGTTGTCCGAAGAGCAGGCACAAGCGCTTATCGACGCCGGCCTCAACGCCCACGTAGAGATCAATTCCCGCTTCACCTCTTCCCCGTCCGCGGTGAAATGGGTGGCCATGATCGCGGGCAGCATCTCCGCTGTCATCGCCCTGTGGTCGATTGTCCGTTTGGACTTGCTCGATGGCCGAAAGCTGCGCCCGCTGCGTCCAGAGTGGAAGACGCTCAAGCCGCTGGACGCTGTGGTCGTCGGCCTGCTACTTTTCTGGCACTTCTTTGGTGCTAATACGTCTGATGATGGCTTCCTGCTGACCATGGCGCGGGTGGCCAATGATTCGGACTACATGGCCAATTATTACCGCTGGTACGGCGTACCGGAGTCTCCCTTCGGCGCACCGTTCTACAACCTGCTGTCCATGCTGTCGCAGGTCAGCACGGCATCGGCATGGATGCGCTTGCCGACGCTTCTGTCTGGCATCGCTATCTGGTTTGTGCTGTCGCGAGAGATCTTGCCGCGCCTTGGCTCTGCCATCGCGACCCGGCGCGTGGCGTACTGGACTGCTGCATTCATGTTCCTGGCCTTCTGGATGCCGTACGACAATGGTCTGCGCCCGGAGCCGATCATCGCATTAGGCACGATTGTCACGTGGGCTTCCTTTGAAAGCGCGATCGCTTCGCGTCGTCTCACCCCAGCCGCATTGGGCACCGTGTTCGCCGCATTCACACTGGCGTGCGGCCCGACCGGTCTCACCGCCGTCGGTATCTTCTTGGTATGCCTGCCGCGAGTGTTCCGCATTATGCGCGAGCGCACCGCCATCGCACCCCCTGCCGCCTACGTCCTGCCATTCCTTGGCTTGGGCTTCGCGGTGATGATCCCGGTCTTCCACGACCAGACTTTGGCGAGCGTGCTGGAGGCAACCGCGGTGCGTTCCGAGGTCGGCCCGGCTCTGGAGTGGTTCAACGAGTACGTCCGCTACTCCACGCTCTTTGAAGCAGCCGTGGACGGCTCCATGACCCGCCGTTTCGCCATGTTCACCTTGCTGTTCTGCCTTGGCCTGGTGCTGTGGAGCATGTCTCGCTTTGGCAAGGTCGAAGGTGCGGAGAAAGACCCGACGAGGCGCCTGTTGGCCATCTTCGCCCTGTCCATGTTCTTCCTCATGTTCACCCCGACCAAGTGGACCCACCACTTCGGTATCTATGCCGGCCTCGCCGGTGCTGCCGCCGCATTGGGCGCGGTGGTGCTCGCGCAGATCGCTTCTCGTTCTGCTCGCGCCCGCACTTTCTCGCTCGCCGCAGTGATGTTCCTGCTGGCCATTTCTTTGGCTGGTTGGAATGCCTGGTGGTATGTCTCCTCCTTCGCGGTGCCGTGGTGGGATAAGACAATCCAGTTCAAGGGCATCGAGGCAAGCACGGTCATGCTGGGCCTGTGTCTGATCACCGTTGTCGTGGGTGTTTTCCAGTCGCTGCGTTTCAGCCAGCGCCGCGAGCAGGCGGAAGCTGCCGGCAAGCTTCGGGAATTCGAGGCTGCCGAGGCCGCAGAAGGCTCCCGCTTCCGCACGATCATGACGGCACCGATCGCGGTCGCGTCGATCCTCGTCGTCACGTTCTCGTGCCTGACATTTGTGAAGTCCTTCGTGGATCAAGCGCCGGCCTACTCCGTCGGCATGGGCAATCTCCGCTCGCTGAAGGGCGATACCTGCCAGCTCAGTGGCGATGTCTTGCTGGAGACCAACACGAACGACTCGTTCCTCACCCCTGTCGACGGCGTCCCGCTGGGCCGCTCCCTCGAGTCCGGTACCGTCCGCGGTTTCCACCCGGAGGGCGTGCCGGCATATATCGACTCGGAGAATGAGGGTTCGGCGAGCGTCGGCAAGATCGGCGATACGAATGCTGCAAACGATAGCGGTTCTAATACTGCTAATAACTCTGGCGACTCCTCTGCTGGCGCGGACAATGCCGCAGCGGAAACCCCGACCGGCAGTGGCACGGGCGGCGACGATGTCACTTCCGACACCGTCCAGTCCACCAGCCGCGCTGGCACCCAGGGCAACCGTTCCCCGGACCAGGTGGGCATCAACGGTTCGACGGTCCGTCTGCCTTTCAACTTGGATTACAACCGCATTCCGGTGCTAGGCACCTTCAATGAGAATGCGCAGTCTTCCTCGGAGATCACCACCAGCTGGTTCGAGCTGCCCGAAGCTACCGAGGAAGCACCGCTGCTGGTCGCGTCGGTTGCTGGCCGCATTGAGCACCACGACATCAACGGTGAGGAAAAGGAAGGCCAGACCCTCAAGCTGGAATACGGCACGCGTAACGACGACGGTTCTGTCACCGGCATCGGCGAGGTAGAAATGCTCGATCCGGGCCCAGCAGTGAAGTGGCGCAACCTGCGCTACCCCATTGCTGACTTGCCGGAAGAAGCCAATGTTGTGCGTCTTGCCGGCGAAGACATCAACCTTGACCCGTACGAGTGGATGGCACTGACACCGCTGCGTAACCCAACGCTGGAGCACATCACTGAGGTCTTCGATTCTGAGACCCCAGGCCTTCTGGATTGGTCTGTAGCGCTGCAGTTCCCGTGCCACCGCACCTTCAACCACTACGCAGGTGTCACGGAGATCCCACAGTTCCGTATCTCCCCGGACGCACCGGGCAAGGAACAGCTCAGTGGCTTCCAAGACTTCCTCGGTGGTGGTGCGTTGTCCACTGCTGAGGCAGTGAACTCGGCTTACGAGATGCCGGGCTACCTGGATAAGGATTGGCACCGCGACTGGGGTTCCGCATACCGCTACGTGCTGCGCACCAACTCGCTTGGCCAGGATCCGGCGCCGGCGGAGATCAACTATGAAGAGATCATGCGCTCTGGTTGGTGGAAGTCTTCTGACATGAAGATCCGCAACCCGCACGAAGAAAAGGGACGAATGTAAGGTTCAGCCACCCTTTCAAACCTGGAAACTCGCCGGGGCCGCCTTAGCGGCCCCGGCGTTTCACTACAGTGGGGAGCCATGAAGGACCTCTACAAGCTTGTGAACGGACCCTGGTTGGAAAGCCACGTCATCCCCGACGACCGTGGTGTGGATGGCACATTCCACGGCCTGCGCGATAAGGCCGAGGAAGACGTGCATGAACTGGTCAAGGAATCGACCAGCCGCGCGGGCGATCTGTACGCCTCTTTCATGGATACCGAGGCGATCAACGCAGCAGGTCTCGCTCCGCTGGAAAGCGATTTTGAGCTGATCAGCGTGGCCAATATTGACGAGCTTGCCCACAACTTGGGCGTGCTGGACCGTCGCGGTGTGTCCAGCCCGTTGAGCTACTGGGTTGAGAAGGATTCCGAGGGCGATACGGCAGTTCCTTACCTGGTCCAGTCCGGTCTGGGCCTGCCGGATGAGGCGTACTACCGCGATCCCGCACACGCAGAAACACTGCAGAAATACCGCGCGCACGTCGAGCGCATGCTCGGCTTTTTGGATCCTTCCCGCCTCTTCGGACTCAGCGCCGCGACCGCTGCCGAGCGCATCGTGGAAACTGAGAAGCAGATCGCGCACAGCCACTGGGATGTTGTGGCCAGCCGCGACGCGGTGAAGACCTACAACCCGACGGAGCTCAGCGAGCTTCCGGCCATCATTCAAAAACTTCTGCGGGGCTCCGGGCTTGAGCGCGGCCGCGTGATCAACATGATGCCCTCCTACACCGAGGACCTCTCAAAGATGCTGCGCGCAGAAACCCTGCCGGACTGGCAGCTCTGGGCGACCTGGCACATCCTCATCTCCCGCGCAGGGGTCTTGCCCGAAGAAGTAGGTGCCGCCAATTTCGAGTTCTACGGCACCGCACTATCCGGCGCGACGCAGCAGCGCGACCGGTGGAAGCGCGGCATCGCCCTGGCAGAGGGGCTGGTGGGGGAAGATATGGGTAAGGAGTTCGTCGATAAGCACTTCTCCCCTGAAGCAAAAGACGAAATGCTGAAGCTCGTCGACTACCTTGTCGCCGCGTACCGCGAGCGCATCAGCCAGCTTTCCTGGATGTCGCCCGCCACCCGCGAGCGTGCGCTGGAGAAGCTGTCGCAATTCCGCCCAAAGATTGGCTACCCCGACACGTGGCGCTCCTTCGACGGGTTGGAATTCTCCCGCAGCGGCGCTGACCTGGTCGCTAACGTACGCGCTGGTGCCGAATTTGAGCACGACTACCAGGTAGCCAAGATCGGCAAGCCCGCCGACCGCGACGAATGGGTGACCACCCCGCAGACCGTCAACGCGTTCTACAACCCGGTGGTCAACGACATCACGTTCCCCGCCGCGATCCTGCGCCCGCCGTTCTTCGACATCGACGCCGACCCGGCCGAGAATTTCGGTGCGATCGGTGCAGTCATCGGCCACGAAATCGGCCACGGCTTCGACGACCAGGGCTCGCGCTATGACGGCGCCGGCAACCTCAACTCCTGGTGGACCGACGACGATCGCGCCCGCTTCGAAGAACTGACCAGCAAGCTGGTTAAGCAGTACAACGGGCTCGTCCCCTCCGTGCTCGCCGGCCGGGACACCAAAGGCGTCAACGGCGAATTCACCCTCGGCGAAAACATCGGTGACCTGGGCGGACTCGGCATCGCTGTCGTCGCGTATAAGAACTACCTCAAAGAGCACCAGCTTGACGACGGTCCAGCGCTCCCCTTCGAAGCCGACGGCGCCTCCGCGGAACTCGAGGGGAAGGAATTCACGGGCCTGCAGCGTCTGTTCCTGGCCTGGTCGCGCGTGTGGCGCACTGCCATTCGCCCAGAGATGGCGGAGCAGTACCTGGCCATCGACCCGCACTCGCCAGCCGAGTTCCGCTGCAATGTCATCGCGGGCAATATCTCCGAGTTCTACGAAGCATTCCCGGATGTGGACGAGCACTCCGCGATGTGGGTTGCTCCGGAAGATCGTGTGGTGATCTGGTGACGGACTCTGGAGCACCCACCAACGATTTCGCCGCCGCGCAAGACCGCATGCGGCACGTCCCGGAGCAGATCGAGCCCGACGCTCCCCTGCCCGCCGGTGATGCTGGCGCCGAATACCCGCTCAACGAGCAGCACCTGGAGGATTTCCAGGTCGGCGGAGTAGAGCGTTCGCTCCCGCCCACAGAGCGATTGGCGCAGCTGGTTTCCTACATGGAGAACAGCTACCCGGTGCCTTCCAGTACCGATGCGGAAGCGATTGACCGCTACCTCGCGGCACTGCCTGATCGTCTCACGCACGCAGCGATGTTGATGCTCGGCTCCGGCCTCGACCACACCATGCCCGGCGTCGCCTACGGCATGGACGCCGAGACGAGTGAGCTGCCCGAACTCGGTGCGCGACTCTTCGCTCCTGCCGGTGACACCACTCCGACCGGACAGTGGGCCATCGCCGTCCACCCCGAAGGCTTCGGCCCACGCGCTGTTGAGCACTACTGGCGCCCTCTCATCGCAGCTGTCGCGCAGCTTACTGGCACCACGATCGTGGACCTCGATGCACCCACCACTGAGGCAATCGACGCGGCGTTGGGCTACATCTCACAGCAAAGCCCCACCGCCACAGCGATTCTGGCGGCACGCGCTGTTGAACAACACTCAGCAACGCTTATCGACGCCACACCCCTCACCCACCCCACCCCCAACCACTCGTCTGCTGGGATCGGTGAGAACCAGGCCGGGATCATTGCCACGCCGGAAGAATTCCGACGCATCACCGCCTCCGTCGCAGAGACTCTGCGCAACAGCTAGTCGGCAATGGGCGTGAACGGCTTTTCCACCGTGTGCAGCCCCCAATGGCCCTGATCAGACATCCAAATGGTCAGGGCCTCTGCACCGTTGGTGATGCGGCGCATCTCCAGTGTCGCCGGATCCACACCGAAGGACAACGGTGCTTCTTCGGCCTGATCAATCCAGGCATGAACATCGTCGGTGTGCTCGTCGACGTCCCCATAGCTGAGCGCAGCGGCCACCCAGCTTGGGCCGAAGGTCACCGACCCGAAAGCTGATTCCAGGTCATCCGCCCAACCGAATTTCGAGCCCACCGCCCCATCGAGCTGGTCTGTACCGAAATCCTGCTTGAAGCCGTCTAATGCGTACGGCGCATGATTAGCCATGCCACGGATCAGCGGTTCAGCCACCGGATCATTCAAAATCAAGGTGACAAATTTGGCCAAGTCATATGGTGTCGTTCCCGATTTACCCCAATAACCAGTACTGAAGGTTCCTTTCAAGCCGAATTCCTCAGCCACATCATTGATAGCTTCGGGGTATTTCTTATCCAACTCCACCGCAACAGCATCATCGGAAACCCTGATCATTTCCAGCACCTGGCCACGCTCTTCAGTCGTGCCGTTAGCTAGCACGTAGTAGCCCAGATAGAGCTTGGCCAAGGACAGTGCCGGGCGGGTTTCGCGCGCATTCGGCGAACCCGTCCAGTGCCCATCCGAGTGGTAGACAACCAGGTCAGTGCGTTCCCCCGTATCACCCGGAATGACGTCAATCGCGTAGGCCTCCGGCGCACAGTGAACCACCTGTGCAGCAGCAATGAGGCCCGCGGAAAACGCCGCGGTGGCGAGGAACTTTTTCACAAGTGCTCATTATGCACACACCATGCGCGCACTGTGTATTCACTTACACCTGCACACTCGGCTAAAGGTGCAGGATGGAATCGCCTTCGTCGAGGGTCTCTTCGTCGACAGGTTCATCGACCTCGCACAATGTGACTACCGCACCGGTGGAATCCACCGCGGTGAGCAACAGCCCGAACGGAGAATTCTCTGGGCCGCGAAGTACCTCGCCACCGAATTCCTCGATGCGGCTGCGGGCCTCAGCGACATTCGCAACACCAAGATACGAGCGCCAGAAGCTCGGGATCTCCGCCGGGATCTGCTCCCGCGCATCCCAAATACCAGCGAATGCTGCGCCGTCCTGCATGGCCAGCAAATAGCCGTCATTTTCCACGATGTCCCAGTTGAACAGCTCGCCATAAAAGGACGCAAGCTTTTCGACGTCACCCGTACACGTATATTCATGCCACACCGGCGTGCCCGGCTCGCCGGCTGCCACGAATGCATCCTCGCCAGCCGGCTGGAACAGGCCGAACCAACCACCAGCGCTATCTGCGCACAGAGCCATCGTGCCCAGCGACACCTGCTGCGGCTCGGCCAACACGCGTCCCCCGAGTTCAGCCACACGCTGGGCGTCACGCTCAATATCAGTCGACAGGAAGTACGTCACCCACGCATCCGGCATCGTGTCCTGCGGCACCATGCCAGCAACCGGCATGCCCTGCAGGCGAGCAATCCGGTAATCGCCCTCTTCGACCTCCCAGCCGAAAATCCGGGAGTAGAAATAAGCCGATTTCCGTGTCTCCGACGACAGCAGATCGATCCAGTACGGCATGCCCTCACGGGCCTCAAAAGCAGGCATGGTTTTAGAGGTTCCTCCACTTCTCCGGATCGAAATCGTCGTTGGCGGTGCGCTCATCAAAATAGTCGTCATCGCCGCCACCGCTCACCACAGTGGCGGTGATGGAGGCGGAGGGAATGGAGACCACGTCGCCGTCGATAAGCTCGTGCCCTCGTGCTGTGACGACTTCGCCATTGACCATGACATCGCCCGAGGTAATGAGCTCTTTCGCGTGCCCACCCGTTTCCACGAGGTTCGCGAGTTTCAGAAACTGGCCGAGCTTGATGCTTTCGCCGCTGATGCTGATATCCATATGCCCGCAAGTTTAGCCGGGCAATAAACCAGAAGCCCCCTCGACAATCATCCACAGCGCCAGTGCCACAAAGATCAGGCCCGTGACAACATCGACCACGTGCCCATAGCGGTCCAAAAAGCCCGAGACCTTGTCCACCAACAGCGCAAACCCAACGAACCACGCGAATCCGATAACCACGAGCGTGAGCAGGATGACCAACATCCACTCCCAGCCCATGCCCGGCTTCACAAACTGCGCGAAAACCGCCCCGAAGAACAGCACCGCCTTCGGATTAGACAGGTTCGTGGCAATCCCGATGCGCAAAGCCTTGCTGGTCGGCAGAGCTGCAGCGGGTGCAACGTCGTCGCTCGTGGTCGTTTTCCGCGCGGCGAACCCGGCGCGCACCGCACCAATGCCCATCCACAGCAGGTACGCCCCGCCGACGAGTTGGAGCACGGCGAGAATTTCCGGCGCGGCTTGGATCAGTGCGCTCAAGCCGAGAAGCGACGCGGCAATCCAGCCGGTGTTGCCGATCATGATGCCCACGGCGCACGCGACACCCGCCGCGCGTGATTTCACGCCGAGGCGCGCGATCTGCACAACGTCGGGGCCAGGGCTAGCGATCGCGGCGACCCACACGCCGATCAGCGCGAGTAATTGACCGAGTGCCATTAACGTTCTGCCTGGTCGCGCGGCATGATATTCATCGTGTCAATGTTGACGTGCGGCGGCAGGGACGCCACCCAACGGATCGCCTCAGCGATGTCCTCGGCAGTCAGGTTGAGCTTGCCGTCGTAGACTTCCGCGGCGCGTGCTTCGTCGCCGAAGCGGTTGTAGGCAAAGTCCGTCTTCACGCGGCCGGGGTCGATTTCGGTGATGCGGATGGGGGTGTCTGCCTCTTCGCGTCGGAAAGCACGCGTGAGTGCGCGCAGGCCGAATTTGGCGGCGTTGTAGCCGGACCCGCCGACGTACGCATCCCAGCCGGCGACGGATCCGATGTTGATGACCAGGCCTTCTGCCGCAACAAGCGCGGGGTACAGCGCCTTGGTCACGCGCACGGTGCCCAGCACATTCGTCTGGTACATCCAGTCCCAATCCTCCGGCTTGGCTTCGCGCAACGGATCGAGTCCGCGCGCGCCGCCCGCGTTATTCACCAGGACATCAACGCGCTCAAGTACGCTCGCAAGCTTCTCGACGCTCCCCTCATCCGTCACATCCAACTCCACCCCCACTCCGCCGATCTCGGCGGCGATGTCATCGCACAGCTCCTTACGGCGCGCGCAGACATAGACGGTGTAACCGTCTTTAGCTAGGGCCCTGGCCGCGGCCTCCCCGATGCCTGCTGATCCGCCAGTGACTACCGCAATCTTCTTCTCGCTCATGTGGTGCAGTGTAGGCGTGCCCCTCGGCGGGCACTGGTTTTTTAACGCGTACCCTTGCGCATATGACCACGCTTGATGATGCGACAGAACACCCCAACTTCGCCGACCTCCGCGCCTCCCGCTGGTACAAGCCGGATTCCGACGAGCTGGAAACTGTCCGCCACGCCGCGTGGGAGCGCATCCGCGAACTGAATTCTTTAGGCAATTTGAATCCTGAGCGTGCGGAAGAGCTCTTGAAAGGCATCCTCGCCCCTGGTTCCGCCATCCCTGAAGTTTTCGCACCGCTACAGGTCGAATTCGGTGCGCACACCACCTTTGGCGAAGGCTGCTTCCTCAATTACAACTGCGTGATCTTGGACGTAGCTGAGGTGAACGTGGGCAAGCGCACCCTGTTTGGTCCAGGTTGCCAGCTCATCACCGTCGAGCACCCGGTTAATGATGCGAAAGAGCGTGCCGACGGCTGGGAGCGCGGCCGTCCCATCAACATCGGCGACGACTGCTGGTTCGGCGCCGGCGCGATCGTCCTACCTGGTGTGACCATCGGTGACCGCTGCGTCATCGCCGCCGGTGCTGTCGTGGCTAAGGACGTCCCGGATGACAGCCTCGTCGGCGGTGTGCCGGCCAAGCTGATCCGCTCGCTGAAACCGCAGGACTAGCCTGACACACTGGCACTATGACCGACAGGTTCGACCTTTCCACCATCGGCGCTGGCCTTCCCGTCGCAGATGTCATCGGCGACCTTCCTGCGCGTGGCCCGCTGGTGGTCGAAGCTCCCCCAGGCACAGGCAAGACGACCCTGCTGCCGCCTGCGATCAGCAACCTCACTGCTGACAACGGCGTCACGCTGGTCACCGCACCGAGGAGGGTGGCGGTGCGGGCGGCGGCGCGTCGATTAGCGCAGCTTAGTGGCACTCCTCTTGGCGAGCTCGTCGGCTATTCCATCCGCGGCGAGCACAAACAAGGGTCCGCGGTGCAGTTTGTCACCCCGGGCGTCCTGCTGAATCGGCTGATCAAAGACCCAGAGCTGACCGGTGTTGGCGCGGTACTCATCGACGAGGTCCACGAACGCCAATTGGACACCGACCTGGTGTTGGCCATGGCGATGGAAGTGGCTTTTCTGCGCGATGACCTGTACCTCGCCGCCATGTCCGCCACCCTCGACGCGAAGGCCCTCGCCACCCACATGGGCGCGCAGATCCTGTCCACGGAGGCCGTCACCCACCCGCTCGATTTCAGCTACCACCCGCACCCCGGCCGCGCGGAGGGTTCGCGGGAGTTCTACTCCCACGTCGCGCAACTTGCAGGCACTCCGCACGACGGGCGCACCCTCGTTTTCGTGCCCGGCGCACGCGAGGTCGACGTCGTGTGCGCCCAGCTACCCAGCGCGGCACCGCTCCATGGGCGCCTGACAAACAAGGAGCAAGACGAAGCACTAAACGGAAATGCGCAGGTCGTCGTGGCTACATCGATTGCGGAAAGCTCGATCACGGTGCCGGGAGTGAGCCGCGTCGTCGATGCCGGACTGTCTCGAGTGCCGCGCCGCGACGCCGCCCGCGCGATGACGGGCCTGGTCACGGTCTCCAGTGCGAAGACGAGCGCCGATCAGCGTGCCGGCCGTGCGGGTCGTCTCGGCCCAGGCAAGGTTGTGCGTGCCTATTCGCAGTCGGACTACCAGCACTTCAGCGCCGATATCGCGCCTGAGATCACCACCGCGGATCTCACGTCTGCCGCGCTGACGCTCGCCGCGTGGGGCTCGCCAGATCTGCCGCTTCTCACCCAACCGCCCGCCAACGCGCTCGCCGACGCGCAGCGCACCCTCCGCGAGCTTCGCGCCCTCGACGATCACGCCATCACCCCGCTGGGCGAAAAGCTCGCCGCGATGCCGCTCGATCCACGGCTGGGCACCGCGCTGCTTGAGCACGGTTCCGGAGCCGCACGCACGGTCGCAGCACTCGCCGAAGGGACCAGCGGCGACCTCGCCCGTACGAACGCACCACAGCGCCAGGTCGAACGCTTCGCACGCATGGTGCCGCACACCCCGGACGCCCCTGCCGGCGAGGTCATCGCCACCGCCTACCCGGAGTGGGTGGGCAAACACCTCGGCGACCGCGAATACTTGCTGGCCAGTGGCACACGCGCCAAGCTCGACACCACCATCGCACCCGCCGACTGGATCGCCGCCGCCGAAATCCAACTCACTGCGCACGGCGCCATCATCCGCGCAGCCGCCGCCACCGAGCTGCCCACGCACCGCATCACAAAGAAAACCACAGCATCGCTTATCGACGGCCGCCTCCGCCCCCGCCGCACCACCTCCCTCGGCGCCATCGAACTGACCTCCACACCCATCAAGCTCAGCCCTGAACAGGCTCAAGAAGCCCTCGCGGATATTTCACTGGACTTCGCTGACTTCCCACTCAGTGACAAAGCCCAACGGCTGGCGGACCGCATCGATTTCCTCCGCGACCGCCATGGGGATCCGTGGCCCGACATCCATGCTGGTGACTACTCGCCGGAGGTGGGAGAGCTGGCACGCGGGACGCGCATAAGCAAACTCGACATGTACGCCGCGCTGATGCGCCAACTGCCGTGGCCTGAGGCTTCCGACATGGACACCCTTGCGCCCGCGCGCCTCGAAGTGCCCAGTGGCTCCTCACCGCGCATCGACTACTCCACCGGGCGCCCCGTCGTCCGCGTCAAACTCCAAGAATGCTTCGGCCTGGCCACCTCCCCCGAAGCCAGCGGCGTGCGCGTCCTCTTCCACCTGCTCTCCCCGGCCGGACGCGAACTCGCTGTTACCGACGACCTCAAAAGCTTCTGGGACGGCCCCTACCAGGACGTACGCAAAGAAATGCGCGGCCGCTACCCTAAGCACCCCTGGCCCGAAGACCCCTGGAGTGCCCAAGCCACCGCACGCACCAAGAACCGGATGTAGCCGTTCAAAAGCGAAGCTCGTCGGTGTACTTCTTCCTTGCCTTCATCGCATGGATAAGCAGTTCTCGACCATCATCGAACTGCAACAGAACAAGTTCATCGCTCAGCCTATGAGACGCATAGTGCTTTCGAGCAGATGCGTGTATCTCAAGCGGCACTGATCCACTTCCTGATCGCTTCCCTAATAGCATCAGAACGAGTAGCGAAACCCTCTGCTTTTGCTTTTTCCATCACAGCTGCGATCGTCGCTGCATCAAGCCGAACCGGGACAACGGAACCAGGCCCATCCCCAATAGAAGGGCGACCAGGGCGGGCAGGAGGAAGTGTCGCTGGGTCATATCCCGCTTCCGCTTCGTCCGCCCAGGCTTGAATCTGTGCGTCCGTGATCTCTTTTCCCTTGATCGTCCGCTTGGCCATGGCCTTATCGTATACGGAATTAAACAGATAAAACTACCCAGTTTTCGCAACTTTTGGCTTTTACCCAGTAAGTTAATCCGGTATGAGCACAGCCCAGAACCAACGCGCCCACTCGGTGACCATCTGGACACTGGTGTCCTTGATCATCGGTTCCACTGTCGGATCAGGCATTTTCGCCCTTCCCCAAAACATCGCTTCCGTGGCCAGCCCCGGCGCGATGCTGATTGGCTGGGTGATCGCTGGCGTGGGCATGCTGTCCATCGCGTTCGTGTTCCAGATCCTGGCGCGACGCAAGCCGAACTTGGACTCCGGCGTGTACTCCTATGTCCGCGCTGGCCTGGGCGATTTCATCGGCTTCACTGCCGGTTGGGGCTACTGGCTCGGCTCTGTGATGGCGCAGGTCGGCTACGCCACCTTGTTCTTTGGCACGCTCGGCCACTACTTGCCGTTCTACAACCAGGACAATCCGTGGGTGATGGCGCTGACGGTTTCGGTGCTCACGTGGGCGATCTTCTTCGCGCTCACGCGCGGTGTGAAGCAGGCGGCGCTGATGAACCTGGTCACCACCATTGCAAAGCTGGTCCCGATCCTGGCGTTCATCGTGCTCATCGCCTTCGTCGGATTCAGCTGGGACAAGTTCACCCTGGACTTCTGGGGCAATACCTCGGGCATCCCGCTTTCCGAGCAGATCCAAGGCATCATGCTCTTCACCGTCTGGGTCTTCATCGGTATTGAGGGCGCATCTGTCTATTCCAAGCAGGCACGCTCCCGTAAGGACGTCGGCCGCGCAACCGTTATCGGTTTCCTGTCCGTCCTGGCCCTACTCGTCGCTGTTTCCACGCTGTCGTACGGCGTGCTCACCCGCGAAGAACTCGCAGCACTGCCGGATAACTCCATGGGTGCGGTCCTTGAAGCAGCAGTCGGCCCGTGGGGCGGCGCGCTAATCTCCATCGGCCTGTGCCTGTCGGTGCTGGGCGCCTACATTTCCTGGCAGATGCTGTGCGCGGAGCCGATCGTCATGATGGCCTCCGACAACCTCCTGCCGCGCAAGCTCGCAGAAACCAACGCCAACGGAGCACCGTTCATGGCGCAGCTGCTGTCCACGAGCGTGGTCCAGCTGTTCGTCATCCTGTTCTTCGCCAACGAGACCTCGTACAACGCGATGGTGCAGCTGGCCACCATCATGTACCTGCTGCCGTATATCTTCTCGTCGCTGTACCTCGTGCTCCTTTCAGTGCGCGGCAAGGGCCTGTCGCACCCGCACGCCGGCACGCGTTTCGACGACTCCGGCCCCACCGTCTCTTCCTCCGACAACCGTCGCCACCTGGTCATCGGCATCATCGGTTTCATCTACTCGCTGTGGCTCATCTACGCCGCGGACCCGGTGTACGTGCTCTTCGGCGCACTCGCCGTCATCCCGGGTCTGATCGCCTACGTGTGGACGCGTCTGGCGCAGCGTGAAAAACCCTTCAACACCTTCGAATGGGTCGTGGTGGGCCTGGTCGTGGTGGGCTCCATCTTCGCCATCATCGGTCTGGTCAACGGCTCCCTGGTCCTCGAATAGGGCCCGGTTTAGCGGGTCATCGCCATGATGAAATCTGCCGAGACCAGCACGAACTCATTGTCTAGCTCGTGACCCGCCTCCACGAGCATCAGGTTGTCGGGCAACTCTTCCCGCGTCGCCAAAGCCACTGCCAAACCAGGCAAAGCCTCCGCATCCGCGACGATATGAAGCTGCTCAATCGTGGTGCCGTCGACAAATTTCAGGACAGCATCCACGATTTCTTCGGCCTTTTGCGTATCGACGACCGCGTCCCCCACCAATCCAGACACCGTCACCGCCATGGCCGTTTTCGTTTTGATCATGAGCGAAGACCCTAATCCCGCCCCCTGAGGAATCTCTGTGACGGAGTATCGGTTCTACCTAGAGCTGAAAAGCCAAGTACACCGACAGCACAACCACCAAGGTGAGCAGTGCATAACGCACCAGCTTCGCACCGCCGCCAAGGACCGTGCGGGCACCGATCTGCGCGCCGATGATATTCGCCACCGCAAGCGCCAATGCGAGCGGCCAATCAACGAACCCGCCAGCGATGAAGACCAGCAGGGCACCGAGATTCGTGGCGGTGTTGATCACCTTTGACATCGCCGCGGACTTCAAGAAATTCTGGGCAAATAATGCCGTGAACCCCATGATGAGGAACATGCCGGTACCAGGGCCGAACGAGCCGTCATAAAACCCGATCACAGCCACGAGACCAGCCGCCACCAGAATGCGCCGCGGAGTCAGCCTTGGGGCATCCTCTGCGGATTGCGAGGTTCCGAATTCCGGTTTCAGCGCCACGAACACTCCCACGGCGATGAGGAGGACGAGGATGAGGGGGCGGAGAAGGGAGGCGTCGATAAGCGATGCTGCAAGCGCACCCACTGCCGAGAGTGCCCCTGCGATGAGTGCATAAACCCACGTCTGGCGTGGCACCCCGACACGCCGCACAAGCGTCACCGCCGCCGACGCCGTACCCGAAACTGACGCCACCTTATTCGTCGCCAGAACCCCGGCCGGCGGCATCGACGTCGTAGCCATCAGCACCGGGATGAGAATCAACCCACCTCCCCCGATAACCGCATCGACCCAGCCTGCGAGAGCTGCCGCGGCAACCAAGATGGCGATCATGGACCCCCACGCTACTATGACGAAGCGTGGAACAACGCAGCCGCTGGATGATCGTCGCACCGCTGTCGGTGCTGCTCGGGTACTTCCTTGCCCGCCTGCATGTGCCCGCCGCGTGGATTCTCGGCGCGATCATCGTCTCGGGCTTCTCCGCGCTCGGCACGGGCCGCGAACTGAAAGTCAACGCTAAGTTCTACAACTTCTGCCGCGGCATCATCGGTGTCCTCGCTGCTGTGCCACTCGCGGGCGTACCTCCCGCAGAACTGCTGCATTATCTGCTGCCGGGCCTCGCATCAGCTGCGGTGATCATCGGCATCGGGTTCATCGGCGGCCTCTCACTCGCCGGCTATGCCGAACGCAAAACACGCAAGCTTAACCACGAACTCACCGTCTCCCGTGAAACCGGCGTCCTATCCATGCTGTCCGGCGGCGCGTCGATCATGATGTCGCTCGCTACTGAGCTGGGTGCCGACATGCGCTACGTCGCGCTGACCCAATACCTGCGACTGCTGGCAGTGTCGATGACGCTGCCCCTCGTCGCCTCGCTGTTGACCAGGCCAGGAGTGAGCCACTCCGTTGGACTCGACGTCACCTGGTGGATGTGGCTGCTCGTCATCGCGATCGCGCTGATCGGCGAGCCAATCGGCAAGAAAATCCACCTGCCCGCACCCGCTGTGTTCGGGCCGTTGATCCTCACCGCGATCATCACGATGCTTCTGCCCGTGCCGATTATCCCGCCGGAACCGCTCGCCATCGTGGCATTCATGTCCATCGGTTGGGCCTGCGGTGGTGGGTTGAGCGTGCCGGCGTTGAAACGATTCGGCAAGCTGCTGCCCGCCACGATCACATTCATCATTGTGGTCATGGCCTCGTGCGCCGCAATGGGCTTTGTCGTCGCGCAGTGGCTCGACATCACATTCTTCGAGGGTTACCTGGCCACCAGCCCCGGCGCGATCGAAACGGTTCTCGCGCTGTCCTCAGAAGGTGGCGGTGGGCCAGCGGTGGTCGCACTGCAGCTGATCCGCCTGGTCTGCATCCTGCTCTTCGCGGGTTCGCTGCCGAAGATTCTGCGCGCTATCGACAGGCGCAAGTTTTAGCGGCGGCAGCCGAGCCGACCTGCTAGCCCTGGAGTACTTCGCGCGCGAGAATATCCATCGGCATTGAGCCAAGACGCAGGGCCTTGTCGTGGAATTCACGCAAGGTCATGCCCTTCTCGCAGGCCTTTTCGCGCAGGTCCATCCAGTCGCGGTAGCCGAGGGCATACGAGGTGGCTTGGCCTGGCCAGCCCATGTAGCGGTCGAGCTCAAAGCTCAAATTCTGCTCGTTCATAGCGGTGTTATCGCGCAGGAAGGCCTTGGCGTAGGAGGCATCCCACTGGCCGGTGCCGTCCGGGGTCTTCTTGTGCAGGTGGACACCGATATCAACAGCGACGCGTGCGAGACGCATGCGCAGGGAGTCCAGCAGGCCCATGCGGTAGCCCGGATCGTCGAAAAAGCCCAGGTCTTCCATGAGGGTTTCGGCATACACAGCCCAGCCTTCGCCGTGGGCGGCATTCCAATTCAAGGTGCGGCGCCACAGGTTCAAAGTGTTGCGCTGTGTCATCGCGATGCCTTGCTGGACGTGATGTCCCGGCACACCTTCGTGGCAGATACGAGCAAGCTCGTGCCAAGCATGGAAGCCGTCCTGACCTTGCGGCACGGACCACCACAGGATGCCCGGGCGCAGCAGGTCCTCTGAGGGCGGGGTGTACATCATTCCGCCGGTGCCGGCGGCATCGATGCGGCAATCCAGGTTGCGGATCTCCTCGGGCAGGGTGAACATTTCACCGTCGAGACGCTCGATCATCTGATCGGACATCTTCTGCATCCACTCGACCAGCAGGTCGTTGTCGGTGAGGGTGTAGTTGGGGTCTTCATCGAGGCGTCGATAAGCGCCGCGCGCGGTGCACTCCCCCTCAAACAAGTCGTGCGCAACACGCTGCTGCTTATCGACGATCTGCGCCAACGCATCCAGCGACCACTCATACGCCTCATCAAGATCGATCTCGCGGCCCAAGAAGAACTGCGAGAACAACTCATAACGCTCACGGCCCACCGAATCAGTATGTGGCGCGAGCGGTGCGAGCTCCGTCGAGAGCCAATCCGCCATCTCCGAAAAGGCCTCTTTCGCCTGTGCGACCGGCTCTGAATCGAACTCGAGCCCCAAAGACTCCAGCAAGGAACCGTCCTCAGCAAGCGCTTCACACTGGCTGATCACAGCATCAATCTGGCGTTGCGACGCCACGTCCCCCTGCCCCGCAGCCTCCGCCAACGACTCGCGATAACCGGCCAACGAACGACGCACACATAACATGCGCTGCGCCAGATTCTCCAGGTCCTCGTCCGTCTCCTTCGGCATCACCGTCAGAGCATTACGGATGATCTGCACCGGCGACGTCACGTTGTTGAGCATCCGCAAATTCTCGCCACGGTGGTGCAAGTCAAGCTCAACGAGCATGCGGTCGCGCAGGAGCTCGCCGGTGACGTAGTCGACCTCGTCGAAATCATCGTCGTCGTCGGAGGCATCGGTGCCGTCGTGAAGCGCATCGACATCAGCGACCAGGTCACGGATCCGGTCCGCAATCTCATTCCAGTGCTCGGGGCTGAAATCCTGCAACTGGTCGTCGTGATCGTGGATACCGATCTCGGTACCAAGGGTCGGCGAAATCTCGGCGAGATCGTAGACGAAATCCTCACACGTCGCGTCCAGGAGCGATGGGGTGCGTTCACTCATGAGAGCAGAGTCTATCTATGTCGAGGTTATTTCTGCACCCGAGCGAAATAGTCCGCTTAGTACAGTCATTTGGGTACCAGATGAACAACATGGTCTAGTCACGTTCTACAATGTGTCTCATGAAATCCTCGTGGTCTGCGTTCTCACGCCCCCAGAACCCCGCCGCGAAGTGCCTGCACTTGGTGAGGTTGAATCCGGTGACGTCGAGAAGCGAGCTCGTCTCTGCGACAGGTCTGTCACAACCCACCGTGACCCGCGCCATCGCGGCGTTGATGTCCGCAGGATTCGTCACCGAACGAATGGACCTCTCCAAATCTCACGGCCGCGGCCGCCCCATCATCCCGCTTGAGCTGGCCGAACTTGACCCAGTCTTCGCTGGTATCTCCGTCGGCACAACCGCGACATACATCGCGCTCTTCGACATCAAAGGCCGCACAATCCGCGACGTCGACGTGGACCTGCACGTCGCCGACCTAAGCCAAGACGACTTCATCCAACACGTCATGGCCGGACTCAACCGACTCATGGCGGACCTCGACCGGCCACTCGCCACCGTCGGCGTGACCACCTCCGGCGCGGTCAGCCCCGACGGCGTGGTCAACGCGCCCAACCTCGGGTGGCACGACGTGAACATCGGCGCGCAACTCGGCGAACAATTCGCAGTGCCCGTCACCGTCTCCTCCGCCGTCGCTGCGATCATCGGATCCGAAATCCAATCCGGCGAAATCATCGGCGACGCACCCATCATGGCGATCTTCGCCGACGACTCCATCGGCGCCGCCGTCACAGAAGACAAACTCGTCGTGCCCATCACCGTCGAACGCGAAGACCTAACCACCCACGGCCTGCTCGACTCCATCGGCGCGCCCAAAACACAAACGCTTATCGACGCCATCTCCCACTCCCACACCACCCCCTCCATCCGCGCCGCCCTGGACCGCCGCGCTGAAGGCCTCGGTGAAGTGGCTGCGGAACTCATGGCCGAGCGCAATGCCTCCACGTTGGTTGTGGCTGGCTCCGCCTTCATCGACGACCAGAAGGCTCCCGGAGTGTTCGCCCGCTCCGTGCGTCAAACACTCCCCGAGGGGGCCGAGGCTCGCCTTCGCATGATCCCCACCCACCGCGAAATGGTGCGCGATATCGCCCGCGCGGTGGCCCTAGACCTCGTGCTGCGGGAACCGCTGGCTGTGAACTTGCCGTAGGTGTGGCTGCAGCCCTACCAAGCTGGGCTGATTCATGCTGGCGCTGCGGGTTGCCTTCGCGGTGCGGGTTGCCTTCGCGGTGCGGTCTTCGCGTCGCTGCTCCACGAGCGCGTAAGCAACATACCCGACAAGCAGTGCGTAGCTACCCGGCACCATGAGGATCGCGGATTCCATGCCTGGGTGGACGTCATAGAAGAGGTTGGCGGTGACGTTTGTCGCGAGGAACGGCACGCACGTCAGCACCAATGCCCCAACTGAAAGCAGACCGGCGACCTGCCAGCGCGCCATGTTCCCGTTTGCCCACGTGGCCACCGCCTGATTGACGCCAAAGAACACTCCGATAGCTACCGGCACGATCCACACCCAGTGGTGGTACCAGGAAAACGGTGATACCAGGCATGCACCGAAGCCGGTGAAACCAACAGCGAGAGGGATATTGTCGCGCTTCACGGCGAGGGTTGCAGCCACGGCGACCAGCGCGATCGTCAGCAGAAGAAGGACGAGCCAGACTGCTGACGATTCAACACCCAGGTGCCGCACCAGCACCGATTTCAGGGACTGTGCACCGGGGTTTGTGTGGTCACCGACGCGGTTGGATTTGAAGATGGCATCCGTCCAGAAATTCTTCGCATCCGGGACCACGAGGAAGCCGACCACGACAGTGCCCAGAAAGGTCAAGAAGCTGCCCAGCGCAGCCCACCACCGCCGCTGGATGAGGAAGAGAATGCCGAAGAACGCTGGCGTGAGCTTGATTCCGGCAGCCAACCCAACGCCGATACCAGGCAGGCGGTGCTTCAGCGGCAGGAAGTCGAGGCATACCAAGACCATGAGCAGGACGTTGATCTGGCCCCAGAACAACGTCGCGTGAAGTGGCTCAGCCCCGAGCAAGAACACACCGGCAAGCAGGGGGAGGATGAGGAGGAAGGAGTTGGGGTTGACGTCGATACGCAATCGACGCAGGCAGAACCACACGACGAGGATCACGCCAGCGACGGTGAGGGTGTGCCAGATGGCGGTGACGGTGACGTCGTCAAGCAGGCTCACCCACGCGAAGATCAGCCCGGAAAACGGCGGGTACGTGAACGGCAGGCTGAAATAGATCGGGTCTTGGTAAAGGTTGATGCCTTCCGCGACGCGTTCGCCGCCGCGCATGTAAATCCACAGGTCGAGCGGCACGTCGGTTTTGAAGACGTTGTCGAGGTGCGCCCAATTAGCCAGGTATCGCAGCACAATGTACGCGACCGTTAGGCTTAAGCCTGCGATCACGGTCATTCGTCCTGCCAGCTGTTTCACGCCCTGAACGCTACCTGCGCACGCGCGTTTTTCGGGGGACGGCACACGATTTTTGTGCGCTAAATCTCCAGGGCGTCAAGAACAGCATCCATGGCGTCGCCGACGTCGGTGCGCCAGAGGGTGTCGGCTTTCGGGTCGGCGCGGCCAGGGCCACCGTTGATGACGGCGACGGGTTTGCTGTCCGCACGCGCGTCGAGCACCAGCCGGTACCCGCTCATCACAGCAAGGGAGGTGCCTACTGCGATCAGGGACGTCGACGCATTCAGCCACTCGCCAGCCGCTTGCCGACGCCCCCTCGGCACACTCTCCCCGAAATACACCACATCCGGTTTCATGCGCCAACCCCCGCACTGAGAGCAGTCGACCATGGTGAAGGACTGCACCGCTTCTTCAGGCAGTTCCACATCGCCGTCAGGGTTGATCATGGTTTCGTCCACCAGGACGGAAGACAGGTAGGTGGGGTTGGCGGTCTCAAGGCGGGCGTCGAAAAGCGAGCGTGCTTCTCTGAAACCGCAATCGAGGCACACGACGTGCTCCATGTCCCCGTGAAGCGCAATCACGTTGCGGGAGCCGGCTTCCGTGTGCAACCCGTCGACGTTTTGCGTGATGATGCCGCTAATCAGCCCGGCGCGCTCCAACTCCACCAGTGCGAAATGCGCACGGTTTGGCGAAGTCGCACGCATCTGCCGGATCCCCACGAATGCACGCGCCCAATAACGGCGTACCGACGCCCGCGAGTGCGCGAACTCCTGATACGTCATCGGCCGCCCCTTCGACAACCGCCCACCCGGCGAACGGTAATCCGGGATCCCCGACGCAGTAGACACCCCTGCACCTGTGATGACCAGCGCCGGACCGTTTCGCAGCAGACGCACGACTTCCGCGAGCGCCTGCGCGGGTGGGGTCGGCTCCGTTGTTTCGTGCACCACCCGCTCAATCGAGCGGATCGCACTGCGGTGAGCGAGCTCGACAGCCGGGTCGGTGAATTCGGGCTCCGGTGGCCGTGGCTGCGACTGTGGCTGCGGCTGCGGCTGTGACTGTGGCGTCACCTGAACGGAACCTCTCCCAGTGCGTGACGGAGCTTGCGGGTGCGCAGCCGCTCTGGGTTCTTAGCCAACCGCTCCACGGCACGCACCGCGCACATGACGTGGGCTTCCTTCGAGTTTGAGTAGAAGGCCTGCGCAGCAGCGGGCAGTTTCGGCACGGCGTGCAACGGCAGGTCAGACACCGCGAGCAGCGTGCCGTAAGGCACCCGGTAGCGGTAACCGTTCGCGGCGATGGTGCACGATTCCATGTCCACGGCTGCCGCGGTGGAATTGCGCAGCCATTCCCACAGGTCGCGTGGGGCTTGCCATTCCCAGTTGCGGTCGTCAGTGGACAGTACCGTGCCAGTGCGCATGAGCGACTGTTCTTCCTCGCCGTAGATCTTCTTCACGGATTTCTCCAGCGTGCGCTGGATTTCCGGCACGGCGGGGATCGGCGTTTCGGGGTGGATGTGGCTGTGCAGGACATGGTCGCGGCGCTCATACGCGTTGCCCAAAATCAGGTCGCCGATGCGCATGCGGGCATCCAAGCCAGCGCAGTGACCGATCATGATCCAGCACTCTGGGCGCAGCACAGCCAAACAATCCGTGATCGTTTTCGCATTCGACGGTCCGACACCGATATTGATCATGGTCACGCCACTATTCCCGTCGGCCACTAGGTCGAAGCGTGGCATCTGGTACTTCGAGGCGAGGTCCATGGCCACGGCGTCGATATTGGAAACATCGCCACGTTCAACACGGGTGCCGTTGGGGAGGACGAGGGCGTGGTAGCGCGTTGTAGCGTCGGCAAGCTGGCTCAGCCCGAATTTCACGAACTCGCGCGTGTGCATCTCGTAGTTCGTGAACAAGATGAATTTCTGCACCGAGTCGACCTCGATGCCGGTGTAGTGCTCGATGCGGGCGCACGCGATGTCGAAGCGTTGTGGCCCGAAGTGGAAGAGGGGTTTTTCTGCACCGTGGAAGGCATCCCAGTCGCCGTCGATGATGGCATCGTGGACGTCGTCAAGCGTGGGACGTGGCGCTTTCGCTCCTTCCGGCCGGCGCGCACCGCGGATGTACTCGGGCGCGATGCCGATGTCGGAGTAGCCGACGGAGATTTCCGCGTCGTAGTTCTCCGTCAGGCATCGCAGCTGCTGGCGCCAGTAATTCGCCATCAAATCCGGGCGCGAGACGGACGCGGAGTACACGCCTGCCTCGTCGACGTAGCCGAAAGGCTCGGAGCGGTCGATCGGCTTCCATTCCTTAATCTCTACCGCGATCTTCGGGTACAGCACCTGCGAGTAGTCGCCGCCGGCGCGGGCACGCTCGCACGACGCCTCATAAAGCTCAATCAGCTTATCGACGGCCCCGTCAACACTTCCCACTACCTCTAACGCTCCCATGCGCCCAACCCTACTGAAAACGCCCGCCCCGACGGGCTAGAGTGCAGTTCTGTGACCAACCTCGTGAACATGTGGCGCCGGGGAAGAACCGTAGCTGTGCTCGCTGCGCTTCCACTGGCGCTCGTGGCATGCTCTGACCAGGGTTCTGATCCTGCTGGGCGTCCGTTTACTCAGGCCTCTCCCCTTGCGCCGCCTGCGCATGCGGGTCTGCAGATCGACGGTCTCGAGGAGAAAATCGCCGCCATCGAGGAAAAGACCAACACCCAAGCAAGCCTTTCGCTTTTCGACGGCACCCACCCCACCAACGCCGGCTCCGGCGGCACCCTGCCCGCCTGGTCCACGATCAAAGTCCCCATCGCTCTGACTGCATATGAGCATTGCGAGGACGAAGATTTCGTCCTGGAGCAGACCACTGCCGCTATCGAATGGTCCGACAATGACGCCGCTTTTGCTCTGTGGCGCTGCCTCGGCTCCGACGCGGAAGCCAGCGCTTTGGTCAGCGATGAGATCGCCCACGCAGGTACGTCTGTGCACGTCGAGGCCGCCTTTGGCACCACCGAGTGGCCCGTCCCCGCCCAGGCACGCTACGCCCACCACTTGGCAACTATCCGCCCCGAGAATCCAGTGATCCAAGAGATGCACAAAATCGACGAGGAACACAGCTACGGCCTGGGCACCATCGCTGACGTCCCGTTCAAAGGTGGCTGGTCGGATGCTCCCGACGCGTCGTTCCACGTCCGACAGCTCGGCTTCACGCGTATCGACGGCGTCGATTACGGCATCGCCATCGCCGCCCGCTCTGTGCTCGGCTCCGAAAAAGACTGTCAAGACGCCCTCGATCAAATCGCTGCGCTGCTGATCGAATCCTCCGAGCACCTGCACGCCAAGGCCGTGCCCGAGACTGTGCCCGAGTCTGAGTCTGTGCCCGAGTCTGAGTCTGTGCCTGAGTCTGAGTCTTAGCCTGAGTCTTAGCCTGAGTCCTAGCCTGCGACCGAGTCCAATTCCGAAGAGGAGTGAACACAATGAGCGAAAACACCACAGCGACCCTCGAAGAAACAACCGTCGAGCTGCTGAAGAAGCTGATTCGAAACGCCTGCGTCAACGACCTAACCGCGGATTCCGGTAACGAGGTGCGCAATGCCGAAACCCTCGAGGAATTCTTCTCCGGCACCGATGTTGAGATCCGCCGCTTCGAGCCACACCCCGGTCGCGTGTCAGTCGCTTTCAC
>NZ_CAMXWS010000018.1 GCF_947253065.1 uncultured Corynebacterium sp.
CCGTCCAGATCAACGGCAAGGTTCGCGCACGTGTTGACGTTCCGACTGAGGCATCCAAGGATGAGATCGAGAAGATCGCGCTTGCCGACGACCGCATTACCAGCCTCACCGAAGGCAAGAATGTGGTGAAGACCATCGTGGTGCCGGGCCGCATGGTCAACTTGGTGGTCAAGTAGTGCGTCAAAGCGGAGCACAGCGCGCCGCCACGATCGGTGCCCTCATGGGGTACTCCGGCGTGGTGGTGGCGCTGACCATGCTCCGGGCGTTCTACACCATCGGGGATTTGTGGGACCCCGCCAAGCAAATGCGACGGAGCCTCCAGCTCGTCCCCTTCGACACGTTGACGAACGCCACTTCCTGGCTCAAGCCGGTATACGAGTACGGCGGGAACACTCTGCTGTTCATTCCCCTGGGAATGCTCGTGTACATCCTCTACCGCCCCGGTCCCCGTCCCCTACTGGCAACCGCACTGGTCGGCGCTGGTTTCAGTTTGATCGTTGAGACCTGGCAATTCCTCTTCGGACTCGGCTACAGCGACATCGACGACCTGGTGCTGAACACCCTCGGCGCATTCATCGGTGCTGTACTTGCAAAGCTCTGCGGTCCGCGGTTTCACTCACTGTGGGCTGGACTCGCCGCTGTTGCCACTGTTGCGTTCATTGCGCTCGTGCTTGTTGGGTAAGACCCCAAAGTGAATGAGTAACTAGGTTGAGAAACCTAAATCTCCGGGGGCTGCGCTGACTGATCCCCAACTGATTTCGCCAACCTACTGGAAACGTCCGGAATAAAAGCGACCACCCCGCCTATCGCACGGGGCGAAAAGCCTTCAGGGGCTCTTGTCAGCAGGGTGGAACCTTTATTCGCAGCCTATGCCAAGAGTGATTGGTGCCCAACCTTGGGTTTCCTCGATTTACAGTGATCTAAATCACTTATTATCCTCTTGTTACCTAATTCTCTCCTACTTATGATCGTTAGGCCAGGATAACCTAAGTTAGGTAAGGGAATGCTAAATGAATAAAAGAAATCGTGCGTTCACGCGTGCGATCGCCAGCTTGACAGCTCTGTCACTGGCAACCGTGGCTGCCCCGGCAGGGGCGCAGTCGAACGCTTCTTTAGAGCCGCTCGAGACGTACACCTTGTACGGGGCGCCGGGAAATTTTCTCGGAGCAACCATGTCTCAAACTGGGTGCAACATGCTCGGAGATGAAACTCCAGAAGTGTTCGTCACCGACTGGAATTGGGTGCGAAACGGCAAGAAGATCGGCGCGGGTTACGGCGTGACCTGGGAAAACTTCAAAGCAGCTGCTGAGAAACCTCAACCGATCGACGATGAGGATGTCGGCGTCGTTCGTATTGAGAACGATTCGCGATCGAACAGCTCGATCGGCTTTTCTGCCGCGTGCCTCGGTGACACCAACGGCAACGGATTCGACGACATCGTCATGAACGACTTCCAAGCCAGTACTGCCACCGTCGTGTTCGGCGACGAAGATTTGGATACAACGTCAACAGAGTTTTTCGGCGACAAGGGTTACTTCATGAAAGGTGCCCAGGGGTCGCGATTCTCGAATTTTGTGAATGCTGTAGGAGACTTAGACGGCGATGGTCGAAACGATATCGCGGTAACGACGTACGCAGCAAAGGCAAACCCGCGTATCGAAGTATTCAGCGGATCTGACGACATCGCGACGTACGACGCAGCTGCAGATTCATCCCGGTTGTTGATGACAGTAAAACCGGGCAGTAACGCGATCCAGCAGTTCGTTAACGTCGGCGATATTAATGGTGACGGGAAGGATGACTTCGCGGTCACGTCTTATGCAGGGAAGTCCGAGGCTTCGAAGGATTCAGCAAACGGACTCGTGTGGGTCTTGTTCGGCCAGGACAAACCGCAAGATGTTGATTTAAGTCAGCCATTGGGCGAACGTGGCTTCGTTGTCACTGGTCCATTGGAGGGCAAGGACCGACTGGGGATGTCGGTTGCAGCTGCCGGTGACTTGAACGGAGATGGTTACGACGATGTCGTAATCGGCGCGGATTCTCTCCGCTTGTCCGGCGCTGCTGTCGTGTTGTGGGGAGGGAAATCCTCCGCGGACGTCACAACTGACTTCGGAAACAACTCGAACCGAGGTGCTTTTGACGAAAACGGTGAAAACCGAGGGGTCGTCTTGATGGCTCCAGTCGATGCGACGGGATTGGGCTATAGCGTTGCGGTAGCTAAGCCCCAGGTAGCGGCATCTAACCAGGCCTCTACATTAGTGCTCGGTGCGTTTTCAGCTGCAGGCAAGAACGGTGAAGACCAGGCGGGCCAAGTTCATCTGGTCTCTTCGACAGCAGTCATGGAAAAGCCATCTGGCGTAATTGATTTGGGATCACTGCCCGCATCGCAGCACTCTGTGATCTACGGGGAGGCAGGCGAAAGAATTGGGCGCGCAGTTTCTGCGCCAGGCGATATGAACGGCGATGGGAATCCTGATATCGCCTTCGGTGGCGACGCTCCATCGTCCGGACGTAACAAGGGGCTACACTCCACGGTCACTTTGGCCACGATGCCTCCACAGCGCACTAACCCGGACCTACCCGTCATCCCAGTTATCGGCGACAACGGCAACTGGTGGGTGAACGGCAAAGACACTGGGGTGCATGCTCAGGGGCAGCAGGGTGAAAAGGGCAAATCAGCATTCGACCTTTGGGCTGAGCTGCCGGGAAACGAAAACAAAACGCTCGATGATTTCTGGGAGTTCCTCCGTGGTCCCGCTGGAGATCAAGGTGACAGCCCGATCATCGGTGACAACGGCAACTGGTGGGTTGGCGGCAAGGACACCGGAGTGAAGGCCACTGGCGAGAAGGGCGATGTGGGCAAGGACGGCAAGGATGGCAAGGACGGCAAGGATAGCCAGGATAGCCAGGATGGCCAGAGCGGAAATACAGCCTCCAGCGGTTCGAGCGGTTCATCCGATGAATCTAAGGGCGCAACAGTAGCTGCCGTTGTTGGAGGAATCCTTGGTGTGTTCCTCGGCGGTGCCAGCGTAATTGGCGCTCTGTTCGCCCTGTTCCCACAACAATCTAACGCGGCGTTTGCGCAGATTTACAAGAGGCTGTTTGGCCGGAAGTAGGCCGTCATGAAGCAAATTATTGACGGTCTATCTGGAAGGAAGACAATGAAAATCACGAAAACTTCTACCTGCATGGCGACTCTCGCTGCCTGTGTGGCGCTGGGCGTAGGGTCCGTTGTGGTCAATGCTCAGCAAGCTGATCACGCGAATGATCCGCATGCGCATCACACATCAGGCACGAATGCAGATCAGCACGCCAAGACGGGTTGGTCGCCGAACGATCTCGACACTTGCACTGAACAGGAACACGAGCAATTCATGGTGACTGGCCCTGATGGTCGCAAATACGATGGGTGGCATCCACCGGTGCTTACACGGACTAATGGTGAGCAGTGCTCTTTCGGGCACGAGCACGGGGACGAACCGACGAAATCGAACATCTACGAGTGGACCATCGAAAAGCTCAATGAGATGGCTGAGCCCGGCGTAACAGTGGATGGCATTCCATTCGGCTACGTCTCCCACCAATCAGAGACGTACGCGAAAGCGACGGACGGATCGCTTGCGCACCGCCACGAGGATCATTACGGGCACAAGTTTTATGTGCTTAACGACGTGAAACTCGTCAACCAAGATCGCGCACAGGGGTATGTTCGCGATGCCACAGGTGAACCGGTTCGGTGCGACTACCTGATCAAGATGCACCAGGGATCGCACTCCGCCGACGCAACGCGTAACAATGCCCACGAGATGATCTACGCGGTGAAGTGCTCAGACAATACGGAAGCAGTCATTTCTGCTTTTGACCTCTATGGATCTTCGAATGAGTTCACCGAGAACTGCTCAGAGGAAATCATTAAGACTACTGGTTCCAATTTGCCCGTGGCTTCCAAAGGACGCAGGTTGATCCCTACTTCCCGTTGTCTGGAAAACCATAAGGATGTTTGGGCTCCCTACGAGCGGTGGGAGGGCAACACCCGTATTGGTGGCGACGATTCCGCTCTTGCCGAGTACTCGCCATTCTTCGGTGTGCGTAACCCGTCCAGGGTTTGGGATAGCAATCTGGGCAAGGTCATGCCCACAACTTTCGCGAGCAACAGCAACGGGACATTCTCTATTCCGGGTTATAAAGTTGCACCTGGAACTGGACAGTATGACCTGGACTCAGCTTTCGATGGCGCCAAACGAGACGTCTACGTTGCTGGCACGGTTCTGACCAACGAAGGTGGACCGACCCGGTGGTACACCAACCCCTACGGCGGAACTCCGAGTACCGAACGCTTCGAAGGTGCCGTTCCGCAGTACATCGCGTCGGTGAATAATTCGGCCACGCATTCGCAGGTCGCTCACCAAGCCTTCGGTTTCAGCAAGGACTATGGTCGCGCTGAAGATAAAGTCCACGCCCCCAACTAATCGGGAGACCTACACTGTCTAAGTATGAGTGGGATTGATCAACGGCAGCGAGATGAACGTGATGTGTTCACCCGCGCCGTTTTCCCCGATGGTGAGGAACCAGATCCACGATTCACGCTGGCGAATGAGCGTACGTTTCTGGCTTGGACGCGTACGGCGCTAGCTTTTCTAGCTGGTGGTATCGCATTGGAGGCCTTTGCCATGCAGGGGCTGGACGCTGGACTGCGGCAGACTGCCTCAATCGTTCTGATCATCGCGGGAATGGCTATTGCATTGGGTTCTGCTTTCCGTTGGATGCGCATCGAGCGCTCTTTGCGCCACGGCAAACCGCTTCCCGCGCCTGGCATTGTTCCGCTGCTGGGCCTGGGCATCGGGGTGGCCAGCATTATTGTTCTCATCGCTCTTTTCTAAAGGCGGTGTGAGATGAGAAGAACCCCGATCCCGGTCGCTGATGCTGGTTTGCAACCAGAGCGAACAGCATTGTCGTGGACGCGGACCGCGCTGGCGATGATGGTGTGCTCGTTGACGCTGCTGCGCTGGTCAGCGAACTACTCGGCACTGGTGTTCGGGGCAATGGGCCTGTTGGCATTACTGTCTGTGGCGATCATCGCACGCAATCGGGCGTCGTACCGGGTTGAAGCACAAGGCCTGAGCAGAGAACAGGTGGACGCAAATGTCTTCGGTGTTGGAGCCATCACACTGGGGATGACTGTGTTGGGTGGCCTGGGGCTCTACCTCATCGTGGTTGGCTAGGTATCCAGGTCCAGCATCACAGTGAGCACTCCCCTGCCCGGTTCGGTGAGAAATGGGGCTGAAGGAGTTGAGGTGGGATCGAGAATGCCGAGACCGATCAACAGATTTACGGCCAGGTCTGGGTCTTTCGGGGCATTGGGAAAGGCGGCGGGGCCGGAAAGTCCGGTGGCGCTGGCTGCCCAGGAAAGGATCTGTTCGGCGCTTTCGTTCTGTTTCACCGCGAAGTAGCGGTAGAACTCTGTTTCAAATGTGTACAGCAGACCATCTGGGTTGGCGGCGAGATCAAGGCTTTTTTCCGTTGCGGTGAGCTGGCCGTCCTCTTTGACGATCAGGCCGGCGAATTGCAGGAAGGAACGCAGCGCGCTGAGCGACGGCACCGCTTCTTCGCGGTGGTTGCCGGGGGCGACGTTGAGGCCCATCGCGTCGGCAAGCGTGCGCACATCGGCTGCGCGCAACGTTCCACGTGAAGTCAGTCGGATGGGTTCGGCGCAGTGGTACAGGAATGCGCGGATATTCGTGACCACGCGCGTGAATGGGTAGAGGTTTTCCTCCATGAATTCTGGCGCACGGTCGGAAAAGAACTCGCTGATCGCTGCGATCAAGGTGGGATTGCGCTCCGGATTCGGGTCGAGCGACAGGATTTGCTGCAGGTCAGGCCTGGTTTCCATGAAGGAGTCGAATTCTTGGGAGAGTTCGGGGGCGCGAGGATCGTCGATAAGTTCGTCGGCGTTGTCCAACAAGAGATTCTCAGCGGTGAATGCGATGCGCTCAGCGACGGTGGTGTGATCGGCGGAGGTCAGGCGTTGGATGAGGCGCTCCGGGCTCATCACGGGCATGAAGCTGAGTAGTAGTGGCGAGACCTTCATGTCTGGGTCGAGGCCCGCGGCGAGGCGACGGGCTTCGCCATGAAACGCCGTCATGAGCTCTGGGCCGCCGCAGGTTTCGAGGACGTCGGGGCCCTGTGCGTCGATAAGCATGGGCGATGGCGAATCGAGGTCGCTGACGCCGAGCAGCTCAAGGCGGATATTCCAATTCGCGGCTGGGTCGTAGACATACGTCATCGTGTCGATGTCGCCGAGCATCACCTCGGCTTCATCGCACTCGCCCTCACTCGGTGTTGGAGAGAATAAGACAGGCTCATCCCCAACAGTGCCCATGTATAGGTGGGAAGCGGTGCCGGAAAACCCGAAAGAGGCGTCGATGACGGGCGCGAATTCGCCAAGGGTCACGTCATCTTCGATGTTGATCAGCCGCGAGATTTCGGGGCGTGATCCCTCGAGGGACATCAGCAGCGTGAGGATCATGCCTTCACCTTACGGCGGGTTCAATCCACGTGCGGGTTGAAAGGCGTCCACGATGTCCACTTCAGTGGACGTTGCCTCACACCTCGCTTATCGACGGCGCCCCAAGCACCAGCGCCAATGCTGGGTTATCCCCAGGATTGATCATATGAAGCGTTCTCACGCCTTCATTGACATATCCCATGGTCTCAGGCTGCAACGAAATGTCTTCGAGATATAGCTCCTGATCGACCGAAAGTACCGCATGAGCGAGTGAAGAATCAATCACAAAAACGAATTCCTCGTGTGGTTTGATCCGCAATTCTGCGGCGATGACGGAGCCCGGAAAATCGACTGGGGACGACTGGCCAAAGATGGAGCCAGCGAACACACGAGCCTCGCCGGCCTCCACGCCGTTGAAGCCAGTGAGCGTGAACGGCTCCGGCGAAAATGCATCGAAGTGCTCCGTTCGCTCCCCCGAGATGCCGAGCAGCACACTGCGTCGCTCGGTATTCTTCGCGCCAAAAAACAGACGACCGGGATGCTGACTATCGGTGAGCTCCCACGTGATCGCAGTGTTGCCAGGCTCCGGACGGCTGCCCACTGAGTGCCACGCACCTGGGCCGATCGGAGTGTTCAACGGCAGAGGGCGGACATCCACGTCTGCAGCACCGGGGCGACGTTCATGCGGGGTGGTCATGAGCCAAAGGCTACATGAGCTAGCGCAGCAAGGGGCGCGCGCGGAAGCTCAATTCCGCAGCGGCAAGCGCACCGAGCACAGCAGTGATGAGGAGGGTGCCGGGGAAGAAGCCAGCGTCGACAGGAATAGCGCCGATCGCCGAGCCACTAGCGATACCCACCTGGAAGGTGACCACGTAGATCGAAGAAGCACGATTCTGGTTCGCATTACCGGCGAACAGGAAGACCGTGGTGGCCACGGTAGGAAGTCCACCACCGGCGAGACCGAGGAAGGCCACGACGAGGACGGCGAGAATGAAGCCCAGAACATAGGATCCGCTGGTCGCGGTGAGGGCGACTGCGCCGGTGAGGCCCGCCAACACGATCAAGCCGGCGCCAACGACATTCATGCGGATCATGCGGCGATCCGCGCGACGTCCAGCGGAGAGCACACCGACGATGCCGAAGATGCCGTACGCGGCCAAGCCGATAGCCACAAAGGACATACCGGCGGTGTGCTGAATGAACAAGCCAAGGTAGGTGTAGCTGCAGAACAATGCGGTGATGACCAGGGCGAGGTACACAACCAATGCAGGAAGTGCAGAACGCTTCTGCTCCCCCTGCTTCTTGCCCGCCGGCGGGATAGCAGGCATCGAGGGCAGCAGGTAGAACAGCAAAACGAAAGACAAAGCCACAAAGGCACCAAGAATCCACGTGGCATTACGCCAGCCGAACGCCCCGCCAAGCAGTGTGGTCAAGGGGGAACCGATCACCAATGCCATCGTCGATCCCAGGGAGACCACTGCGACTGCCTTGCCGGTCATGCCGGAAGGAGCCAGACGTGCAGCCATCGGGTTCACCAACGACCAGAACAGCCCGTGCGTGAGAGCCGCGCAGACACGGCCGATCACCAATACCCAATAGCTCGTCGCGGTGGCCTGCAAGACAATGCCACCGAGCAGGAAGACAAGGGTGGCCATGAACACCGGTTTCCGGTCCAGGCGTCTGGTCACCTCCATCAGCGGAATGGTCACCACAGCGACAATGGAGGCGTAGACCGTCATGAGAAGTCCCACTTGGCCCTCACTCACACCCAAGTCCTGAGACATTGGAGTGATCAGGCCAACGGCGAACATCTCAAAGGTGACATACACGAACGCCGCGAAACCCATCGCCGACAGCGGAAGATATGGAAACGGCGGTTTAGCTGCCGATGCTGATGCTTGAGTAACCACGAGTCCACGCTAAGCCTCTCCTTCCGCTCACGCGAAATGGAAGAGGCGAATTAGTTTCTGCTTCGAGCGTTTAGCGCAAGTGGTAAAACATTAGAAGATTCTCGGCAGCATGGAGATGAAATGGCCTACCAACCCGCCCCGTGGACTTCGAAGCACACGGGCCAGACGTACCCCACGATCACGCAGTACGACCAGAAGCACTTGGCGCTCATGGTCTTCTTCATCATGCTGTGCGGGATTCTCGTCGTCGCGGTGAAGCAGTTGCCGGGTTCGGTGGTCAAGGCTTCGCGCAAGGTAGCCGGGGCGATCATGGGGATCATCACATTCGCCTATTTCGTGTGGGTGCTCAACCCGAAGCGACTGGTGTGGGATGAGACAGCGCCATTCCACATCACCGATGCTTTGCGCGTGATCACTCCCCTGGCACTGGGCACGGGCAATCCCACGGCGACGGCGATCAGCTACTACTGGGGGCTGTTCCTCAACCCGATGGCGATCTTCTTCCCTGACATGGCATTCGTACAGGACAACAGGAAGCTGCAGGAGATCGCCTACTGGTACTTCCATATCGCAGCCAGTGTTGTGCCTGTGGTGCTCACCTTCGGGTTGGGGTACCGGCCGAGTTGGAAAGATTTCCGCATGGTCACGGGCGTGACCTTGGCGTGGGCGGCATTCGCATCGGCGATGAATAAGCGCACCGGAGGCAATTACATGTTCGTGGCCGATCACCCGCGTGGCTGGTCACCGCTGCAGCTCTTTGGCCGGTGGCCCTGGTACTTGGTGGTTGTCGGCCCCGGCGTGATCGGCGCTTTCGCTCTGCTTACCGTTGTGTGGAAGCTGCCGGCAGACCGCTAAAGGTATTCAACTTCGCCGTTGCGGCGGGCACTGCGCGGGCGATTGCGCTCGCATGAGTGGGGCCTGGTCCATATTCGGTCTGTGTGGCGAGTGCACTGGCGACAGCGTGAATGACAACGGGCTGAGTATCACTCAGGAAGGCATCATTTCCCCAGCGTGCAGCGGTCATAGCCAGGTGAGCGCCTGTGATTCCGGCGAGCACATCACCTGAGCCAGGGGTCGCTGCCCACGAAGTCCCGGCATCCACGATCGAATCGTGCGAGTCTTTGCGTGGATTAACCATGATGGTGCTGCGTCCCTTGCGCAGGATCATGCAGTTGATTGCTTCGGCCAAGGCACGGGTTTCAGCAAGACGATCAGTGGTTTCCAGTCCCGCGGCATCACGGAGGCGCGCGAATTCACCATCGTGCGGGGTGAGCATGGTCTGTGCAGAGCGAGTACGCAAGAGCTCGCGCAGCTCGGGGTCGAGGGAGAGAAGGGTGATGCCGTCGGCGTCGATAAGCAAAGGCTCCTCACGGCCGAGCAAATAAGCGAGCTCGCTGCTCGCTGTGCTGCCGGTGCCCACACCCGGGCCGAAAACCCACGCTTGTACGCGGCCAGTGTCTTCGAGTTTTTCAGTGACTACTGCCTCGGGGTGCGCCCGCACGACCTCAAGCGCTTGGGGGCCGGTGTAGCGGACCATCGACGGGGTCGCGTGAACAGCGCCTGTGGTGCACAGGATCGCCGCGCCGGGATATGTGTCACTACCAGCACGAATCCCCACAACACCACCACTGTACTTGTCATCGTGAAAGCGCGGTTCCAGGCCAGGAACATTGGTCCGGGTCAGTCGCTCGAGGCTGTCTGGCCAGCCATGGGCATCATTCACGGCGCGAGAGAGTAACGCGGCGGCATTGAGAGGCGAAAGGTTCTCGCTGATGGATCCGCCATTGGTCAAGTGCGGGTCCGCGAGCAACTGGATCCCGCACTCTGGGGCGAGGCCGTGGGCAAGACGCCAACCACCGAAAGTGACCGTTGCATCGGCGATGACGTGAAACTCGCCTTTCTCGCCGGTATCAGCCGCGATTCCAGATGGGACATCGACGGCGAGCACGTGCGCATACCAATCGGCGAGACCAGCAATGACCTGGCCCGTTTGTTCGTCGAGACTGCCTGCACCCCCCAGGCCAGTCAGCCCGTCAATAGCGAAGCGGTAGTCGCGCAGATCTTCTGGTGCCGCCTTGAGCACGGTGCCACCAGCATTACGGAATGTCTCCAATGCCGGCTCGTGAGCACTCCCCCATGCCAGCCACGCATCCACAGGGTGACCAGCCAGCGCGAGCTCCGCGCCGGCATACAGCGCATCACCACCATTGCCGCCCTTGCCAACAAGCAGCAGCGACTTGGGGTTCTGGCGCATGAACGCTAATGGATCAGGCCAGGTCAGCATCGCCTCGGCTGCCTCAAAAACAGCGTGGGCAGCCGACTTCATCAACTCATCCGGGACAGCCTGCGCATCCAAAAGAGGCTTCTCGGCCGCACGGATCTGATCAGCTGTATACGCATAACCCATGGGTCCCACGGTAGCGATTTAGCTATTAGATGATGCGCTTCTCCCGCGCCACAGTGATTGCCGCGGTGCGGTTGTCCACGCCGAGCTTGCTGTAAATGTGCACCAAGTGCGTCTTCACTGTCGCAGCGGAGATGAACAGTTTGGCTGCGATATCGCGGTTCGATGCACCCGTTGCCAAAGCTTCCAGGATCTGGATCTCCCGGGCGCTCAATGCCACATCAGGCCTGGTGAGACGCTCAGCGAGCACATTCGCCACCTGTGGTGACAAGGTGCGCTCGCCCTTCGCAGCGGCAAGCACCGCAGCACGAAGATCCTCCTCCGGCGCGTCCTTGAGAACATAACCCAAAGCACCCGCTTCCATCGCACCGACGACATCGGCCTGCGTGTCATAGGTAGTCAAGATCAGTACTGGCGGGCCACCAGCAGCCTGCAGTTTTTGAGCGACCTCAATACCGGTGACGGTAGGCATCTGGATATCAGTCACCACCACATCCACGTCCGCGGGCAGTTCTTCAATCGCGGTGCCATCAGACCCTTGTGCGACGACCTCGATCTGACCATCGCTTTCCAGTACGGCGCGCAGGCCGGCGCGGACGACGGGGTGGTCGTCGATAAGCATGATGCGGACCATCAGTCCTCCAGAGGGATTCGTGCCGCGAGCACTGTGCCGCGCGGCGAGGTTTCAAGTTCGAGCGTGCCACCGACTTCCGCGAGCCGCGCGCGCAGGCCAGTCAGCCCGTGGCCCTCAGGGCGCTTGACGCCCAAGCCGTCGTCGAAGACGTCCACCGTGGCGACATTACCGAGTTTTTCCACAGTGACCACCGCTTTGCGCGCCTGCGAATGACGCACAATATTGCTCACGCCCTCACGCACGACACGTTCAACCACATCAGCGGCCGTGCCCGTGATCGCATCCGCATCGTCAGCGATGAGCGTGAGTTCAAACGGCGCATCAATCGCGCGTTGCCTACTGCGTGCCGACGCCGCGACCGCCCCAAGCCGCTCCCCCAACGGGGCCGATTCAGGCGAGTTCGCGGAGACAAAACGCCGTGCCTCCGCCAGGTTCTCGCTGGCAGTATCCACGATCGTGCCCAAGATCTCCTCCGCCTTGTCCAGCCTCACCGGTTCCTTGGACGCGACATGCCCATGCGCCACTCGGCCGAAGAGCACGATGCTGCTCAAGCCTTGCGCCATGGTGTCGTGCACCTCGCGCGCCAAACGTGTGCGTTCCTGCAGCGCGCCCGCCTGGTACTGGCTTTCCGCCAATTCCATCTGCGTAGCTTCCAGCCGGGCAGCGATGTGCTTGTAATGCTCGGCCTCTGCGTGAAGTGCCTGATAAGCGAAGCTGGCCACGATCGCGACCAGCGTGCCGATCGTCGGCCCGATGATCCCAGCAATGCCCGATTCCGGTGCCATCACCGACACCGTGAATGCGCCCGCGGCCAGCGACGCGGTGATTCCCAGAGGCGCCGGCAACAGGTAGCACGCGATCATCACCAGCGGGAACTCCAGCCACGCGAATGTCGGGGAAGACCACACCAATGCAACCCAGAAGGCAGCCACGACCCCGAGCCACGCCCAACTAGCGGAGCGTGGAATCGATTTACCGCGGTGATGCAACACAGTTCCGGCCAGGTAGAGCGCCGAAAACGCGACTGCCAAGCACACCGTGAGCGCAGGCACGCGTGAATCATTGATGCTGAGCAACCCGACAAGGAGCAGCAGCGCGACGAGCACATGAAGGCTCACGCGCAGGAAAGCAAGGATATGGCTGGTGGTTCTCACAGTTATTCACCGTATCGGACCACCCATGGGTGTACGCCCAATCAACCGATCGGTTGATTGATAAATCGCCCTCTCTCCCGATGTGTGATGACCTGCAAAAACATGAGAATTGAATCATGTTTGTTGCACTGAGAGATTTGCTGAATGCCAAAGGGCGCTTCGGCCTGATCGCGGGCGTGGTCGCACTAGTGACCTTCCTCGTGGTTATGCTCACCGGCCTTACCTCCGGCCTGGGCAAGCAGAACACCTCTGCGCTCGAAGCCCTCGACCCCGCTGCCGTGACTTTCGACGGCGCGGATAACCAGTCCTACACCACTTCCCGCATCGCCCACGCCGATGAGGGAACCACCCCGTTGGGCACCGGCCAGACCCTGATGACGCGTGCGGACGGCACGGAAGATTCCGTCGCGGTCTTGGGCCTCCCGTCCGGCACCACGCTGCCTACCGGCCAGGTCTTGGGCGATGACGCGATCGCATCCGAGGCGCTCAAGCTTTCCGACGGCGAGTCCATTACCGTCGGCGGCGCCCCCGTCACGGTGGCTGAGCAGGCCGAAGATCTGTACTTCGCCCACTCCCCTGTTCTATGGGTCCCGACCAAGACCTGGCAGGCTGCCATGCACACCGAGGCAGTCGGCACGGTGATGCTGTCTGACAACAAGGACACTGCCCCGGAAGGGTCTGTGTCTTTGAAGGACTCGTTTGATGCGCTGCCTGCGTACTCTTCCGAGCAGGGCTCGCTGAAGATGATTCAGGGCTTCCTCTACCTCATTTCCGCGCTGGTCACCGTCGCATTCTTGAGCGTGTGGACAGCACAGCGCACCCGCGATCTGTCCATCCTCAAGGCCATCGGTGCTTCCAACCGCTACCTGCTCAAAGACAGCATCGGCCAGGCCGCCCTCATCCTCGCCCTTGGTGCTCTGGTGGGCACCGCCCTCGCCGCTGGTCTGGGCGCACTGGCTGCGAATGTCGCACCATTCGTGCTCACCCCAGCGAGCGTGATCTTGCCCGCCGTAGCCATCTGGATTCTCGGCATGGGCGGTGCTGCCCTGGCTACTCGTTCAATTTCCCGCGTTGACCCGCAACTCGCACTTGGAGGTGCAGCTTAAATGACCACCGCAACCGATATTCGCCGCACGTCCCACTCCTCTACCGGCGATGCTCCGGCACTGTCGATGCAGAACGTCACCGTCACCTACCCGGATGGTGATAGCCGGATCACCGCCCTGGACAATGCTTCCCTCTCGGCTGACCCGTGCACCGTCACCTTCGTCGTCGGTGCTTCCGGCTCTGGCAAGTCCACACTCCTTTCTGCAGCGGCCGGCCTGCTCACTCCCGATTCCGGTTCCGTGACAATCGCCGGTCAGCCGATCAGTGATGAGGTCCGCCTCAATCACATCGGCATGGTTTTCCAGCAGCCGAACCTGATCGCATCGCTCACCGTCCGCGACCAGCTGCTGGTCACTGAGCACATTCGCGGTGTGCGTGGCAAGGCTCTCCGTGCGAAGAAGGCGCATGCGGATGACCTGCTCGAGCTCGTTGGCCTTGAAGGGCTTGGCGATCGCCGCATGCAGCAGCTCTCCGGCGGTCAGCGTCAACGCGTCGGCATCGCCCGTGCGCTCATGGGCGAACCAAGCCTCCTGCTTGCCGACGAACCCACCGCCGCCCTAGACACCAACCGCTCCCAGGAGATCATCAAGCTCCTCCGCAATGTCACCGAGGAGCTCGGCCCGGCCTGCCTCATCGTCACCCACGAAACCGAGCTGATCGAAGACGGCGACCGCGTCATCGAAGTCTCCGACGGCCACGTCACAGAGGGCTAGAAGAGCGCAACGCCCAGAAATCTCTAAATACCTATTCCAGGAAACCTATTCACAAGGTCACCATGTGTGGCCCGGCCCCGTTCACCTGGTGAATAGGTATCAAGGAATAGGTATTTGGCGTTTTAGGTGACTACTGGCACTCGGGGCACCAGTACAGCTTGCGGCCTTCCAGGACCTTCGTCTCGATGGGCGCGCCACAGATGTAGCAAGGATCAGCGGCACGGCGGTAGACGTACACTTCGCCGCCGTGGTCGTCCTTGCGGGGTGGGCGCCCCATCGCCTCCGGGGTGTGCTCGGGGCGGACGGTGTCGATCCGGCCATGGTCGACGCCATAAGCCATCAATTCCGCGAGATCAGTCCAGATCGCATCAAATTGGGCGCGGTCTAGCTGGTTTCCCGGCAGCGCAGGGTCGATTCCCTGCCGGAACAGCACTTCCGCGCGATAGATATTGCCAACTCCGGCGAAGAGCTTTTGGTCCATCAGCATCGAACCGATGGTGCGCTTTGAGCGGTGTACGCGCTCAAACAGGGCCTCAGGCGGGTCGAGCTCCACGATCGGATCGAAGCCAGACTTATCGACGATCGCAGCCGCCTCCCCCGGCGACATCAATTCGCACCGCTGCGGGCCACGCAGGTTGGCGGCTATTTCACCATTAGAAATGTGGAGGCGCATCTGCCCCCATTCGTCGGCGGCAGGCTCAAAACGCAAAGAGCCGATCAGGCCAAGGTGAATGTAGACGGTGTGCTCGGGTTCTCCTTGTTCAGTGCCGAAGGAGATGAACAGGTGCTTGCCGTGAGCGGTGGCTTCGGTGAGCCACGTGCCGTCGATAAGCGCTGCTTCTGTAGCGAAGCGTCCCTGCGGGCTGGTCACCTCCACCGGACCCGAGCGGAAATCGGTGTTGAGATCGCGGGCGAGACGGTGGAGAACGTGACCTTCAGGCATTCCTCCAGGTTACAGGGGAGGTTCTACTTCGGTTCGACCGGGGACTGCGAGACGACGACGCCATCCGAATCGGCGTAGACGTACTCGCCCGGCACGAAGTCGATGCCGCCGAGACGCAACACGATATTTTCCTGCCCCACACCGTCCTTCGCGGACTTGCGCGGATTAGAACCGAGCGCCTTGCAGCCGAATTCCATCTTGGCCACCTCAGCGGAATCACGGATCGGGCCGTTGATGATCACGCCGGCCCAACCGTTCTTCACGCCGGCCTCCGCGATCATGTCACCCATGAGTGCGGTGTGCATGCTGGCGTGGCCGTCAACGACGAGCACCTTGCCCTCACCCGGAGAGTTCAGCGTCTTCTTCACCAGGCCATTGTCCTGGAAGCAGGAAATGGTGTGGATCTCACCGCAGAAATCGATCTTGCCACCAAAATTGCGGAACTGGATGTCGCAGCTGCGAACCGCGGTGTCGTGAATATCAGCGATGTCAGCGGTGGGAATGAACTGGATGTCGGCCATGAAGAATTCCTTTCTGTTTGGGTCCCGAGTCTACGCCGAGACCATGCGTTGTAGTGCGAAAATGAGAAAGGGACCTGCATTGTGACGTGCAGGTCCCTTGATACTCAACCGGGGACTATCCGGTCATGGCAGTTCTAATTAGAACTGGCCCTCCTCGGTGGAGCCCTTCAGAGCGGTGGTGGAGGAGTTCGGGTCGACGGTGGTTGCGACGCGGTCGAAGTAGCCTGCGCCGACCTCGCGCTGGTGCTTCACAGCGGTGAAGCCGCGCTCGGAAGCAGCCTTGAACTCGCGGTTCTGCAGGTCGACGAACGCCGGCATGCCCTCGCGAGCGTAGCCGTAAGCCAGGTCGAACATGGAGTAGTTGAGGGCGTGGAAGCCAGCCAGGGTGATGAACTGGAAGACGAAGCCCATCTTGCCCAGCTCCTTCTGGAACTTGGCGATCTCTTCCTGGTCGAGGTGGGAGGACCAGTTGAAGGACGGGGAGCAGTTGTAAGCCAGGAGCTGATCCGGGAACTCTTCGCGGACGCCCTCAGCGAACTTCTTAGCCAGCTCGAGGTCCGGAGTACCGGTCTCCATCCAGATCAGGTCAGCGTACGGAGCGTAGGACTTCGCACGGTCGATGCACGGCTCAACGCCGTTCTTGACGTAGTAGTAGCCCTCAGCGGAACGCTCACCGGTCAGGAACTTAGCGTCGCGCTCATCGACGTCGGAGGTCAGCAGGGTTGCAGCCTCAGCGTCGGTACGGCCGATGACCACGGTCGGGACGTTGAGGACGTCAGCTGCCAGACGAGCAGAAGACAGGGTGCGGATGTGCTGCTGGGTCGGGATGAGGACCTTGCCACCCAGGTGGCCACACTTCTTCTCGGAAGCGAGCTGATCCTCCCAGTGGGTACCAGCGGCACCAGCCTGGATCATTGCGCGCTGCAGCTCGTAGACGTTGAGGGCGCCACCGAAGCCAGCCTCACCGTCAGCGACGATCGGGACGAGCCAGTTGTCTACGGAGGTATCGCCCTCGACGCGTGCGATCTGGTCTGCACGGCTCAGAGCGTTGTTGATGCGACGGACAACGTTCGGTACGGAGTTAGCCGGGTACAGGGACTGGTCCGGGTAGGTGTTGCCGGAGAGGTTAGCGTCACCAGCGACCTGCCAACCGGAAAGGTAAACAGCCTGCAGGCCAGCGCGGACCTGCTGCACAGCCTGGTTACCGGTCAGGGCGCCCAGTGCGTGGATGTAGGAACCGTCGCCCTTGGTGATGCCGTCCCAGAGGATCTCAGCGCCACGACGTGCGAGGGTCTGCTCCTCGACGACGTTGCCCTGCAGCTCTGCGACCTGCTCTGCGGTGTAATCGCGGGTTACGCCCTTCCAGCGGGGGTTCTCGTCCCAGTCCTTCTGGATTTCCTGAGCAGTACGAGCCTGTCCAGTGGTGGTCATAGTGCTTGTCCCCTTTCAGTGGGTGTGTGATAGAAGCCTCTCACAACAAAAAGTGAAGTGAGCCACGCTCTTCGCGTTGTGCTTAGTATCCCCAAGTCGCACATAAAACGTCAACAGACTTCGAAACTCGATTTTTATGAGGGGGTGAGTTGACTAAGCATTGTGAGCCTTCCAAGCGGACCAAATCCCCCCGAGGAATTGCCACTAGCTGGAGAAAAACTCCCTTAATCCTGCGGGAATTATAAGTTCTGCACATTGGCCGCGGCAGGCAGGACCAAACATTCGCGCCGAGAAGAAGCCACAATTTCGGGGGTAGATATCGACGCCGTGTGACGAAAGTTATCCGCTCGTGACAGTAATCACTTAGTCTTGCGAGCAACGTCCACCTAACACCAGAGCACTGATGTGGTGTGGTGCGCGCTCGCGCACCTTTAGACTGGAGTCACAACTACCGACTGGCTGAAAGGATCTCATTCGATGACTACGCCGCAATTCGAGGACCGCACCGAACGCGTTGAAGCTGCCGGCTTGCAGGTTGCACGCCCGCTTTATGACTTTGTGACGGAGCAGCTTCTCCCGGAGATCAACATTGATGCCGACAAGTTCTGGGCGGATGTGGCGAAGTACTTCGCTGACCTGACGCCGAAGAACAAGGCACTGCTCGCACGCCGCGATGAGCTGCAGGCCACGATGGACCAGTACTACCGCGAGAACCCGGGCCAGCCGGACCCGACCGCGCACGAGGAGTACCTGCGCTCGATCGGCTACCTGGTGGACCAGCCGCTTGATGGTGCGATCCGCACCGAGAATATCGACGAGGAATTCGCCGATGTCGCCGGCCCGCAGCTGGTCGTGCCCATCACCAACGCCCGCTTCGCCATCAACGCGGCGAATGCACGCTACGGCTCGCTGTACGACGCGCTGTACGGCACCGATGCGATCCCGACTGACGGTGGCGCTGAGCCGGGTGAGGGCTACAACCCGGTCCGCGGTGAGCGCGTGATCGAGTGGGCACGCAACTTCCTCGATGAGGCAGTGCCGCTGGAGGGCGCATCGCACGCCGATGTTGATTCCTACGAGGTCGCAGAGGACGGCGCACTGAAGATCACCGCTGGTGGCAACGAGGTTTCACTGAAGAACCCGGAGGCTTACCTCGGCTACCAGGGCGAGAAGAACGACCCGTCCGGCATTGTTCTGCGCAATAACAACCTGCACCTGATCATTCAGATCAACCGTGAGCACCCGGTGGGCAAGACCGACCGCGCTGGTGTTGCTGACGTTCTGCTCGAGTCCGCTGTGACCGCGATTATGGACTTTGAGGACTCCGTTGCAATTGTTGACGGCACGGACAAGGCTGCCGCGTACGCCACCTGGTTCGGCCTCAACAAGGGCGATATCTCCGAGACCGTGACCAAGGGCGGCAAGACCTTCGAGCGCACCCAGGCAGACGACATCACGTTCACCACGAAGGATGGCGCTGAAGAATCGCTGCACGGCCGTGTGACGATGCTGTGCCGCAACGTTGGCCACCTGATGACCAACCCGGCGATCCTCGTCGACGGCGAGGAGGTTCCGGAGGGTCTGCTCGACGGCATCATCACTGTCGCAGCAGCGATCCCGGGTCTGCGCGAGGACAATGCTCGTCGCAACACCCGCGTTGGCTCTGTCTACGTGGTGAAGCCGAAGCAGCACGGCCCGGAGGAAGTCGCATTCACCAACGAGATCTTCGACCGTGTCGAGGAGATCCTCGGCCTGCCGAAGAACACGGTCAAGGTCGGTGTCATGGACGAGGAGCGTCGCACCTCCGTCAACCTGGATGCTTGCATCATGGAGGCAGCCGAGCGCCTCGTGTTCATCAACACTGGCTTCCTGGACCGTACCGGCGATGAGATCCATACCTCCATGCAGGCTGGCCCGATGGTGCGCAAGGCGGACATGCAGACCGCGCCGTGGAAGCAGGCATACGAGGACCACAACGTCGATGCTGGTCTTGCACACGACCTGCCGGGTCGCGCACAGATCGGTAAGGGCATGTGGGCAGAGACCGACCACATGGCTGCGATGCTGGAAAAGAAGATCGGCCAGCCGCGCGAGGGCGCGAATACCGCTTGGGTCCCCTCCCCGACCGCCGCGACCCTGCACGCCACCCACTACCACCAGGTGGATGTCCACGCAGTGCAGGATGAGCTGCGCGCTGCTGGCCGCCGCGATTCGCTCAACAACCTGCTCACCGTTCCGGTCAGCACCGCAGGCGACAACTGGTCTGACGAGGAGAAGGCTGAGGAGCTGGACAACAACTGCCAGTCGATCCTGGGCTACGTGGTCCGCTGGGTCGAGCAGGGCGTTGGCTGCTCGAAGGTGCCGGATATCCACGACGTTGACTTGATGGAGGACCGCGCTACCCTGCGTATTTCCTCCCAGATCCTGGCTAACTGGATCCTGCACGGCGTGGTCACCGAGGAGCAGGTGCTGGATTCCCTGCAGCGCATGGCAGTCAAGGTCGACGAGCAGAACGCTGGCGACCCGAACTACCTGCCAATGGCGAAGGATTACGACGCATCCATCGGCTTCCAGGCCGCAAAGGACCTGATCCTGAAGGGCACCGAGTCTCCGTCGGGCTACACCGAGCCGATCCTGCACGCGAAGCGTCGTGAGTTCAAGGCAGCACACGGCCTCGCATAATCACTGCTAATAGGCGGTGACAAGGAGAAAGCGCACTGCGTCCACAATTTGGGCGTGGTGCGCTTTATCTTTGTTTAGGTGCGCGCGTATTGTCGCAAGCAATCGATGCGAAGGGCATGGTGGAAAAGTGGTGTACCAAATCGGTTTCGACCGCGAGAAGTATGTGGCGATGCAGTCGGAGCACATCTCCAAGCGTCGAGAAGCAATCGGTGGGAAGCTGTACCTAGAGATGGGCGGCAAGCTTTTCGACGATCACCATGCCTCCCGCGTCCTGCCCGGGTTTACGCCGGACAATAAGATCGCGATGCTCGAGCGCATCAAAGATGAAGTAGAGATTATCGTGTGCGTCGCGGCGGGCGACCTCGTGCGACAGAAGGTCCGCGCGGATCTGGGCATCACGTACGAAGATGAGGTCTTAAGGCTTATCGACGTCTTCCGTGAGCGTGGCTTCCTCGTCGACAATGTGGTGATCACGCAGTACGAAAACGGCACTGATCAGGCAGATGCATTCCGGGACAAGCTCGAGCGCTTGGGCGTGACGGTGAGCCAGCACCACGTTATTCCTGGGTACCCGAACGATATTTCGACCATTGTTTCACCAGAGGGCTTTGGGCGGAATGACTATATTGAGACATCCCGCGATGTCGTGGTGATGACCGCGCCGGGCCCAGGTTCAGGCAAGCTGGCCACCTGTCTCAGCCAGGTGTACTTGGAAAATCAGCGCGGTATTTCTGCTGGTTATGCGAAGTTTGAGACCTTTCCGATCTGGAACCTGCCTCTCTCCCACCCGGTGAACTTGGCATATGAGGCAGCGACGGTGGATCTGGACGATATCAATGTGATCGACCAGTACCACCTGGCTGCATATGGTGAGCAGGTCTCGTCTTATAACCGTGATATTGAGGTCTTCCCGCTGCTTAAGGCGCTGCTGCGTGAGGCGACTGGGACGGAGCCGTACCAGTCCCCTACAGATATGGGCGTGAATATGGCCGGCCATTGCATCTCTGACGATGATGCGTGCCGCTATGCCGCGAACCAAGAGATCATTCGCCGTTTTTTGGCAGCACAGGTGGATGCGCGCCGAGGCGATGTGGACGCGAGCGTGCCGGATCGTGCGGCGAATGTCATGCGTAAAGCTGGCATCACGGTCGCTGACCGCCCTGTTGTCGGACCGGCGCTCGAGGTGGCTGAACGGACGGGCAATCCAGGCGCAGCGCTCGAATTGCCGAATGGCGAGATCGTCACGGGCAAGACGTCGGACCTACTGGGCCCGTCGGCAGCTGTCCTGCTCAACGCGTTGAAGAAACTCGCGGGGATCGATGATGACGTGCACCTCCTCTCCCCTGATTCGATTGAGCCGATCCAGACGTTGAAGACGCGCTATTTGGGTTCGCGCAATCCGCGCCTGCACACGGATGAAGTTTTGATCGCGCTGTCTGCGTCTGCATCTGCCGATCAGAATGCTCGTCTGGCATTGGAACAGCTCCAGTCGCTGCGTGGCTGCGATGCGCACATCACGACGATTCTTGGCTCGGTTGATGAGGGCATTTTCCGTTCGCTCGGCGTGCTCGCTACGACGGAGCCGCAGTACTGGCGTAAGGCGCTCTACCACCGCCGTTAAGCGCGATTTCCGGCCTGGCCAGGAAAGTTTCTAGACTTGGGCTTATGCCAGAGAAAATCCTGCTCTACTACCAGTTCCGCCCGATCCCGGACCCAGAGGCGATCCGCCTGTGGCAGCGCGATCTGTGCGAAGGGTTAGGGCTGCACGGCCGCATCATCATCTCCCCCGACGGCATCAATGGCACGGTCGGCGGCGACATGGAGGCGTGCAAGACATATGTGCGCAAGACCAAGGAATTCTTCCGCGGGATCGAATTCAAATGGTCCGAGGGCGGCAAGGCAGATTTTCCGAAACTCAGCGTGAAGGTGCGCGATGAGATTGTCACTTTCGGCGTGCCAGAAGAATTGCGTGTCGACGACCGCGGCGTTGTCGGTGGTGGCAAGCACCTAAAGCCGGAAGAGGTCAATGAACTCGTCGAAAAGCGAGAAGACGTCGTCTTTTTCGATGGCCGTAATGCGTACGAGGCTGAGATCGGCAAATTCAAGGACGCCGTCGTGCCCGATGTGAACACCACGCATGACTTCATTGCGGAATTGGAATCAGGCAAATATGACTGGATGAAGGACAAGCCGGTGGTGTCGTATTGCACCGGCGGAATCCGCTGCGAGATCTTGTCCTCGCTGATGATCAACCGTGGGTTTGAGGAGGTCTACCAAATCGACGGTGGGATTGTCCGCTACGGCGAGAAATTCGGTAACCAGGGCCTGTGGGAAGGCTCGCTCTACGTCTTTGACAAGCGTATGCACACCGAATTCGGGCCGGAAGACGATGAGGACTTCGTGCAGGTCGGCCACTGCGTTCACTGTGGTGCAGCCTCAAACCAGCACTACAATTGCGCGAATGAACCGCACTGCCGGCAGCAGTACGTCAGCTGCGAGGCCTGCCACGAGAAGAACCCGTATTGCGCAACGTGTTCTAGCTAGGTGGGCGCTTATTGGGGTGCGCTGTCCTGGGCGAGAATGCCCACGGTGACGATCAGCCATGCCATGGTCAGTGGAACGAGCGGCAGCCAGAACACGCCCATCCAAGGCACCCACCGCTGATAACGGTTGAGCTTGCGCACCATAATGATTGCGCAGCCCAACAATCCGACTACTGGCGGAATAGATGCCACAATCGCCCAGGTGGTGCGCCACGATTCAGTGCACAGCCAGGTTGCTTCACCAGCTTCACACAGCGGACCGCCGGACATGCGCGCGATAAGGGCGACGACGAAAGCGACGACCGCAGTGATCGCGATTGTGCTGGCTGCGTAAATGATTGCCTGCCGCGTTGAAGCACGGTTCTGCTCGTTGACTACTGCGGGATCAGGTTGATCGGCAAGGTCATCAAAAGTTCGCGGCTCCGGTGGCACTTTGTTGTAGTAGTCCGATGCGCTGTGCAGATCATTCTCCGGGTGCTCCGGGCTATCGCGGCGCAAGCCGCCGCGCGCAGAGGAATTGTTGTGGGACTGCTGGTGCGGCTTATCAGTGGACATACCAGCCAGTCTATCCCTGCAAGCTTTAAGGGAAAATGACCACGGGCACTGGTGCGTGAGTGAGGAAGTCTTCGGTGCGCTCGGTAGCCACGACCCGGCCGCGGTTTGCTGGGTTGGAATCCAGGAAGAGAATGTCGCCCTTCTTCCACTTCTGTGAATTCACCACAGACTTCCAGCCATCGCCCGAGCTAACACAGGTGTCCACTTCGAAATTCTTCGGCTCGGGAATGCCCAAGGCCTCAGCGGTCTCACTGATACAGTCGCGTGCGCGGTCGAGCAGAGCGAGGGAGGATTCATTCCATTCGTCGATAAGCTGCGAATGTGGCTCAAGCTCAGCTTCGTACTGGTAGGTCCGGCGCGGGGAAAACGCCATGACGCGCAGGTCGACGTCGAGAAGCATGGCTGCTGTGGCGGCGACCTTGATTCCGTGGGCTGAGGCCTCCTCGCGCTCGCTCAAGAAGGCGTAATTGATGCGCGTGATGCCCTTCTTGGACAGCTTCACCGCGCGTGGTGCGAGACCCACCGAGATCGGCGAATAGTGGATCATCGCGTCTGCTGTAGAGGTAGCCAAAAAACGGCCTTTTTTCGCTTTCGCCTTCGAACCCAACAAAATGAGGTCCGCCCCGAAATTAGCAGCCTCTTCTGAAATCAACTTGTGCCGCGGAGAACCATCGCGGAAAACAGCGCAATCCGCATCGCGCGCATCTCGTGGGATGTACTCTTTGATGGCGGCATTCATCGCGCTGATGCGCTCGTCAGAGATCTTTTTGAACCACTTGGCGTATTTCTTGCTCTTCGAATTGTGGCGTGAGGACCACGGACGTGGAGCTGTGGAGATCACGCGGACACACGTTGTCGTGGTGCGCGCGACCCATGCCGCGAATTCAATTGCTTCCTCGCCCGACTGATCCCAAGCGACAAGAATGCGTAAGGGACGCTCGGGGCCGACCTGTGGCAGGAGCGTCGGAGTTCGCGGTGATTTTGTCATCAAACGGCAAGCTTTAATAAAAAACTAACGGTCTTTTAACTTTAACCTGCTGGTTGACGTTGCGACAATTTTTCGACGAAGCAGCCTATTCCTTGCGACCGGTGCTGTAAGCCTCGGCGAGACTGCCCAGGGCCGGCGTTGCCTTTTTGAGCAGTTCGATGGAGTCCGAATCGAGGGAACCGATCATGTCAGCGACGTACTGCGTGCGCTCCTCAGCCACGCGGTTGTACTCCCTCAGCCCAGTATCGGTGACTTCGACCTTCACGCCACGGCGATCCGCTTCATCGCGCACGCGGTGCACGAGATCACGCTGCTCGAGCTGGTGCAAAGTATTCGACGCAGTAGGCATGCGGATGCCTTCCTCCTGCGCGAGCTGGCTAATGCGCATCGGGCCCGAATTGATCAGGCGCTCCATGATGGAAAGCTGCGGCCCCGTAATATCCGAGACCTCAGAGATGCGGAAATAAGCGACATAAAGCTTTGTTAGAAATGGACGAATTTCTTTTGCGATTGCGTACGCGTCCTCACGGGGGTTCTCTGGCATGACAGCCAGTGTAGTTCGTCGATGCAGAAACAAAGAAGACGGCACGCATTTTATTTTCGCGAGAGAACCGATAAAAGTGCTCGAAGAGTAGGATGGATGCGATGTTTCGCCTGATTCATGAGGTCTCACACGAGTGGGAAAGACGCGCTACGCTGCAAGAATTTCGGGCAGGAAAGAAGAAAGTCGAGGAAGTCTGCGATGCAGATTTCCTCCTCCGGGCCGCTGGCGAACACCATGGTGTCGACGCCGATCGGGTGTGTCCCCTTTGTGAATCAAATATGCATAATGTTCTATGGATTTATGGGGATAATCTTGGCCGGCGGTCCGGGTCTGCTCGTAGTGAGAAGGAAATTGCGGAGCTCGTCGGTGAAGTCGGTCCATTCACTGTGCACAAGGTCGAGGTCTGCCCGAACTGCCGGTGGAACCACCTATTGAGTACAGCCGAGGCCGTTCCAGTGCAGTGAATCGGCGGTCAAGGAAGTACTCTGTCCTAGAGGAATCGAGTAGGCAGGAACACTTCAGTGGCACGAGAAACTGATTCAAGCGCTGCTTCTAAGAAGAAGCAGCCCGCTTCGCGCCGTTCAAGCGCTAAAAATGGGAACAGCAATGCAAAGAGCTCGGGCTCTGCTGCAAAGCACAGCAAGAGCAGTAAGCCTGCGCAAAAGAAAAGCACAGCAGCTACGAAGGGTGCGAGTGCGAAGCGCAAGCCGGCTAATAAAAAAGGTCGTGGCGCACAGTGGTTCGCCGCTTTCGTCTTGGCGCTTGTTCTCATTCTGGCTATTCCAGTCACCATCTTCGGTGTGAAGTACGTTCGAGCTGATTTGCCGAAGGTCGGTGAGATTGAGACGGCACAGGTATCAACGATCTTTGCTAACGACGGCAAGACTGAACTCGCCCGTCTCGTTCCGGCCGAGGGCAACCGCGAACAGATCCCACTTGATGAGGTGCCGAAGCACGTCCAGGACGCGGTGCTCGCTGCCGAGGACCGTGACTTCTGGGAGAACTCCGGTTTCTCCTTCACTGGTTTCGGCCGTGCAGTTCTGGGCCAGCTCACCGGTAATGATTCCGCCGGTGGTGGCTCCACGATTACCCAGCAGTACGTGAAAAACACCATCGTGGGTAACGAGCGTTCCTACCAGCGTAAATTCAATGAGCTGGTCTACTCGATCAAGATGACCCGCAACTGGTCCAAGGAAGACATCCTCGCTGGCTACCTCAACACGATTTATTTCGGACGTAATGCTTACGGCATTCAGGCAGCGGCCAACGCCTACTTCAACAAACCCGCTTCAGAGCTGACGCTGGAAGAAGGTGCTGTTTTGGCCAGCCTGATCCAGCTGCCGAGCCAGTTGGACCCGTGGAATAACGAACAAGACTCGATGAACCGCTGGAACTACGTGCTCGACGGCATGGTGGGTATGGGTGCGATCAGCCAGGAAGAGCGTGCCCAGGCCACCTTCCCGGACACGCGTGACCCGCAGACCTACTCGGCTTATACCGAGGCCAGCGGTCCGAATGGTCTGATCAAGAACCAGGTCATCGAAGAGCTATCCCACATTGGCATCAGCGAGGCCGATGTGACCAACCGTGGCCTGCAGATCACCACCACGATTGATTCCCGCACCCAGGAGCAGGTGCTCCAGACTGCAGAGAATGAGCTGAGCCAGCTCCAGGAAGATGCCCGTACTGGCGTTGTGGTGATGGATCCGGCTACCGGTGCAGTCAAGGGCTACTACGGTGGCGATGATCCGAGTGGTTGGGATTATGCGAATGCTGGTTTGCAGACCGGTTCTTCCTTCAAGATCTTCGGTCTGGCAGCTGCTCTGCAGCAGGGCATTCCGCTGTCGGCCTACTACGACTCTGCACCGGTCAATGTTGGTGACCGAGTGATCCAGAATGACTCTGGTGTCACCGGTGGTGTGACCACCATGGCCGAGGCGATGAAGAACTCCTACAACACCTCTTTCATCCGCATGCAGTCGGACTTGGACAACGGTGCACAGGACACGGCCGATATGGCCCATGCCCTTGGCGTGGCACGTGAATTGCCGAATGTCCCGGAGACCCTGACGGAGAACGGTGGCCCGCCGTACGACGGCATTGTCCTGGGCCAGTACCAGTCCCGTGTGATTGATATGGCTACCGGTGTGTCCACCCTGATCAACCGTGGTGTGTGGCACCCGCCGCACTTCGTGCAGCGTGTCACCTCTGCTGATGGTGAGGTCCTCTACGAGTTCAATCCGGACTACAAGGAACGTCGTGTTTCCCCGGATGTTGCCGATAACGTGATTGAGTCGATGCTGCCGATCGCTGGTTGGTCGAATAAGCCACTGGCTGGTGGGCGCCCGTCCATTGCGAAGACCGGTACTGCACAAATGGGCGATACCGGCACGAACAAGGATGCTTGGATGGTCGGCGGTACCCCGCAGCTCGCAGTTGCAGTCTGGGTGGGTACGGCTGACAACACCTCCCCGATCTTCAACCAGTGGGGCGGCAATATGTACGGCTCCATGTCCCCTGGCACCATTTGGAAGGGCGTGTTGGACGGCGTGCTCGAGGGCCAGGACTACGAGCAATTCCACCCGGCTAAGCCAATCAACTGGGGTGTGAACCCGTATTCCGGTGGCACCTACGGCGGTGGAACCGTGCCGACTTATGACTACAGCTACACCCAGCCATCGGCGGAGGCAGCACCAGGAGAGCAGCCTTCCGAGGAGCGCGATTCCTCGCCGGCACCTGCCCCGGCACCAGCGCCGGCTCCCGCGCCCGCGCCTGCCCCAGCGCCCGCGCCGGCTCCACCACAGGTAGATATCGGGGGCCTGATCAACGACCTCGTTGGTTAGTGCGTGACCATGCAGGACACGACGACCACCACGAGCCGTTGGGCTGACCCGGCAGACCGCGTTCAGCCAGGCAAAACTGAGCCGATGGCGGCTGGAGTCATGCGGTTTCTAGGCGGCCCGATGGGCGCATACGCACAGATTGGTCGCGGTCGCTGGTGGACCCCATTGCGCGCGATCATCGCGGTTGCTTGGGTTTTTCTCGCGCTCGGTGCGCTGTCGAAATCGAATTGCGCTCGCGGCAAGCTTGTCGACGGCGCAATGCAGCTCAACTGGGACGGAAACCGCCAGTACACATCGTTTTGCTACAACGACATCGTTCCTTTGTATGGAGGCCGCGGACTAAATGAGCCCGGGTTCGTCTACGACTATTCGTGGGTGGAAGACGGGATCACCCGGTACATGGAATATCCGGTACTCGGTGGTCTGTTCCAGGGGGCGATGGGGTGGATCGCGAGGACGACGTATCCGCTCGTCGATAAGCTTTTGCCCGATTCTGGCTGGTACTTCTACGTCACCGCACTGTTCATGGCGGTGCTCTGGGTGGCTACCGCGCGCATGGTTGCGGAGCTGGCGGGCAATCGCATCTGGGACACGATCCTCGTGGTCGCCTCTCCACTGCTGATCATGCACGCATTCACCAACTGGGACATCCCGTCGATCGCGTTCGCGGTGGGTGCAATGCTGGCCGCACGGAATAAACGGTTCGGACTGGCGGGCGTCCTTATTGGTGCTGGCGCGGCCTTCAAGATGTGGCCGATTTTCCTGCTTGGCGCATACCTGGTGGTCTTCCTCCGGCGCCGTGACATGGTGCCGTGGCTGAAGATGACGGTCGGCGCGGCTCTTACTTGGCTGGCAGTGAATGTGCCTGTCATGCTGCACAATTACGATGCCTGGCACGAATTCCAGCGCCTGAACACTGAGCGTGGCTGGGAGTGGACCACTATCTACGCGGTGATCTCGCGCATGACGGGCTGGACTGGCTTCGATTCTGGTGAGGGTGCCCCTGTGATCCTCAACGCGGTGACGCTGGTTCTCTTCCTTGCTGGCTGCCTCTTCGTGCTGGTGGCTGGCCTGAAAGCTCCGCAGACCCCGCGCGTGGCGGAACTCGTCGTGCTCATCGTCGGGTTCTTCCTGCTCTTCAATAAGGTGTGGAGCCCCCAGTACTCGCTGTGGCTGGTCATTCCGGCGGTGCTCGCGCTCCCCTACTGGCGTCTGCTTTTCACGTGGATGACCGTGGACATGGTGGTCTGGCCGATTCTGATGTGGCACATGATGGGCACCGATAATCTCGGTTTGCCCGGCAGTGCGCTGAATCTCATCGTGCTGACACGTGATGCATTCATCGTGGCGATCATGGTGCTCGTGGTCCAGCAAATGTACGGCCGCCGCCGTGACAAGGTCCGTGATGCCCACTTCGGCTGTGATCCGCTCATGACCCGACCGACTGATTGGGAGGAGGCGAAACGTACATGGGAACCACAACGATCCTCGGCATCTGCTCCATCGCAGTCGCATTCATTCTCTTCGGCGTCTGCTACTGGACAGTCGTGAAGAATAAGCCCGTCGCACTCTCTGTCGCGCTGGGATTCATCGCTTTCATCTTCATGACATTCGTGCCGGTATTTCTCGCTGTGTTTATCGCAGCGCCAAATGCTGGGCCATAGTGACAGGCGGACAATATTCATGCTTTGAGCTGGGGATACGCTAAGCACGCAGAGTGATACTCATGAATCGGTACCGTGGAAATCATGAGCTTTAAGAAACTATCGACGATCGCTGCTGTCCCTGCTCTTGCCCTCTCCCTTGCGGCTTGCAGTGATTCTGGGGACTCGAATACCTCTAACTCCGAACCATCCGTGGTGACCGAGACCGTCACTGAGAAATCAGCTGAGGACGACGCAAAGAACGAGACTCAGCAAGCTGCGCCGCCTGCCGCTTCTGCCCAGGGTGAGCTGCCCGCTGAGGTCAGCGGTTACAGCCCGGAGGCTGAAGCCGAAATGGCTGAAGAAGGCGTTACTGAAGCCGACGTCGAGCGTGTTCTTGCTGCTGCTCATAACGGTGATGCCGGTGTGCAGATCGAATGGGATGACGATGGCTACTGGGAAATCGAGCTCGCTGAGATCGACATTGATATCAACCCAGATGGTTTGGTCCTCGACGTAGACAAGGACGACTAGTTCGATTTGTAGGCTGTTCGGTTTCGGGGCCATCAAATAGCAATTTCTCCCTGGTCGCCTGCTGCGGTACCCTGGTGAGGTTGCTTGACGTAAGCGACCCTCCTGCCATCGCCAACCGGGCGGTGGCCGAAACCAACAGACCATAGGAGGTGATGAGGTCCGTGCGTCACTACGAAGTAATGATCATTCTTGACCCGAGTCAGGATGAGCGCACTGTTGCCCCGTCCCTGGACAAGTACCTTGAAATTGTCCGCAAGGATAACGGCACGGTGGAGAACGTCGATGTGTGGGGCAAGCGTCGCCTTGCATACCCCATCGACAAGAAGGAAGAAGGCGTCTACGCGGTCATCACTCTGGACTGCGCGTCCGAGACCGTGCAGGAATTCGACCGTCGTCTGAACCTGAACGACACTGTCATTCGAACCAAGGTTCTGCGCACCGACAACAAGTAGGCGCTGAACTTTCAAGAACGGGCGCTGTGGATAAAACCTCCAGCGCATGGGCTGTGTTCACTCCGGGCTATAAACTAGCTTGCGCAAGGAATGGACACGACAAAAACGTCGAACCAGCACACTGTTCACAAAGGTCGAAAAGGTAAGGACACAAAATGGCACAAGGCGATACCCCAATCACTGTTGTAGGCAACCTCGTTGCCGACCCGGAGCTGCGTTTTACGCCCACGGGACTTGCTGTTGCGAATTTCCGCATTGCATCCACCCCGCGCGTGTACAACCGCGACGCTGGTCAGTGGGAAGACGGCGAAGCTTTGTTCCTGACCTGCAATGTGTGGCGTGAGGCTGCAGAAAACGTTGCAGAATCGCTGACTAAGGGCATGCGCGTCATTGTGAATGGCCGCCTGAAGCAGCGTTCTTACCAGACCCGTGAAGGGGAGAACCGCACGGTATTCGAGGTCGAGGCCGACGAGGTCGGTCCGTCCCTGAAGTACGCCAGCGCCAACGTGACTCGTAACTCCCGTGATGGGAATTCCGGTCGCTCCGGCGGATTCGGCGGTAACCAGGGTGGCCAGAACAACCAATTCCAGGGTGGCCAGTCCACCGGTGGATTCGGTGGCGGCAACCAGGGCGGTCAGAATGCACAGGGTGGTCAGGGTGGCCAGCAGGGCCAGCCCGCGAACGACCCGTGGAATTCCGCTCCTCCCGCCGGTGGTTTCGGCGGCATGGACGACGAGCCTCCGTTCTAAGAAACATCGACAACCCACCATCAACTTTCAGAAGGAAAGGTAAGGATTATGAAGCTGATCCTCACCGCTGCCGTTGAGAACCTTGGTGAACCCGGCGATATTGTCGAGGTCAAGGACGGCTACGGACGTAACCTTCTGCTTCCGCGCGGTCTGGCTATTGTTGCCAGCCGTGGTGCTGAGAAGCAGATTGAGGACATCAAGCGTGTTCAGCAGGAGCGCCAGGTGCGCGATCTGGACCACGCGAAGGAACTGCGCGACCAGCTCGACAAGCTCGAGGGCGTTACCGTGAAGGTGCGCACCGCAGAAAACGGCAAGCTCTTCGGTTCGGTCAAGCCGGCCGATATTGCAGAGGCCGTTTCTGCTGCTGGCGGTCCGGCACTGGACAAGCGCCGCATCAACATGCCGAAGGGCCTTGTTACCGCTACCGGCGGCTACCAGGTCAAGGTCCGTCTCCACGATGACGTGGAGGGCAAGGTGAACTTCGAGGTCGTTAGCGCCTAAAACACGCGCCTAACGGCGATCGCTATCAACGCGATCCAACGACAACAGCTTTGGGTGTGGGCCCCACTTGTGAGGAGTGGGGCCCACACCCTTTTGTATTCCTAATGATTTCGCACATGAGCTGTGGATAAACAGTGGAGAAATGCCAGTTCATGCCCCCAAAAGGCCAAGATTTGGATCAAAAAAGCGCGCGAACGCCCGTTGTCAAACCAGCTGGTTGTGAAGTTATTCACCGGTAGTAATGTGTCACAACGGTCGTCGATAAGCCTGTGACCTGCGACGATGGGGCACGTTGGGGAAAGGTTGGCGAGTTATCCACAAGTTATCCACAAGTGTGGGTGGGGGTGTGTGGAATGGTTCGTGGGTTTTGCACTTTCTATCCACAGGGGGCTGTGGATAACTCTGTTGTGGGTGGGTGAAAACCAGTCCAGGAAGGGTGGATTGTTCGCCCGGCGGGGTAACATCTCACAGGAGTTTGAAACGAGGAGGCGCAGCGAATCATGGCAGTGGGGTCAGCTGACGGAAACACCGGACCGGAGTCGTACGACGGGGGAGATAGCTTCGCCGATGAGGCGGTGCCGCCACCACCAGAGCCCAGCGATGGACCGGAGGAGCGACGCGGCGGTGGTTCTTCGCGCTTCAAGCGCAATAAGGGATTCACACAGGACCGCGAGGACTTGAGCGAGTACCGCCAACCGCCGCACGACCGTAAGGCGGAACAGGGCGTCTTGGGCGCGATGCTGCTTAGCCCGAACACGGTGGTCGATGTTATTGAGCTGCTCCAGGTCGAGGATTTCTACTTCCCGGCGCACCAGCTGATTTATCAGGCCATCCTAGACCTGTATTCCCAGGGGTCTGAGGTGGACGTGCTCATCGTCAGTGGTCGTCTGGATCGTTTGAACCAGCTCGAGCGTGCAGGCGGTGCGCCGTATCTGCACACCCTGATCTCCGAGGTGCCTACCTCAGCGAATGCGCGGTATTACGCCGATATCGTTTCGGAGAAATCAACGCTGCGTCAGCTCGTTGATGCTGGTACTCGTGTGGCTCAGCTCGGTTACGAGGGCGCAGAGGGCATGGAGATCGAATCCCTCGTCGACCGCGCGCAGCAAGAGATTTTCGCTGTTGCTCAGCAGAAGACAGGGGAGGACTACCGCGTCCTGGCTGACCTGCTGAAGCCGACTGTGGATGAGCTCGCCGCCTACGAAAAAGACGGTGGTCTGGCAGCTGGTGTGCCCACTGGTTTTATTGATCTGGATCGTCTCACTAACGGCCTCCACGCAGGTCAGATGATCATTATCGCTGCGCGTCCTGGTGTGGGTAAGTCCACGCTTGCGATGGACTTCGTGCGCTCTTGCTCCATCCACAATGGCCTGACCTCGGTCATCTTCTCGTTAGAGATGAGCGCCTCCGAGATCGTTATGCGTCTGCTTTCTGCGGAGACGGAGATCAAACTGGCAGCAATGCGCTCTGGCCAGATGGAGGAATCTGACTGGGAGAAGCTGACCCACCGTCTCCGTGAGATCCAGGCAGCCCCGATCTTCATTGATGATTCACCGAATCTGACCATGATGGAGATCCGCTCTAAAGCCCGCCGGTTGAAGCAGCAGCATGGGTTGGACCTGGTGGTGCTCGACTACATGCAGCTGATGAGTTCGGGCCGGAAGGTCGAGTCCCGTCAGCAGGAGGTCTCGGAGTTCTCCCGCCAGCTCAAGTTGTTGGCGAAGGAGCTTGAGGTTCCCGTGATCGCCATTTCCCAGCTGAACCGTGGCCCAGAAGCTCGTACGGATAAGCGTCCGCAGCTGGCTGACCTGCGTGAATCCGGCTCGCTGGAGCAGGACGCGGATATCGTCATGCTGCTTTACCGCCCGGACTCACAGGACCGAGACAATGAGCGTGCCGGTGAGGCAGACATCATCATTGCGAAGCACCGTGGTGGCCCGATTGACACCATTGCGGTGGCGCACCAGCTGCACTACTCGCGCTTTGTCAACATGGCGCGCGGTTAAGCGCGTTTAGCTCAAAGCCTTGCCGCGTTGCTCTGGCAGTGTGAATGCGGCAAGGCACGCTAGCACGAAAGCACCGGCGAATACACCGAACACAGCCGTAGGTCCGCCGAAGGCGAGCACCGGCGGAACAATCAACGGTGCGATGATGGATCCGATTCGACCGAATGCCGCACCAGCGCCCGTTCCGGTGGCGCGAATTGAGGTGGGGTAGAGCTCTGGCCCGATCGCATACAGCGCACCCCACGCACCGAGGTTGAAAAACGATAGTAAGCAGCCCGCGGCAATGATCTGCCAGGGCGCTCCCGCGAAACCGAAAAGCACAGCCGAGATGGCCGAACCAGCGAGAAATGCCGAGAGCGTGATTCGTCGCCCCCAGATTTCAATCAACCATGCGGCAGCGACATAGCCCGGCAACTGCGCAAGGGTGATGATCAAGGTGAATGCGAAGGAACGCACCAGCGTAAAGCCTTGATCCACCAGCAGAGATGGGATCCAGATGAACGCGCCGTAGTAGGAGAGTGATACTCCGAACCAGATGGCCCAGAACGCGGCGGTGCGACGGCGCAACGCGGGACCCCAGATCCCACCGGCAGCAAATTCCTCTTCAGGTGCCGATGGGGTAGTGGTATCAAGATCAGCTGGGTCAACGGCCTCTTCGAAGGAGCGAACGATCTCCTCTGCCTCATCATGGCGCCCAACGGATTCCAGGTAACGCACGGATTCCGGCAGCCCAAGGCGGACATAAATCGCGTACAAAGCAGGCACAGCGCCAAGCGCAAAACCCCAGCGCCAACCGTTTTCTCCTTGGGAGACAACGAAAGTGCCAATCACAGCAGCCATGATCCATCCGACTGCCCAGAAGGCCTCGAGCAAAACGACCATGCGACCACGGATTCTGCGCGGGGAGAACTCACTGACCAGCGTCGAGGCGACAGGAAGTTCCGAGCCCAAGCCGAGGCCGACGAGGAAACGGAATACCATCAGCGCACCAACAGACCAGGCCAGCGCGGAGGCACCCGTGGCAAGGCCGTAGAGCAGCAGCGTCGCCGCGAAGACTTGTCGTCGCCCGATCTTGTCGGCCAAAAGCCCGCCCAAGGAAGCACCGATAGCCATGCCGATAAACCCGATCGAAGCGATCCACGACGTGGTGGATTTATCCAGGTCCCAGTGCACAGCCAGCGCCGCAATGATGAACGAGACAAGCCCGACATCCATCGCGTCTAGCGCCCACCCGATGCCGGAGCCGACAAGAAGGCGCTTGTGTTTGCCGGTGACCGGGAGGCGGTCGAGCCTTTCGCTACGGGTAAGAGAGTTTGCGCTGGCGGTGCTGCTCATGGGGGCAAAGCTTAATCAGCAGGCTGAAGTGCTGCGAAGCTGTGCACCCAAATCCATTCACTTGAAACGGTTGAGCCGTAGCGAATTCGACACAACGAAAACAGAGGAGAACGCCATGGCAATGCCAGCCAGCATCGGGTTGAGAAGGCCCGTCGCAGCAACAGGAATGAGGATGAGGTTGTAGGCGAATGCCCAGAACAGGTTGCCCTTGATCGTGCGCAGCGTTGCGCGTGACAGCCGGATCGCATCAGCGGCAGAACGCAGGTCATTGCCCATCAGGGTGATATCGGCGGCCTCAATCGCAACATCCGTGCCAGACCCCATCGCCAGTCCCAGGTCAGCGGTAGCCAAAGCAGCAGCATCGTTGACGCCATCGCCGACCATCGCGACGACCTTGCCTTCCGCACGCAGCTTATCGACGACACCCACCTTCTCCTCCGGCATCACCGACGCCACGACCTTGTCAGTGTCGATCCCGACAGCCTCTGCTGCTGCCAGTGCAGCACCACGGTTGTCGCCGGTGACCAAGTATGGAGTCAGCCCGAGCTCACGCAGCTGTGCAATCGCCTCTGTCGAGGACTCCTTCACCGTGTCACGCACCGCGATCACACCGGCATCAGCATCGTCGACGGTCACAGACACCGCTGTTGCACCAGTTTCTTCCAAAGCACGTGCTTTCGACCCGGCGCCGCGGGAAACGGTGACAGTGCGACCGTCGATAAGCGCGCTCACACCTTGGCCCGGCATGCTGTTGAAGTCCGTGGCCTCTGCAACGTGCAGGTCAGATGCTGCCGTGACGATTGCGCGTGCGATGGGGTGCTCGGAGCCGGCTTCCACCGCGGCCGCCAAGGCGAGAACCTCATCAGCGTCGAAACCCTGGGCGGGCTCGACAACATCGACCGCCATCTCCCCGGTAGTGACCGTGCCAGTCTTATCCAGCACGACCGTATCCGCGCGCCGGGTCGATTCGAGTACCTCTGGGCCCTTGATCAAAAGACCCATTTGCGCACCGCGACCCGTACCAACCAAGATCGCCGTCGGCGTGGCCAGGCCAAGCGCGCACGGGCAGGCAATGATCAAAACAGCGACTGCTGCTGTGAATGCCTCCGTCGTCGGCTGGCCGAGCAACAAGTGCACAATCAGCGTGACCAGTGCGATTCCGATGACAACAGGAACGAAAACGCGCGAAATTTTATCCACAAGCTTTTCGACGGGCGCCTGACCCGCCTGCGCCTCACGCACCAGATCGCTCATCCGCGACAGAGTGGTCTCCGACCCCACACGCGTGGCCTCGACAACGAGCCTGCCGGTCTGGTTGATCGTGGCACCCGTGACCGTGTCGCCCTCCGCGACCTCGACAGGAACCGACTCGCCGGTCAGCATTGAATTGTCTACGGCTGAAGCGCCAGCGACGATCCGCCCATCCGTAGCGATCTTCTCGCCTGGGCGCACCACGAAACGGTCACCGACCACGAGCTGCGCCACCGGGACACGTACCTCGGCGCCATCACGGATGACCGCCGCGTCCTTTGCGCCCATCGTGGCCAAATCACGCAGCGCCTCCGAAGACTTGCCCTTCGCTTTTGTCTCGAACCACCTGCCCAAGAGCAGGAAGGTGATCACAACTGCGACGGTTTCCAGATAGATCTCATCCATCCCGCCATGACCACCGCCATGGGAGGGGGAGAAGATGTGCATCTCCATTTTCATTCCCGGCTCACCGGCATTGCCGAAGAACAGTGCCCACAGCGACCACAGGTACGCGGCAGTGGTGCCCAGGGTGATCAAGGTGTCCATGGTCACCGCACCATGACGGAGGTTTGCCCAGGTTGCCTTGTGGAATGGCGCGCCAGCCACCACGTACACCAGCGTGGTCAACGTGAATACCGCCCACTGCCAATTCGTGAATTGGAGCGCCGGCACCATCGAGATCAACATCACCGGCACTGACAACAGAGCAGACCAGATCACCGTCCGCTTCAGCTGCGCAGCCTCGTCCTCACGAGCTTGATCAATCTCGTTGAACGGATCAGAAGAGGTGGTCGCAGCACCGTTGTCCGCGCCGGGCTGGTTTTGTGAAAGGGCGAAAGCGTCATAACCAGCGTCGCGCACGACCTGGATCAACGCATCACGATCAGTCGATGCAGGATCAAAATCCACCGATGCGGTCTCAGTGGAGAAATTCACAGTGGCTTCCACTCCGTCGAGCTTGTTCAGTTTCCGCTGCACTCGGGAAGAACACGACGTGCACGTCATTCCCGTCACGCCCAAATCGACGTGCTCGAAATTCAGCGCCTGGGTGGGGGAGCTCACCGCGCCATCATCCTTTCTGACAACCGTGGGATCTTTACTTTTTGTCACACTGACCGCAACAGAAAAAGAGGCCTGAAGATTCCACCAAGCGGGGAAACTCCAGGCCTGTTGACCGTGTGAGAAGAACTACACGAGGGTGTAGCCAGCTTCTTCCACAGCTGCGGCGATCTGATCGCGGGTGAATCCTTCACCCTCAACCTTGACCGCACCGGAATTGTGATCCGCGGTCACACCAGTCACGCCGGCGATCTCGCTGATCTCCTCGACCACACTTGCTTCGCAGTGTGCGCAGGTCATGCCTTCAACAGTGAATTCTGTCTGATTAGCCATCTTTTGATCACCTTTCTCGGATTGTTGAGTGGGCTGGGCACCTATTCGTCGATAAGCGAAAAGCCCGCGTACTCAACGGCGAGCGAAATCTGCTGGTCAGTGAATCCCTCGCCGCGCACACGCATGATCTTCTCGTCTACCTCGATCTTGACTCCCTGCGTGCCCAGTACCTGACTCACCTCGTCCTTCAACTTCGCCACCGAAGTCTCGTCCGTCGGTCCTTCGAACCGGTAGTTCTTGGTCACGTGCACTCCTTAAAGTACTGCTCTTAAGACGGAGGGAATGAAGTCAGCGTTGGTACGATTGAACCAACATGGAACCCACTTTCCACGGGAATTCCTTAATCATGAGGTTACTAAAGCATTTATAGGAGGCGAAACGTGAGTACCGTCAATGTAACTGAGGACACGTTCACCGAGACCATCGAAAACAACGACATTGTCATCGTTGATGCGTGGGCAGATTGGTGCGGGCCGTGCAAGGCTTTCGCCCCGACATTTGAGAAGGCTTCCGAACAGCACGAGGACATCGTCTTTGCCAAGCTCGATACCGAGGCTAACCAGGGACTTGCCGCTGCCCTGCAGATTCAGTCGATTCCGACCCTGTTTGCTTTCCGTGAGGGCATTTTGCTCGGCCAGACTTCCGGCGCGATGCCGCCAGCTGGCCTCGAGGAATTCGTCCAGGCTGTGCGCGACGTGAACATGGAAGAAGTTCGCCGCGATATTGAGCAGCAGAATGCTCAGCAGGGCGAAGAATAAAATCGTCCTTTTGCCTGTATGACTCCGGCGGTTCTTTCCGCCGGAGTTTTCTCATCCTTAAACAGGCTTTCAGCAACAGGCTTTCAGCGCGGAATCGCGGCCTGACGGTGGCCGGGAACGTACGTAGACTCGGGAAAGAAAATCTCGATGAACTACCTACGGAAGTAAAGGACCCGCAACCATGGCTAATCCGTTCAGCAAGGGCTGGAAGTACCTGATGCAGTCGTTTGATTCGAAGATCGATGAGAACGCTGATCCGAAGATCCAGATCGAGCAGGCTGCAGCCGCGGCGAAGGAGCAGCACCAGGCGATTACTCAGCAGGCTGCGGAGATCATTGGTTCGAAGAAGCAGCTCGAGCTCAAGCTGAACCGTCAGCGTGAGAAGCAGGCGGAGCTGCAGGAAAAGACCAAGACTGCTCTGCAGATGGCAGACAAGGCGACTGCTGAAGGCGATAGCGCCAAGGCCGAGCAGTTCACTAACACCGCTGAGGTGCTGGCTTCCCAGCTGGTCGCTGTTGAGCAGGAGCTGCAAGATCTGTCCACCCAGTACTCTGCCGCGGAGCAGGCTGCTGCGGAGGCACAGCAGCAGCAGAAGCAGTCGGAGGCTCGCCTGCACGAGCAGTTGGGTGAGGTCGATCGCCTGCGCGCTCAGGCTGATCAGGCGAAGATGCAGGAGAAGACCGCGCAGTCGATAGACACCATCGGCCAGTTCAAAGAGGACGATTCCGTGCCCACCCTGGATGGCGTCCGCGAGAAGATCGAGCGCCGCTACGCCACGGCACTGGGCCAGCAGGAGTTGGCTGAGTCCACCGCAGATGGTGTGGAGGGCACCATGGCCGAGATCGAATCAGGCCAGACTGATGCCGCAGCTAGCTCCAAGCTGGCGGAGATCCGTGCGTCCATGGAAGCAGAAAGCGCCGGCGAACTCACCACTGGTAGTGAGTCCGCCGACGCTGAAGTTAGCGACGGAGAGTCCTCGCAGAACTAGCTCTGGGTCCTGCGAATATTGATCAATACTCCGCGGATTCCGGAGTGGAATCCGTCGCGGAGGTTGACGCGTTGGTGCTCGCTCAGCGTGTACTCGTGAAGAGTTTCGCAGGCGAATTGCAATAGCGGGCGGTCGATCTCTGGTGGCAGGCCACCGCCGGAGAGCATGTGGGCCTTATCGCGCTGCTCCGTAGAAGCAGCATTGTCGTACCACCACGTTGCATACTGTTGTCCCACGTCAAATGGGGTTTGGAATCCCGAGGATGTCCAGACCTCTTCCGGCAGTGGCACGTAGCGCGAACGTAGTTTGCGGCGCGGCGCCATCATTGATGGCTTCGGCATACTGCTCGGCGTCGCTGCTGCGAGCTGTGCAGGTGAAGGTGGCCCAGACGGTGCTTCCGGAGCAGGCTGCTTCGTTGCCGATGGTTCCGCTGTTTCACATTCAGTGGGTTCAGTAGGCTCAGCGTCTTCTTCCGGTGCGGATTCTGCGATCGGTGCAGCTGGTTCAGTAGGGGATTCAGCCGGCGTGGCTTCGCGGATAATCGCGCTTTCGTCGCTGTCCACCGCGGACTCGGACAGCGGCTGCTCCCCGTCGGGGCGGGGGATATCGCACATGCCTTCTTCAGCTTCGTAGCCGCCGTCATCCATCGGGCGTTCCCGAATGGTTGGCGGCAGTGGGCCTTCGAGCACCTGTAGTTGCATGGCCTCGGCGAAGTCCTCGCGCGGGTCGAGGATGGTGGTTGTGTCGCAGGCGTGGCGCAGGGCCGAGGACATGGAATCCCAGCCGAAGCCGTAGAGGTGCACGCGAATGCCCGCATTCGTTGCTTCCTCAACGCCAGGGATCATGTCGGCATCGCCACTGACCAGGACGAAGTCGGTGTATTGGCCGCGCATGGCGTTGACCACGACGTCAGCGACAAGGCGGGTATCCACACCCTTTTGCGTGCGGCGCTCACCCCACTCGATGAGCTGCCCGGTGCGCAGCTGCACGCCATCGCATGTGCGCAGCGCGCGCTGGTAGCGGTGCGGCCCCGAATCGGGAATGCCGTCGTACCAGAACTGGCGGTGAATTGGCTGGTGAAGCTGTTGCGTGATCATGCCCGAGAGGTTGTTCACCACCTCAGGCAGGTCGATTTCTAGTTGCGAGCGTGCCCCTGTTTCCCACGAGTTATAAAAGCTCGCGAGCAGGTAAGACGTGTCCACGAAGACAAGTGTGCGTTCAAGCATGGCTCCTAAATCCGTATCTATTCATGTAGCTAAAAATTTTTGTTGTTCTCCCAGTGTGCCTTTTTTGCGTCCGTCTCGCTGAGACTTTGCGTTGACCAGCGTAAACCGGCAGCTTGTGGGCAGGTTCTGTCCAGTTCAACGCAGATTTGCTGCGAAAAATTTCTCACGGTTATACGGTTGATTACATAACTAACTAACCTGTCGGAGGTGAAGGGTGGGCAATGACACAGAACCGTTATTCCTTCAGATCGCACGTCTAATCCAGGAACAGATCATGGACGGCGAACTCAAGCCCGGCCAACGCGCCCCGTCAACGAATGAGCTCGCCGCATTCCACAGCATCAACCCCGCCACCGCGCGCAAAGGACTGATATTGCTCGTCGAAGCAGGCGTCCTTGAAAAACGCCGCGGCATCGGGATGTTCGTCACCGAGGGTGCGCCCGAGCGCATCGTCGCCAAGCGCCGCGAGGACTTCGCTGGCGACTACATTGCACCGCTTATCGACGAAGCCTTGCGCCTGGGCTACGCCCGCACCGACCTCCACGACCTCATCTACCGCGTCGCAGAAAGCAGAGGAATGTACCAATGACCATTTATGTCTCACGTTTGGCTCACAGCTTTGGCAAGAACGACGTCTTGCAGGGCGTCACCGTGGACTTCGGCCCCGGCATCCACGGCCTGCTCGGTCGAAATGGTGTGGGTAAATCCACGCTGCTGAAGATCATCGGCGGCCAGCTCAAACCTGATTCAGGCATGGTCAAGGTTTTTGGTGAGCGCCCCTTCGACAATGCCCGCGTCATGGATAACACCTGCTTGACGGGCGTGGACACCGCCTACCCGGGTTCGTGGTCCGGCACTGACGTGATCAAAGGTGCGCAGTTGCGTTACCGCACGTGGAATCAAGCGCTTGCCGACGAGCTCACCGCCGATTTCGAGATGGGCGATGCCCTGAGCACCCGTTACGACAAACTTTCTCGCGGACAGCGCGCCATGGTCGCCATCATTATTGGGCTGGCCTCGGGCACGGAGCTTTTGCTTCTCGACGAACCCTATGTCGGCCTGGATACCCACAACACCGATGTGTTCTACCGTCATCTTCTCACCCAGGCAGATTCCGGCCGGACGATCGTGATGGCCACGCACCATATCGACGACGCGGCGAAAGTCCTGGATGATGCGGTGATTCTGGGGCGCGACGGGGTCGTCGCCAAGCAATGTGCCCCCGAGGATGCCGATGATTTCGCTGTCGCGGGCCCGGACCTTGTGCCCATTTACGACGCCCCGCGTCATGCCCGCGCTGCCACTTTCGACGACCTAATCGAGCACTACCTGGAGGTGTCCTAGATGAACACGAGCCTGCTTGGATATTTCCGCCACCAATTCGTCGCGCCACCGCTGACCCGACTGATCTGGATGATTCCGATATTGGCGATGCTGGCATTCGGGCTGCTTTATGTCACCCGTGATTCAGTAGTCGGTGTCATCTTCGGCCCAATGATCCTGACGGTTGTCATGATCGGGGCGTTGTCGTTGGAGGACACCGCCTATACGGCATACGGGATGCCCAAGTCTTGGGCCAAAAAACTCACTGCCATGGCTGTTGTCCCCTCAGTGGTGTTCAGCGCGGCCATTGCGCTACTCGCCCGCCCGGACTGGGTTGGCATTGCGGGCGCACTCGTGGCGCTGGTGTCGGGGCTGCTCTTTGGCGGGCAATACATAGCCGGCGATGGAGTGGCTGATGACCGGAAGGCGGGTTCGCACCTTGGAAGCGGCAGCTTCGAATTCGAATCGATCTTCAAACCGCAGCTGCTGTGGGCTCTAGGTGCGGGTAGTGCGCAATCACTCATGATCCCTTTGACCAACTTCATTGGTAACGACACATTGCGTCCACTCCTTGGTGGCCTACCGATCATGATCTGGTATTCGGCATATTGTATGCAGGGTCTCGGAATTACCGGTGCGGCAACGGGCGCAAGCTACGGCGTGCCGCGCAGACGTTGGTTGGCGCAGTCCGGAGCTGCTGCCGTAGCCGCGGTGTTGGTCTACATCGTTGTGGCCGGGCTGTTCAGTCCCGTGACGGGCACCTGGCCAGCGGTGATAGTTACCGGTGCCGGCGGTTTTGCGTGTGCTGTTTTGGGTGGGGCCATGAAGATCTGGCGCACGGAATTAGGCATGCTTCCCGCCTACATGATGTTCTTCATCGCAAATGGGGCATCGGATACTCAAAGCTTCCTCGACGGCGCAGTCATCTTTGCGCTGGCCACAGCGGGAATCCTCGCATTGGTCGGCATTGTCATTCAGGCCGGGTATCTCGCGGGTTTAATCAACCCAAAACATGCTCAAAAGAACCTTTAAAAAACAAGACCTAACCAGGGGATTTGTGTTGTTGGTTGGGTGTGTGTAGCTTTATGTGAGTCAGCGTGACCGACAACGCCCCGCCGGGCAGTGGTTCTGGTGAGATGGCGGTAGGAAAACGAGCGTTGATAGATCCTTATCATTTGATCCGCATGACTGCGATTTTGTTTGTTGTGTGGGTGTGTGTAGGGTCGGACAAGTCGCTTTGAACAGGCCCCGGTGAATTATGGGGTGTGTTTGGGTGTGCGTGTGTTGTGTGAGAACTCGATAGTGTGCCAATGATTTTATTGTTTGGTTGGTTTGTGTGACTGTTTCATGCCTTTTGGTGTGTGCTGGTCGGTACTGTCTGAACCATTGATGGGACAGTGTCGTTCTGGTTGGTTGCATGACTGATTGGATATTTTTGGTTGCCCTTCTTTTTTGCCCCGTCAGGGTTGGAGGGTGACTGTTTAGTAATTTTTGGATTGCCAGATCTGGCACCTTTGTGGTGTTGGTTTGGTTTGTTTTGGTTGGGTTTTGAGCTTTTCACGGCTCGGTAATCTTTTACTGATTGATGCTCGCCTTTTGTGGTGGGTGTTTTTGTGGAGAGTTTGATCCCTGTCTCTTATACACATCTGACGCTGCCGACG
>NZ_CAMXWS010000019.1 GCF_947253065.1 uncultured Corynebacterium sp.
GAGGTGGATCTTCTTTACAAATAACGGAGATTTGGAACCTATTTCCCCAGGTCAGCATAATTCGCGTGTGATTTAGATCCACCGCGGACCCGAGGGGCTTGGCCAAACCTCGGCTAAACCTCGGCTAAACCTCGAAAGGGGGATTAGCACTCGGTGATATTTACCGGGAAGCCGAGTTGGACGGCGAGGCCACCGACGGAGGTCTCCTTGTACTTGGTCATCATGTCGCGGCCGGTGGCGGCCATGGTTTCGATGGCGTCATCAAGAGTGACGATGTTGGTGCCGTCGCCCCACTTAGCCAAGCGTGCGGCATTGATGGCTTTCACCGCGCCGATGGCATTGCGTTCGATGCAGGGGACTTGGACGAGTCCGCCGACGGGATCGCAGGTGAGGCCAAGATTGTGCTCGAGGGCGATTTCGGCGGCGTTTTCAACCTGTTCAGGTGTACCGCCCAGGATGGCGCACATGCCGGCGGCGGCCATGGAGGAGGCGGAGCCGACTTCGCCTTGGCAGCCGACCTCGGCACCCGAGATCGATGCGTTGGTCTTGATGATCGCGCCGATCGCGCCAGCGGTGAGCAGGAATTCGCGTGCACGCTCCGGGGTGAAATCGGTCGTGAAGTCACGGCAGTAGTGCATGACAGCTGGGATGATTCCGGCGGCACCATTGGTCGGGGCAGTGACCACTCGGCCGTGTGCAGCATTTTCCTCATTGACGGCCAAAGCGTAAAGGTTGACCCACTCCATGGCATCGAGGCCTTCAGAGTTGTGGCGTTTTTGCTCGCTAGTGAGCATTGCGTGCATGCGGGGAGCACGGCGCCGAACATCGAGTCCGCCGGGGAGAGTGCCCTCGGTAGTGATGCCGTTTTTCACGCATTCTTGCATGGCGGCCCACACTTCATCGAGATGGGTGGTGGATTCGGTTTCCCCGCGGAGCATTTTCTCGTTGTGGGCCATGACTTCGGCGATGCTCAGGCCGGTGCGGGCACAGACTTCGAGGAGTTCGGCGGAGGAATCGTAGGCATGTGTACCGTCGCCATCCGAGGGGGCAGCCTCATCGGCCGCGGCAGCAGTGGCAGCAATACCGGTATTCGCGCCTTCCTCTTTCGCCTCACTCATTTCAGCGCGATCCATGATGAAGCCACCGCCGATGGAGTAGTACTCATTGCGGCTGGCAAGGCGGGTGCCTTGGGCATCCCATGCATCGAAAATCAGGCAGTTGGGGTGCTCGGCGACTGGTTTGGGATTGAAAACTAGGTTGTAGGTGACCGTGCCGTCAGGACCACTGATTGTGCCCTGGGCGGGAATCGCGGTGCCGGGGACAGGCTCGACTGTTTGGTCGGTGGTCAGGGGAGTGTAGCCCACCAAGCCGAGAAGAACGGCGCGGTCGGTGCCGTGGCCAACGCCGGTCGCGGCGAGAGAACCACGCAACTCAATATGGACTTCTGCGGGCAGCTGTCCGAGTTTTTCCACGAAAGCTGTAGCTGCACGCATCGGGCCGACGGTGTGAGAAGAAGAGGGCCCGATACCGATGCTGAACAGGTCAATGACGCTGACGCGGTGGGATGTCATGTCATCGAGGTTAAACGTGTGAGTAAGGGCATACAAACCCCCAAATTAGAATTCTGCTTGGTTAGTGCTTCCAGTGTTAGGGTCGAACTAAGGATCCATATTTGTAGTACCGGTACGAAACTGGCTTGATCCGGAAGAGGAGACATAAATGGCCACAGTGACCTACGACAAGGCGACGAGGATTTATCCGAAGGCGCCGAAACCGAGCGTCGATAAGCTCGATCTTGAAATTGCAGACGGCGAGTTCCTCGTCCTTGTTGGGCCATCTGGTTCCGGCAAGTCCACGGCCCTGCGCATGCTCGCTGGCCTCGAAGAAACCAATGAGGGCCGTATCCTCATCGGCGACCGTGACGTGACTAATGAGTCGCCGAAAGACCGCGACATCGCAATGGTCTTCCAGAACTACGCGCTGTACCCGCACATGACTGTGCGCGAGAACATGGGCTTTGCTCTGAAGATTGCGGGCATGGACCAGGCGGATATCAACCGTCGTGTGGAAGAGGCAGCGAAAACCCTCGATCTGACCGAGTTCCTGGACCGTAAGCCGAAGGCTCTGTCAGGCGGTCAGCGTCAGCGTGTGGCTATGGGCCGCGCAATTGTGCGTGAGCCGCAGGTCTTCCTTATGGATGAGCCGCTGTCCAACCTGGATGCGAAGCTGCGTGTGCAGACCCGTACGCAGATCGCCAGCCTGCAGCGTCGAATGGGCGTGACCACCATCTACGTCACGCACGATCAGACTGAGGCACTGACGATGGGTGACCGCATTGCTGTGCTGAACTTCGGTGTTCTGCAGCAGGTGGGAACGCCACGTGAACTGTACGAAGAGCCGAACAACGTGTTCGTTGCAGGCTTCATTGGCTCCCCAGCAATGAACCTGTCCACCTTCAATGTCGAAGGCAACGTGGCCAAGCTGGGCGGCGCTTCCATTCCGCTGTCGCAGGAACAGGTGCAGGCGCTGACGCCGGAGGATAATAACCAGATCATTCTCGGTTTCCGTCCTGAGGCACTCACCGTGGTCCCGGAGACGACTGAGCACACTGTGCCGATCGAGGTCGACTTCACTGAGGAACTCGGCTCTGACTCTTATGTCTACGGCCACCTTGTCGGTGGCGAGTGGCGTGAGGAAGGCACCGATAATGCCGCAGCCGGCAAGATCGTTGTCCGCGTGGCTCCGATGTCCGGCATCCGTGGTGGCGACATCATTCACGTGACCATCAACGAGGGCGGGCTGCACGCATTCTCCAAGGCCACCGGCAATCGGATCTAAGAAGCGGGAGCGAATAGGTAGCGAAAAGGTAACTAGCCATGTCCGAGAAGATGAGCGTCCACTCGCCGGCGTACGCCAAAGTGCTGCTCGGTCTGCCTTGGGCGATTCCTCTGGAGGACTGGCCAAGTGAACTTCTCGCTGCCTACCCGCGTGGCATTTCGCGCCACACTGTCCGGCTGGTGTCAGCCGGCGGGATGGCGTTGGCCATCAAGGAGATCGGTGAAACGGTCGCGTATCACGAATATCGCACACTGAAACGCCTGCGTGACCTGGATATTCCGTGTGTGAAGCCGGTCGCGGTCATTGCGCACCGTACTGATGATGAACGGGCAGAGGAGCTCACTCCATGTCTGGTCACGGAACACCTGGAGTTCTCGTTGCCGTACCGCGACGTGTTCAGCCGTTCGCTGAGCCCGGAAACGGTGAACAAGCTCATCCGTGCACTCGCAGTTCTGCTTGTGCGCCTGCATCTGCTGAATTTCTATTGGGGCGACGTTTCACTGTCGAACACCCTGTTCCGTCGTGACGCGGATGAATTCTCCGCGTACCTCGTGGACGCGGAGACAGGGGAGTTCCACGAACCGCTTTCTCAAGGGCGCAGGCTTTACGACGTCGAGGTGGCACGAGTCAACATCATTGGTGAGTTGATGGACCTCCAAGCAGGCGGGCTTATCGACGAAGGTGTGGACGTCATCGCCCTTGGCAACGCCGTCGATGCGACCTACCACGAGCTGTGGGCGTTGATGACTGATGAGCTCGTCGTGGAAGGCGATGCTTTTGGCCAGATCGCTGAGCACATTCAGAAGATCAACTCCCTGGGATTCGACATCGGCGAAACCGAGATCAGTCACGAAACCCGTCGCCGTACTGAACGTGACGGTCCGGGTGAAGGAGACCTGGTCGATGTGTATCGCGTCAGTATCGAACCATCGGTGTTTTCCACAGGCTTCCATCAGCGCAAGTTGAAGCAGCTGACGGGACTGGATGTGCAAGACCGGCAAGCGCAGCGTCTTCTCAGCGAGATGGAGGTCTACCGAGCGCTGAACCACAACGGTGAGTACTCGCTGGAAGATGTTGCATTGGACTGGCTGGTGAACCGCTATGAGCCGATCATTGCCCTGACCCCGCCAGCACTTCGAGCGAAATTGGAACCTGCACAGGTCTTCCACGAGATTCTCGATCACCGCTGGTTCGTCTCCGAGAATGAGTCGCGCTATGTCCCGCTCGAGGAAGCGGCGAAATCGTATTTCCAGACCATCTTGCCCAACCGGCCGGATGAAGCCCGGATCTACACCGCCGATGATCCACCCAGTGAAGATAGTCCTGATTTCCCATAACTCAAGCACCCAAGACTTCAATAACAAGAGAGCTAGTGAGGTACATCCCATGCAATCGACTACCCGGGCATTAGCGGCAGTAGCCGCTATCGGGTTGAGCGCGTCGGTGCTCACCGCATGTGGCCAAGACAATGGCCCGAGCGTGTACTACCTGAATTTCAAGCCGGAGCAGGCACAGCAATTTGAGGCGATCGCGGAAGAGTACACCGCAGAAACTGGTGTTCCGGTCAAGATCGTCACCGCCGCTTCGGGCTCCTATATGCAGACGTTGAAGGCCGAGATGGCCAAGTCCAACGCTCCGACTCTGTTCCAGATCAACGGCCAAGAGGGCTATGGCATCTGGAAGGACTACATGGCGGATATGTCCGACTATGAAATCACCAAGGCTTTGCAGGATGATGCCCAGCCGGTGACGAATAGCGAAGGCCATGCAGTTGCGGTGCCATTCGCGATGGAGGGCTTTGGCCTCCTCTACAACGAAGAGATCACTGATGCCTACTTTGCACTTCCGGGCGCAAAGCTGGGCTCGATGGATGAAGTGAAGTCCCACGAGGACCTGAAGACACTTGCGGAAGACATGCAGGCTCGCAAGGACGAGCTGGGTATTCAAGGTGTCTTCGCCGCTACCTCCCTTGGTGCTGGTGAAGAGTGGCGTTGGACGAACCACTTGATGAATGGTCCGATCCACTATGAGATTCAGGACCGTGACATCCAAGAATTCGCCGATATGGAGGAATTCAACTTCACCTACGGCGATAACTACCGGAGCCTGCTGGACTTGTACCTGCAGAATTCAACGGTGAAGCCGAGCCTGGCGTCGGCACGCGCCGTGTCTGATTCGATGGCTGAATTCGCAACCGGCAAGGCTGCGATGGTTCAGAACGGTAACTGGGCTTGGGGCCAGATTTCCGGTGAAGCCGGAAACGTGGTCAAGGAAGACAAGGTCAAGTTCCTGCCGATGTACATGGGCCTGCCGAATGAAGAAAACGTCGGTATCAACGTCGGTACTGAGAACTTCCTCTCCGTGAACAACAAGGCGAGCGAGGAAGACCAGAAGGCCACCCGCGACTTCCTGAAGTGGCTGTTCCTCTCGGAGAGAGGTAAGGAACTTGTGGTCAACGATCTCGGCTTCATCGCCCCGTTCGAGAACTACGACGTCGAAGACGTTCCGGACGACCCGCTGGCACGCCAGGTGCAGGAAGCACTTAGCGACGATTCCATCGAGGCCCTGCCATGGGACTTCCAGTACTCGCCGAACCAGCAGTTCCGTGACCTCTTCGGCCAGAACCTCGGCCAGTACGCCAACGGCAACCTGCCGTGGGAGACTCTGGTCAGCAGGCTACAACAGGATTGGAAGTACGAGATGGCCAACCAGATCGCTTTGCTGGACTAGGCGAATCGGGAGCAATCAGAGGATCACACCATGCAAGAGACACTGAAGAAATATTTCCCCATCTTCGTGCTGCCGACGCTTCTGGCATTCGGCATCGCGTTCTTCGTGCCGTTCCTCGTTGGTACGGCACTGTCATTCACCAGCTTCACCACCATCACCGACGCCACCTGGGTCGGTCTGGAGAACTACTCGCGAGTCTTCAGCGAGCGCGAGGGCTTCGTCTCGGCGTTGCTATTCACCATCGCTGTCGCGGTCGTGTCAATCATCACGGTCAATATCATCGCGTTCGCGATTGCGTGGACGCTGACACGTAAGCTGCGCGGTACGAACTTTTTCCGCACCGTGTTCTTCATGCCGAACCTGATCGGCGGCATCGTGCTGGGTTACACCTGGCAGTCCATGATCAACGCTGTGCTGGCGAATTATGAGACCACAATTTCCGCAGACTGGCGCTTCGGCTACGCCGGCCTGATCATCCTGATGAACTGGCAGCTCATCGGCTACATGATGATCATCTACATCGCCGGCCTGCAAAATGTTCCGCCAGAGCTGATTGAGGCAGCCGAAATCGACGGCGTGTCCAAGTGGCAGCAGCTGCGCCACGTGACCATCCCGCTGATGATGCCTTCGATCACCATCTGCCTGTTCCTGACCCTGTCGAATACCTTCAAGGTCTACGACCAGAACTTGGCGCTTACCGACGGCGCGCCTGGCGGCTCCACAGAGATGGTCGCCCTCAACATCGTCAAGACCATGTTCAACCGAGTGGGTGCCGAAGGCGTCGGCCAGGCGAAGGCAGTCATCTTCGTCGTGGTTGTCGTCGTCATCGCAATGTTCCAGCTGCGCGCCACCCGCAGCCGCGAAGTGGAGGCCTAAATCATGACAACCAGTATTAAAGAAACGAACCCGGTGGGGGACAACGGGGCGTCGACAAGCGCTGCGAAACCGCGGAAGAAAGCTGCCTCTAACGACGAAGCCACCGTGTCCAGCGGGGCGAAGGGCCTCATCTACGCGGTGCTGGTCTTCCTCACCGTCGTCTTCCTCGGCCCGATCGTGTTCATCTTGCTGAACTCGTTCAAGGACCGCTTCGCCATCTCCACCAACCCGTTCGCGCTGCCGACTGGTGAGCTGTGGGCGGGGCTGACGAACTACATCACCGGTATCCAAGGCGAAGGCTTTGGCTGGGCGATCGTGTGGTCGTTTGTGATCACGATCAGCTCCGTTATTGCCGTGGTGTTCTTCTCCGCAATGACCGCGTACTACATCACGCGTGTGAAGACCTGGTGGACGAATGCCCTCTACTACGCATTCGTGTTCTCTATGGTCATTCCGTTCCAGATGGTTATGTTCCCGACCGTGGTCATCGCTGACCGCCTCGGCCTGGCTAACCCGCTGGGCATGGTCGTGCTGTACCTCGGCTTCGGTTCTGGCCTGTCGGTGTTCATGTTCTCCGGTTTTGTGAAGTCCATTCCGCTGGAGATCGAGGAAGCCGCTTATATCGATGGTTGCTCGCCGCTGGCCACCTTCTTCAGGGTCGTTCTGCCCATGCTCAAGCCGACCGCGATCACCGTGGCCATCCTGAACGCCATGTGGATCTGGAACGACTACCTGCTGCCGTACCTGGTCATTGGTCTGTCCACGCCGTACCGCACGATTCCGGTCGTGATTCAGCAGTTCATCGGCTCTCAGGGCGACCGAGACCTGGGTGCCATGATGGCGATGCTGGTCCTGGCTATTACCCCGATCATCATCTTCTACGTCACTGCCCAGAAGCACATTATCGAGGGCGTCGCGGCCGGCGCAGTCAAGGGCTAGATCTGGGACTGATTACCTGGAAACCACGTTTGAGCAGCTATGCAGTTTCTAAGCCCTGACTCCAAGTTCATGGCGGCGTTCACGCTTCTGGCAGACATCGTCATCGTGAACATGCTGCTCATTGTGGCGTCCCTACCAGTCGTCACCGGCGGCGCGGCTCTTCGCACTGCCAATGCCGTTGTCGGTGACATGGTGCAAGGCAAAGGCTCCCGCTACGGGCTGGCTTTCATCCGCCAACTCACCGTGCGGTGGAGAGCTGTTTCGTTGTATTGGCTGCTGCTTATCGTCGCCGGGGCATTTCTGGTGTACCAACAATTCGTGGTGTTCCAAGCCGGAATTGAAGGGGTAGCGCTGACCGTCATTCAAGCGCTCGCCCTAGCCGGTGCATTCATCATCGCTGGCATCAGCGTGTGGTTTTTCGCGCTGGCCTCGTTGCCTACGGAAGAGGATGAACCTGCGTTCAGCGCGCTTTTCGCTTTGTCTATTCAGCACACCTTCCGTTTTCTGGGGCGCACGGTGATCGCAGTCGGTATCTTTGCCGCTGCTGGTTGGCTAGCTTTCAAGCTCCCGCTCGCCGTGTCTGTTCCGTTCCTCTTCTTCTTCATCCCAGCGGTCGCGCTGTACCTCGTGCGCTTGTTGATAGCACTTCCGCTGGGGCAGGAACTCGGGGATTAATCGATCGCTGGCTTCGGGCCGTTTGAAAAATCGCGAGACCCAAGAAGGCGTTTAAGCCACTTCAAAAAGCGCAGGCAGGTTTGAGGGGGTGACTACGCACAGCGGTTGCTGGTTATCGTTGCCGTGCTCGGTGATGATCACCAACCGTGGCAGCGTTTGCTGCGCATGCGGTGAGGTGAGTGCCGCGATTACCTCGGGGGCTGTGGCTGTGCGAGGCAAGAAGACAGCGGCGTCCTTGCGCTCATTGAAGCTGAGCACGTGTTCGATGGTGGAGTGGTTGATGGAGTTATCGTCATTCAGCTCATCGGCAAGCCAGCGGGCAATAGTGTTCGTGGTCAGCACACCAATGCACTTCTTGCCGTCATAGACAGGGAACTGGGAGATCCCGGTATCCCGAATGGCGTGAAGAGCCTCATTGATGTCATCGCTGGGGGAGAAGGTGACTACTTTCTGTGGGCCAACCACATCTATCGCGAGAGCGGGGTGCAGGAGTTGATCGCGTATGGTCTCAATCTCAGCGACGGTCTCCGGGAGGGGTTCAGCGATCGGCCGAAAGTCTTGGTACGCACCGTGGCTGATCGCATTGCGCAGACTCGCGAATTCTTTCAAGTCATTCGCCTGCGCGCTGGTGAGGATGTGACGCTTCTCGGCTTTGGAGACCATCCAGTTGAAGCCGTCGGATTTCCGTGCGTCAAGAGCCGAGCGCAAAAACCCTTCGATCTCATTGAAAGCCGCAAGGAACGGCACCGCGCGGTTGCGGGGCTTTTTACTTTCCGACGTCACACCCAACCCTGCTTTATCCCTTGTAGACACCGCGGTTGAGGGTGTCGCACTTGGCCATCGAGCCATTGTTGTAGCCAGCGAGGAATGCACGCTGACGCTGCTCGGAGGAACCGTGCGTCCAAGCATCCGGGTTGACCTCACGGCCGGACTGCTGCTGGATATGGTCATCGCCGATCGCTCGGGCAGTGTCAATGGCCTGCTTCAGCTGCTCTTCGGTAATCGGTTCGAGCATTGCATCCTCGCCTTTATCAGCGCGAGAAGCCCAGATGCCTGCGTAGCAGTCAGCCTGCAGCTCAATGGCCACGGCAGCGGAATCCTCGCCCGGGTTGTTGTAATCACTCAGGCCCAGGGTGTCCTCCAGGTTTTGAATATGGTGGCCCCACTCGTGGGCGACAACATACATCTGGGACAGGGAACCGGAGCTGCCGCCGAGCTGCTCAAGCTGGTCGAAGAAGCTAGTGTCCAGGTAGATGTGCTGGTCGCGCGGGCAGTAGAACGGGCCAGTGCTCGAGGATGCGTTGCCGCAGCCGGTCTGGACACTGTTCTGGAACAGGCGCAGGCCGGGTTCGCTGTATTCAATACCAGCCTGCTCAGGCAGCACGGCCGGCCAAACGGTATTGAGGGAGTCCGCCATTGCAGCAGCGCGACAGTCTGCATATTCGTTGACTGCGCCTTCAACGCGGCAATGCTCAAGGGAGTCGCCGCCCTGTTCCTGTTGCTGCTGTGCTTGCTGGCCAGAGTCGGTCGGGCCACCACCAAGTCCACCACCGAGGACGAGGTAGAGGACGATCAGGATGATGGTGCCCAGACCACCACCGCCAAGCATGATGGGCATGCCGCCGCCGCCACTGCCACGGGGGCCTCGACTGGTACTGACTCCGCGCCCGGAGGGCGTCACACCACTCTTAAAGGTCATGGGCCAAATCATGCCATATTGCCCGGACCTTTCGGGGTTGGAACCTCCAGCGAAGACGGTTGAAGGGGATTCGGTAGAATCACCTAAGTTGAGCAAAAGACATACGACACGTGGAAGGACGTGGAGGACACCGTGCTGCGCACTCACCTTGCAGGGGATCTCCGTAAAGAAATGGACGGCCAGACCGTCACGCTGACTGGTTGGGTCGGCCGTCGCCGTGACCACGGCGGCGTCATCTTCATTGACCTGCGCGACCGATCTGGTTACGCCCAGGTTGTCTTCCGCGAATCTGATGTTGCGGAAGCAGCCCACGATCTGCGCAGCGAGTACTGCGTAAAGGTCACGGGTGTTGTAGAGCCGCGTCCGGAAGGTTCTGCCAACCCGAATCTCGCTTCGGGTGAGATCGAGGTCAATGCGACCGAGCTGACCGTGCTGTCCACCTCGGCACCGCTGCCGTTCCAGGTGGAGGATTTCTCTTCCAGCGAGGTCGGTGAGGAAACTCGTCTGCGCTACCGCTACCTGGACCTGCGCCGTGAGCGTCAGGCTGATGCCCTGCGTCTGCGTTCCAAGGCGAATAAGGCAGCGCGCGATGTGCTGAACAACCATGAGTTCGTCGAAATTGAGACGCCGACGTTGACGCGTTCCACCCCGGAGGGTGCTCGTGACTTCCTGGTGCCGGCACGTCTTCGCCCGGGCACCTGGTACGCACTGCCGCAGTCCCCGCAGCTGTTCAAGCAGCTGTTGATGGTCTCCGGCATGGAGCGTTACTACCAGATCGCTCGTTGCTACCGTGACGAGGATTTCCGTGCTGACCGTCAGCCGGAGTTCACGCAGCTAGATATTGAGGCCAGCTTCGTCGACCAGGAAGACATCATCGCGCTGGCCGAGGAAATCTTGGTGGAGCTGTGGAAGCTGATCGGTTACGAGATCTCCACTCCGATTCCGCGCATGACGTACAAGGAAGCAATGGAGAAGTACGGCTCGGATAAGCCAGATCTCCGCTTCGATATTCAATTGGTGGACTGCACCGAGTTCTTCAAGAACACTCCGTTCCGCGTGTTCCAGAACGAGTACGTGGGCGCCGTGGTCATGGAAGGCGGTGCATCGCAGCCGCGTCGTCAGCTCGATGCATGGCAGGACTGGGCGAAGCAGCGTGGCGCCAAGGGCTTGGCATACATCCTCGTGCAGGAAGATGGCGAGCTGACCGGCCCCGTGGCTAAGAACATCACCGATGAGGAGAAGGCCGGCATTGCTGAACACGTCGGTGCGAAGCCGGGCGATTGCATCTTTTTCGCCGCTGGCGACACCAAGTCTTCGCGTGCTTTGCTGGGCGCTGCCCGCGGCGAGATTGCGCGCAAGCTGGACCTGATCAAGGAAGGCGACTGGGCATTCACCTGGGTCGTTGATGCACCGCTGTTTGAGCCGGCTGCGGATGCGACTGCTGATGGCGATGTCGCGCTTGGTCACTCCCAGTGGACGGCAGTGCACCACGCCTTCACCTCGCCGAAGCCAGAGTTCATGGACACTTTCGACAAGGAGCCGGGCGAGGCACTGGCATACGCTTACGACATTGTCTGCAACGGCAATGAGATCGGTGGCGGTTCGATCCGTATTCACAACCAGGACGTGCAAAAGCGCGTGTTTGATGTGATGGGCATCGACGATGAAGAGGCACAGGAGAAGTTCGGCTTCCTGCTCGACGCATTCTCCTTCGGTGCTCCGCCGCACGGCGGTATCGCATTCGGTTGGGACCGTATCGTCAGCCTGCTCGGCGGCTTCGATTCCATCCGCGATGTCATCGCTTTCCCGAAGTCGGGTGGCGGCGTCGATCCGCTTACCGACGCCCCCGGTCCGATCCCCGCTGCCCAGCGCAAGGAGACCGGTGTGGACTTCAAACCGGAAAAGGCTCAAGCTGGGCCTGAGGCGAAGAACTAAGCCAGATCACGCAAAGGACAAGGCCTGCGGTGGGGCGCCAAAACCCCGCGGGGCCGCTTCAGCATGCTGGATAACCAAGAAATCATCGATACCGCCGAGGCGGTGCTCAACCACCGTTACGGTGGAAAGCAGCAGCTCACGGACCCTGAAGTGCTCAGTGGTACAGGTCCAACGACGGTGCTGCGTTTAAGGGTTGCTAATAACCCTGTCTTCCCGCACCGCTCGGTGGTGGTGAAGTGCTCCCCGCAAACAGGCGATGTCGTTGACGATGCGGCGTTTGTGAGGGAAGTGGTTGCGTACCAATTCACTACGTCGTTAAGCGAAGAAGTGCGCCCTGGGCCCGTGATGTTGGGCTACGACATTGAACAGCGCATTTTGATCTTGTCGGATTCTGGCAACGGCGAGACCTTCGCTGATTTGCTGGAGCATTCCGACGAGGAGTCGCGTGTGCGTCTGCTGCGTAATTTGGGTACTTCGCTGGGCAAGATGCATGCCGGTACTGCTGGGGCGGAATCGAGCTTCAATATTTTGCTGGCCCGCATGGTGCGTTCGATTGACGGGGCGCGCGATATTCAGATCCACCGTGAGGAGATTCTGGAAAACCGCATCCACGATGGTCTTGCTGTGATTCGCGCTGCGGGCATCGACGTGCCGGCCGATGTCGCTGGTGTCGCAGACATGGTGCAGGTACGCATGCTGCATGGTGGTTCGCGCGCATTCACTCCTTTTGATCTGTCGCCGGACAACATCATTTATGCGGAACGTGCTCACTTCCTTGACTACGAGTGGGCGGGCTTCCGTGACGTCATTTTTGATATCGCCGGCGTGATCGCTGGCTTCCCGCAATATATCTCGTCGCAGCCGATCAACGATGAGGAGACCAAGGTCTTCGTTGAAGCATGGGTGGACGAAGTAAAGGGTGTGTGGCCGTCGGTGCTCAATTACGACACCCTTCAAGCGCGGCTTACCGCTGCTTTGGTGGGGTGGGCATTCTTCAGCGCGTCGATCCTTGGTTACGCTGTTGAAGAAAGCAACGGGGAGCTCCTTGACGAGGTGGATCAGCGTGAGATCCGCCGCGACGTGGCCGAGACCTTCGACGCTTTGGCGCGTTATGCCGCAACTGGCACGGAACCGACTTATGAGGTCGTTGCGGGCTTTGCGCGTGACGTGGTGGACTGGTTGACATGACACAAGGCGGTCTGTTCACGGATCCGGCGGGCACCGGCGGGGCTGACTCAAACCAGGCCGGTGCATCGGCGGCTTCCCGTGGCACCGCCTTTTTTGACGCTGGAGCAGCGGCACCACTAGCCGCGCGAATGCGTCCGCGCACGCTCGACGAACTGGTTGGCCAGCAGCATTTGCTGGGGCCGGGACGTCCGCTGCGTCGGCTTGTCGAGGGTTCGGGCGAAGCATCGGTGATTCTCTACGGCCCACCCGGCACGGGTAAGACCACGATTGCGTCGCTCATCGCTGGGGCGATGGGACAGAATTTCGTTGGCCTGTCTGCTTTGTCCTCGGGCGTGAAGCAGGTCCGTGAGGTACTCGAGGCAGCGAAACAGGACCTTGTACGTGGTCAGCGAACGGTTTTGTTCATCGATGAGGTCCACCGTTTTTCTAAGACGCAGCAGGATGCACTGTTAGCTGCAGTGGAGAACCGCACGGTGCTTCTCGTTGCGGCGACGACAGAGAATCCATCCTTCAGCGTCGTCGCGCCACTGCTGTCTCGTTCACTGTTGTTGCGGCTTGAATCTCTTGACGACGCTGATATTGCCACGGTGCTCGATCGTGCCGTGGCCGATGAGCGTGGGTTGAACAGGGATGGCAAGACCTTCAAGCTGGATGATGAGGCACGTGACCAGCTTGTTCTCCTCGCCGGGGGCGATGCTCGTCGCGCCCTGACTTACCTTGAAGCGGCGTCCGAGGGTGCAGAGGACGGGAAGATCTCACTCGATGTGGTGCAAAACAGTGTGGACCGTGCTGTCGTGCGCTACGACCGCGACGGGGATCAGCACTATGACGTCATCTCAGCTTTTATTAAATCCATCCGCGGTTCCGATGTCGATGCCGCATTGCACTACCTGGCACGCATGATTGAGGCAGGCGAGGACCCACGATTCATCGCACGTCGCCTGGTCATTCACGCCTCTGAGGACATTGGCATGGCAGATCCGACAGCTTTACAGACAGCGATGGCCGCGGCAGAAGCCGTCCAATTCATTGGCCTTCCCGAAGGCAGACTGCCCCTTGCACAAGCCACGATTCACCTTGCCACCGCACCTAAGTCACCGTCCGTGATCAAAGCGATTGACGCAGCGCTTGCAGACGTCCGCGCCGGCTATGCCGGTGCCGTCCCACCTCACCTGCGTGACGGGCACTACGAGGGAGCAAAGAAGATCGGCCACGCCGTCGGTTATCTCTACCCGCACGATGATCCGCGTGGAGTGGTGGAACAGCGCTATATCCCAGAAGGCTTGGATGAGGCGCGCTATTACACACCGACTGACCATGGCGCGGAGAAGCGAATCCAGTCGTATGCAGACCGTCTGCGCCAGATGGTGCGCGGCCAGTGACCTAAACCGGTGGACTAGGACAGTGCCATTGTGCGGGAGCCAAGTCGTTCGCGGGTAAGGTGTATCGACGAGAAACGCACTGTCAACGCTTACTAACGCTTATAAGGATTCTTCTGTGCAGACCCATGAGATCCGCGACCGGTTCACCTCGCATTTCGTCGACGCTGGCCACGTGCCTGTGCCCAGCGCTTCTTTGATCCTCGACGACCCGACCCTGCTGTTCGTCAACGCAGGCATGGTGCCGTTCAAGCCGTACTTCCTGGGCCAGCAGAACCCGCCGTTTGAAACCGGCAAGGCCACCTCGATCCAGAAGTGCGTGCGCACCCTCGATATTGAGGAAGTGGGTATTACCACCCGCCACAACACCTTCTTCCAGATGGCTGGCAATTTCTCGTTCGGCCAGTACTTCAAGGAAGGTGCGATCACGCTCGCTTGGGATCTGCTGACTAAGTCGCAGGATGACGGCGGTTTCGGCCTTGATCCAGAGCGCCTCTGGGTCACCGTTTTTAACGATGACGATGAGGCTGCCGATATTTGGCGTGACAAGGTTGGTGTCCCGGCTGAGCGCATTCAGCGCATGGGTATGGAGGACAATTTCTGGTCCATGGGCGTTCCTGGCCCGTGCGGTCCGTGCTCCGAGATCTACTACGACCGCGGCCCGGAATACGGTGCTGACGGTGGTCCGATTGCGGACGATAACCGCTACATGGAGATCTGGAACCTGGTCTTCATGGAGTCCATCCGCGGTGCGGGAGACAAGAAGGGCAATTTCGAGATCGAAGGCGAACTGCCCAAGAAAAATATCGATACCGGCCTGGGCATCGAGCGTCTCGCATGCCTGCTCCAGGGAGTCGACAATGTCTACGAGACGGACCTGCTGGCTCCCGTCATCAAGGCAGCCGAGGAACTCACCGGCACGAAGTACGGTGCGGGCAACCAGACTGATGACGTGCGCTTCCGTGTTATCGCTGACCACTCGCGCACCGCAATGATGATCATTCTCGACGGTGTTACCCCGTCGAATGAGGGCCGCGGCTACATTCTGCGTCGTTTGATGCGTCGTATTGTTCGCTCTGCTCGTCTGCTGGGTGCTACCGGCAACACGCTGGAGACGTTCATGAACACGATCATGGACACCATGACTCCGTCGTTCCCGGAGATCGCCGACAACCGTGAGCGCATCCTGCGCGTTTCCCTCGCGGAGGAAAAGGCCTTCCTGAAGACATTGGAATCCGGCACTTCGCGTTTCGACGAGACCGCAACGGCACTGAAGTCCGCTGGCCAGAAGACCGTTCCGGGTGAGAAGGCCTTTGAGCTGCACGACACCTACGGTTTCCCGATCGATCTGACGCTTGAGATGGCCGCTGAGGCTGGTCTGGATGTGGACATGGATGCATTCCATGCCGCAATGGACGAGCAGAAGCAGCGCGCTAAGGCTGATAACAAGGCGAAGAAGCACGGCAACACCGACGAGTCGCTGTACCGCGAGTGGATCGATGGCCACCCGACTGAATTTGTTGGCTTCACTGAGCTTGAGCACGAAAGCAAAGTGCTCGGTCTTGTCCGTGGTGGCGAGAAGGTCGGCGAAGCAGCGCAGGGTGATGAGATCGAGGTCATCCTCGATGTGACCCCGATGTACGCCGAGGGTGGCGGACAGCTCGCTGACCGCGGCCGCATCGTCGTTGGCGATACGGTCCTTGATGTCCACGATGTGCAGAAGGTGGGCAATAAGAAGCTGTGGGTGCACAAGGCAACTGTGGCCAGCGGTGGTCTCGATGTCGGCCAGATCGTGCGCACTGAGGTTGATCCGACGTGGCGCCACGGTGCCCGTCAGGCACACACCGCTACGCACCTGATCCACGCAGCTCTGCGCCAGGTGCTTGGCCCGACAGCTGTCCAGGCAGGCTCGATGAACAAGCCGGGTTACCTGCGCTTTGACTTCAACTACACCGAGCAGCTCACCCCGGAACAGCTGGAAGAGATCGCCACCATTGCTAACCAGGCGGTCGACGCTGACTTCGCGGTGAACACGCTTGAGACCTCACTTGATGAGGCCAAGGCAATGGGCGCGCTGGCCTTGTTCGGCGAGAACTACGGCGACCAGGTTCGCGTGGTGGAGATCGGTGGACCGTTCTCCATCGAGCTCTGCGGTGGTACCCACGTGGAGCACTCTTCGCAGATCGGCCCGGTGGCTGTGCTCGGCGAGTCCTCGGTTGGCTCCGGTGCACGCCGTATTGAGGCATACTCCGGTATGGACTCGTTCAAGTACTTCTCCAAGGAAGCGGCGATTGCAAGCATGCTCGCCGGCGAGATGAAGACTCCGACGGAGGATCTGCCGGAGCGCATCGCGCAGCTGTCCGAGCGTCTTCGCGCAGCGGAGAAGGAGATCGAGAACCTGCACAAGAAGGAGCTGGCCAACAAGACTGGCGAGCTGGTCAATAAGGCTGAAGAAGTGGGCAAGTTCCGCTTCCTCGCCGTCAAGCTTCCGGACGGAACGACTGGTGGCGACATCCGCACGATCGCTACGGACCTTCGTGGGCGCTTCGGCGATACGCCAGCAGTGATCGTTCTTGCCGCAGATGCTGATGGCAAGGTGCCTTTCGCAGTCAGCGCCACCAAGGCAGCTGTTAACGAAGGCGTCAAGGCTGGCGAATTCGTTGGTGCATTTGGCCAGTATGTTGGCGGCAAGGGCGGTGGCAAGCCGGATCTTGCTCAGGGCTCCGGTTCGGATGCTGCAGGAATCGAAGCAGGTTTCGCGGGTCTTCGCGACCGACTTTCTCAGATTTAAGCTAGGGTTCAGTAAGGTCACGAATTGGTTACGTGACACGCCCTGCCTGTGATTCACGGTTGTGCCTTAGCGCACTACCGTGGAATCGACGGTGTCAGCCGTTCATCAGGTTTACAGCAAAAGATCAGAAAGCCTCGCACGATGAAGATTCATCCGGACACCCCAGGGGTCGACGACCCGGGGAATGGCCGCCGCATCGGTCTCGATGTGGGCACCGTCCGGATCGGTGTGTCATCGTCGGACCGTGATGCACGGCTTGCCACTCCGGTGGAAACTGTGAAACGCGTGACCGGGTTCAAAGACCGCGATGGCGCAGATATTGAGCGTCTGCTGGAAATCATTGATGAATACGATGCTGTCGAAGTCGTCGTGGGACTCCCGCGCGATTTGCAGGGCAATGGATCTTCCAGTGTGAAGCACGCGAAGGAGATCGGTTTCCGGATTTCACGCCGTAGTGATGTTCCGGTTCGATACGCCGATGAGCGTCTCACCACAGTGGAAGCCACGCATGCACTGCGTGCTTCGGGTGTGAGTGAGCGTGCTGGACGTTCCGTTATCGACCAGGCCGCTGCCGTGGCCATCCTTCAGTCTTGGCTGGACGGACGAAACAACTACCGCGACAAGGAAGCGTTGGGGCAGGCAACCGATGCTGCGATGTCGCCAGAACCCAAGGAGATTTAAAGCGTGAGTTCTGCAACCACGTCGCGCGGGCGTACCCGTGGCGTCGCCGTGTTGGTGGCATCGATCCTGTTGATCATCGGTGCTGTCGTCTACATCGCTTTTGCGCGAGCTAATTCCACGGGCAGCGACTTCAACGGCACCGGCAACGGTGTTGAGCAGGTAGTGGAGATCCCCGAGGGGTCCACTCTTTCTGCGATGGGTCCTGCCTTGGTGGATAAGGGCATTGTTCGTTCAGACAAGGCATTTCAGAATGCCACGATGGCGAACCCGGATGCAGACAATATCCAGCCAGGCTTCTACCGCCTGCAAGAGAAGATGAGCGCTGAGTCCGCGGTGGCTGCACTTCTCGATCCGGCAAATCAGATCGATATGCTCAAGATTCCTGGTGGCTCGACGTTGATGGACGTCAGGGTCGTGGGTGGAGACACTCGACTGGGCATTTACTCGAATATCTCGAAGGTCTCCTGTGGCGACGAAGGTGAGAGGGAGGACTGCGTGAAGGTCAAGGATCTTCACGATGTTGCAGCGAATGCTGATCCCGCAAGCCTCGGTGTTCCGGATTGGGCAATTGAGCCAGTGAATGCGCACAAGGGTGACCCAAAGCGTCTTGAGGGCTTGATTGCACCGGGTGAATATATCGTGGATCCGAGTGCGGATGCACAGACGATTCTGACGAATCTGATCACCCGCACCACTGAGAAGTACAACAGCACCGACATCGTCGGCCGTGCCAAGGCAGTGGGCTTGAGCCCGTATGATCTGCTCAGCGCTGCCTCCCTGGTTGAGCGTGAGGCACCGGAAGGTGAATTCGACAAGGTCGCTCGCGTGATCTTGAACCGTCTGAAGGAGCCAATGCGACTGGAGTTCGACTCCACGGTGAACTACGGCCTTGAGTCGGTTGAGCTCGCCACCGGTGACAGTGACCGTAAGAAGGTCACCCCGTGGAATACCTACGCCAAGGATGGTCTCCCGGAAACCCCGATTGCTTCGCCGTCGGAGGAAGCTATCCAGGCGATGGAACATCCGGCAGAAGGCGAGTGGCTGTTCTTCGTCACCATCGATGATGAGGGCACAACGCTGTTCAGCAATAACTTCGATGAGCACCAGGGAAATGTCCAACGTGCTTATGATTCGGGCATCTTGGATTCCCGTAGGTAAGCAACTCCCTTGTGGGCCCCTCATGTGAGGGGCCCATTAAACTGTCGTTCATGAGTCACGCGATCACCAGCGGTAAAGCCGCGGTTCTGGGAAGTCCCGTCGAGCATTCACTGTCGCCTGTCCTTCACAAAGCTGGATACGAGGCAGCAGGGCTTGAGGGCTGGTCCTATGAGCGGATCGAGTGCGATGCTGAGGCCCTGCCCGGAATCGTTGGTGGGGCAGCCGAAGACTTCCGTGGGTTCTCTGTGACGATGCCGGGCAAATTCGCGGCGCTGCAATTCGCTGACACGGTCACGGAGCGTGCTCAGGCGATCGGTTCGGCCAACACTCTCGTCCGTGAAGGCGATTCCTGGCGTGCTGATAACACGGACTGTGAGGGGATCGCGGGGGCGCTGGATGAGCTCGTCGGCAAGCAAACTGCGATCGGCCATGCATTGGTGATCGGCGGTGGCGGTACCGCGCGACCTGCACTGTGGTCGCTCGCGGCCCGTGGCGTGGAGAAAGTGACGGTGCTGAATCGTTCGGACCGCTCCGCTGAATTATTGCCGCTGTTGGGGGACGTGGATGCGGAATTCGTCGATTTTGAGCGGGACTTGGAAGCGCTGTCGATGAGCGTGGATCTGATCATTTCTACAGTTCCTTCCGCCGCACTCGCTGGCCGAGAAAAGGAGCTAGGGCATGCGCCGTTGCTGGACGTGATTTATAACCCGTGGCCGACACCGCTGGCCACGGAAGTCGCGTCGAATGGGTACCTGACGGTCGGTGGCCTGGTCATGTTGGCGTGCCAGTCCTATTCGCAGTTTGAACAATTCACTGGCGTGGAAGCTCCGCGTGAGGCGATGCGTGAAGCACTGTTCCGTCATACAGGTTGGGTCGCGCCGACTGGTGTGACGCGGAAGAACAGGTAATTAGTCCTGCCTTTTTCGCCGCGAGTTCATGCGCACTTCAGTGTGCACCAGCCCCTCGCACAGATGATGCTCCTGTCTTAATGTGACGGGCATGGGGGATGTAACTGGGGGATTAGCGGTGCTGCTTGCTGCCCTTTTCAGCTGCGTGGCGGCGATCTGGACGATTATCCTGGTTGTGGTGGACATGCGTGAGCGACGTCTGCCTAATGCGTGGACGGTACCCGCGGTCGTATTGGCGTTGATCGTGTGTCTGGTTGAGCCGGCTGGTTGGTGGGGCTGGCTGTGGCCGGCGGTGTATCTGTTTTCGGGTCGGGGGATTGGTGGAGGTGATGTGAAACTCGCGGTCCCTTTGGGGGTGGTGCTGGCCATCGTTGGGGGTCTTGGTGCTGTGCTGGTAGGAATGCTTGTGGCCAGCGGTTTTTCGGTAATTTACATGTTGGTGCGAAGGCGCAGAAGTGCTGCTCATGGGCCGTCGATGTTGGCGGCCACGTGGTTGGTGGGGTTAGCTAGCACTTTCCTGGCGGGGGTGTGAGACAATGCCTGCATGCTTCGTTGGACTACCGCAGGTGAATCCCACGGTCAGGCACTCGTTGCGCTGATCGAGAACATGCCGGCTGGTGTAACTGTCTCTAAGGAAGAGATTGGACATCAGCTTGCCCGTCGTCGCCTTGGCTATGGCCGTGGCGCACGTATGAAATTTGAGCAGGATGAGTTGACCCTGCTGACAGGCGTGGTGCATGGCAAGACGATCGGTAGTCCGATCGCGATCATGATCGGTAATACCGAGTGGCCGAAGTGGACGACGATCATGTCGGCTGAGGCTCTGGACTATGACGATCCGGAGGTCGAAAAGGCGATGAACTCTGGGCGTGGCGCAGCGTTAACGCGTCCGCGTCCTGGTCATGCGGATTTCTCCGGCATGATCAAGTACGGCTTTGATGCGGCACGTCCGGTTTTGGAGCGGTCGTCGGCACGTGAAACTGCGTCCCGTGTTGCTGCCGCAACGGTGGCGCGCTCTTTCCTGCGTGAGGTCCTCGGTGTTGAGGTTTATTCACATGTCATCTCCATCGGTGCGTCTGAGCCCTATGACGGGCCGTCGCCGCAGTTCAGCGATATTGATGCGATTGATGAATCCCCGGTGCGTGCATTCGGCAAGGATGCCGAGGAGTCAATGATTTCGGAGATCGAGTCGGCGAAGAAGCAGGGCGATACTCTCGGCGGAATCGTCGAGGTGATCGTGGACGGTTTGCCGATCGGTCTCGGTTCGCATGTGTCTGGCGAGTCCCGTTTGGATGCGCAGCTGGCTGCAGCGTTGATGAGCATCCAGGCGATCAAGGGCGTTGAGGTTGGCGATGGCTTTGAGGAAGCACGTCGTCGCGGGTCGGAGGCGCATGATGAGATCTTGCGCGATGAAAATGGCGTGCACCGTGCCACCAACCGTGCTGGTGGTCTTGAAGGCGGCATGACCAATGGTGAGCAGCTGCGTGTCCGCGCTGCAATGAAGCCGATCTCTACTGTCCCGCGTGCGCTGCAAACCCTCGATATGGCTACCGGCGAGAAGGCGACGGCGATTCACCAGCGTTCTGATGTGTGTGCCGTGCCTGCCGCTGGCGTTGTGGCTGAGGCCATGGTCGCGCTCGTGCTTGCTCGGGCGACTCTGGAGAAATTCGGCGGGGACAGCATCGAGGAAACGAAGCGCAACGTTGAGGCGTATAAGCAGTATGTGTCTGAACGTCTCGCGTTTGGAGGAAGCGCTAATGACTAATCCTGTGGCGGAGCCGCCGAAGCCGGCACCTTTCCCGGCAACTTCAGGAACTCCCGGCCCGCATTCCCAGGCCCACGGCAAGGTTCTTCCGGGGACTGAACCTGTTGGATCCCATGGTGATTCTGCTGCTTTTGGTGAGCCACAGAAACCCGTCGTGCATGGATCGCCGCGCGTGGTGCTCGTCGGCCCACCGGGGGCGGGCAAGTCCACAATTGGCCGCCGTCTGGCCCGCGCGATGAATCTGCCGTTGGTCGATTCGGATGACTTGATTGCGAAAGGTGAGGGCAAGCCCACCGGCGAGGTCTATTCGGACTTGGGCGAGGAGCGCTTCCGTGAGGTCGAGGCCGGTTATGTTGCGCGCTCGCTTGCTTCCGGCGGCGTTGTCAGCCTGGGCGGTGGGGCAGTAGTGACTGAATCCACCCGCAAGCTGCTTCAAGCCCACAATGTGGTGTGGATCGACGTGTCGGTTGAGGAGGGCGTGCGCCGTACCTCCGGCAATGACTCGCGCCCGGTACTCCAGGCAGATGACCCGGAGGCGCACTATCGCGCACTACTGGAATCCCGCGAACCGTATTACCGCGAGGTAGCCATGCACCGCGTGCGCACTGATTCGCGTCCGCCGCAGCGTCTCGTTGCTGAGATCCTCTCGCTGATCGACCCGCAATAAGACAGCCCAGTACCAACGGCACCAACGGCACCGACGGCACTGCCCGTCACGAAACAGCAACACCCATCACCAAAAAACACATACCCACCCACACAATCCAAGGAGATTCACACCATGGCCGAGATTCAGGTAGCAGGTCCATCCCCCTACACCGTTCGTATCGGCCATGGTCTCGATGATCAGGTGGCACAGTGCATTAAGGATTCGGGTGCGCGCAATGTGCTTGTTGTGCATCAGGAACCGCTGACCAACGCAGCACAAAGCTTGCAGTCTGGCCTCACCGATAGTGGCATCGAGGTCGTTCTGGCCCCGATCCCGGATGCGGAAGACGGAAAGTCTCTAAATGTTGCGGGCCAGCTGTGGGACACGCTGGGCACGCACAATTTTTCCCGCCAGGACATCGTGGTGGGCCTTGGTGGCGGTGCGACAACTGACCTGGCGGGCTTCGTCGCGGCTACCTGGATGCGTGGCATCAAGGTCATCCAGGTCCCTACGACGCTGCTCGCCATGGTGGATGCAGCAGTCGGTGGCAAGACCGGTATCAATACGGCAGCGGGCAAGAACCATGTCGGTTCCTTCCACGAACCACACGCAGTCTTCATCGACCTTGATCGCCTGGACACACTCCCGAGCGAGGAATTCATTTCCGGTTCTGCCGAGATCATCAAGACCGGTTTCATTGCCGACCCGATCATTCTGGACATTTACCGCGAGGGCGGCAGCGTTCCCACGGACAAGATCGGGGAGCTCATCGAGCGTTCTGTCGCGGTCAAGGGTTCGGTTGTAGCGCAGGACCTCAAGGAATCGTCGCTGCGCGAGATCCTCAACTACGGGCACACGCTTGGCCACGCGATTGAGAAGCGCGAGGATTACCGTTGGCGTCACGGCAATGCCGTCGCGGTGGGCATGATGTTCGTGGCTATACTCGCGCGCAATCGCGGGCTGATCAGCGATGCTGTGGTTGAGCTCCACCGTGAGATCCTCGAAGCAGTCGGTTTGCCAACCACGTACGAGGCAGGCGCATTCGACGCGCTGTATGAGGGCATGACGCACGACAAGAAGAACCGCGATGGTCGGATCCGTTTCGTAGTGCTGGATGGCATTGGCAGCACGACGCGAATTGAAGATGCGGACATCGAGGAGCTGCGCACCGCGTACACTGAGCTTTCATCATGATGTGATGGCCCACATCCGGGCGAAAGCATGGTGGGCATGAGCGGCGAGGAGGCTTGATGTGAAGATTCTGGTGCTCAATGGACCGAACCTGAACAGGTTAGGGAAGCGACAGCCTGAGGTATACGGCACGACGACGTTGGCCGATATCGAAGATGGCCTGCGCAAGCGCGCCGAGGAAGCTGGCGTGGACATCGCGTTCGTGCAGTCCAACCACGAGGGCGAGCTTATCGACGCAGTGCATGAGGCCGCCGATCATTCCTGGCCGGTGATCATCAACCCCGGTGGGTTCACGCACACCTCGGTGGCCCTGCGCGATGCGCTCGTTGAATTGCAGGACGGTCCAGGATTCATCGAAGTGCATATTTCGAATGTGCACGCCCGCGAGCCGTTCCGTCACCATTCGTACCTGTCACCGATCGCCACGGGTGTTATCGCTGGTCTTGGTACTGCTGGCTACGACATGGCATTGGATTTCTTCTTGAGGAGGGTTTAAGAGTGAGTTTCGTTGATTCTCGTTTTCTCACCCGTCGCCGCAAGTTGTCCGCGAATCTCGCGGCGAAGCGGATCGACTCTTTCTTGGTCACTGATCCGACGAATGTGCGGTATTTTTCCGGCTTCAGTGGATCGAATGGCGCACTGCTGATCAATAAGGATCTCTCTGCCGTGATCGCGACGGATGGGCGCTACACCACGCAGATTGCCGAGGAAGTGCCAGATATTCAGGCGATCATTGAGCGCGATGCTGGCAAGGCAGTGCTTGCAACGGTGCCGGAAGGCTGGCGCGTGGGCTTCGACCCGGCACAGGTCAGCGTCGCGGAGCTGGAACAGCTGGATAAGGCCACACCAGATTCGGTGAAACTCGTCCCCGTCGCCGGCGTGGTCCAGCAGATCCGTCTGATCAAGGATTTTTACGAACTGCGCCGCCTCGAGGAAGTCGCCGAGATTGCCGTTGATGCGCTTGCACAGCTTATCGACGCTGGCGAGCTCCGCGCCGGTCGCACTGAGAAGCAGGTCGCTGCTGATCTGGAATACCGGATGCGCTTGCTGGGCTCAGAGCGTGTCAGCTTTGACACGATCGTGGCCTCTGGGTCGAATTCGGCGTTGCCACACTATGCAGCTGGCGACCGGGAGCTCACCGATGGTGACTTGGTCACCATCGATTTCGGTGCCCACCGCCTTGGTTTCAATTCCGATATGACGCGCACGTTCTGCATTGGTGAGCCGACTGATTTCAACCGTGAGATCTACGAGATCGTGTTGGAAGCGCAGAAGGCCGGTGTCACAGCAGCCACCGCAGGCCGCGCACTGTCGGATGTGGACAAGGTCTGCCGCGACATCATTACTGATGCTGGCTACGGCGAATACTTCGTTCACTCTACGGGCCACGGCATTGGTTTGGATGTGCATGAGGGCCCGGCGGCGTCGAAAAGCGGTAAAGGCGTGCTTGAAGAGAACATGACGCTGACTATTGAGCCGGGCATCTATGTTCCGGGCAAGGGCGGCGTACGCATCGAGGACACCTTGATCATCACATCGGGCGCCCCGAAGGTGATCACCCCAGCACCGAAGGAACTCACTGTTCTCTAAAAGGACAGACAGTTCCCTGAAGAACCGACAGTTCTCTAACCTCGACTCTGGCTATCGCCACATGGCCTGTAAAAGGCAGTGGTGTAGCATAGCCATGTTTGAATAATCCACTGAGACGAACTAGACGAAATAAGGGAGATATTCGTGGCAACGACCGCTGACTTCAAGAACGGCCTTGTCCTCAAGGTTGACGGCAAGCTGCAGCAGATCATCGAATTCCAGCACGTCAAGCCGGGCAAGGGCCCCGCGTTCGTGCGCACGAAGCTCAAGGACGTCGTCTCCGGCAAGACCGTCGACAAGACCTGGAATGCTGGCGTGAAGGTTGAGACCGCGACAGTGGACCGTCGCGACATGACCTACCTGTACAACGACGGCACCAACTACGTCGTCATGGACGACAAGACCTTCGAGCAGTACGAGCTGGGCGAGGAGAAATTCGGCGATGCCGCACGATTCCTGCTGGAGAACATGCGCGTCCAGGTGTCCTTCCACGAGGGCGAGGCACTGTTCGCGGAGCTGCCGATTTCCGTTGACCTGAAGGTCGAGCACACCGATCCGGGCCTGCAGGGCGACCGCTCCACCGGTGGTACCAAGCCGGCGAAGCTGGAGACCGGCGCTGAGATCCAGGTGCCGCTGTTCATTGAGACTGGCAATGTTCTTAAGGTGGACACCCGTACCGGTGAGTACCTCTCCCGCGTGAACAACTAATAAGGGCCGCAAGCCCTGGACGCTGATCCAAGCAGCGTCCACTCCAGGTGGACTCGGCCCCGAGTCCACCTCATTTTTCCCTGTACACCTTTTTCCTGATCGAGAACATGCCTGATTACAAACGTCATGGTGCGCGCTACCGTGCACGCCGCCGCGCAGTAGACATTCTCTTCGAAGCAGAGACCCGCGATATTGACCCGGTCGCGATTGTTGAGGAACGCGCCGAGTTGGCCAAGAACCCTGCCAACGCTGTCGCCCCGATCGCCGACTACACCCGTGTGATCATCGCTGGTGCGGCAGAAAGCCTCGATGAGATCGATGATTCGATCGAGCGCTTCCTGTCGGAAAATTGGGAGCTCCACCGCATCCCGGCAGTGGACCGCGCGATCCTGCGCGTGGCTACGTGGGAGATCCTGTACAACGACGAGGTTGCGGCCCCGATCTCTATTTCCAATGCGATGGAGATGTCCACCGAGTATGCCGGTGACAGCGCCTCCCCATATATCCACGCTGTTCTCGACGACATCATTCAGGCGAATTCTGCCGAAGCCCCGGACATTGTCACCGGGCACGACTTCGACGGCGACGACCGCGCAGACGCTCACAACTTCGACGACACCTTCAGCACCGACGACACGGAGAAGGAGCAGTAGAACCACCGCCATGGCGAAGGTATCCATCAAGGAAGCAGAACAACTACGAGTTGGCGAAGATTTCGCTATCGCTGACGTTGATCCAAAGTCCACACCCGGTGTGGGCAAGGACAATGTCGACGACGCTTTTGAAAAGTACGACGACGAGATTGCTGACTTGCAGGAGTGCCTGTACGCCAATGCTCGCGCTGAAGTCGAAGGCACTGGTTCGATCCTGCTCGTGCTCCAAGGAATGGATACCGCCGGCAAGGGCGGAATCATCCGCAATGTTGTGGGTGATGTGCTCGACCCGCAGGGCGTGCAGATCAAGGCATTCGGCAAGCCGACCGAGGAAGAGCAGAAGCATGACTTCCTCTGGCGCATCAAGCCGCACCTGCCGGAGCCGGGCATGGTGAGCGTGTTCGATCGCTCCCACTACGAAGATGTGCTCGTGCAGCGTGTGCGTGAGATGGCTCCGCCTGAGGAGATCGAGCGCCGCTACGGCGCCATCGTCGATTTCGAAGCCGAAGCCGCTGCGAACGGCACGAAGATCATCAAGGTCATGCCGCACATCTCCAAGGAATTCCAGGCTGAGAACCTGCGTAAGCGCATTGAGCGCGAAGACAAACACTGGAAGTACAACTCGGGCGATATTGATGACCGCAAGCTCTGGGATGAATTCCAGGAGGCCTACGAGATCGCTTTGAAGCGCACTTCCACTGATGTCGCTCCCTGGTACTGCATCCCATCTGATGACAAGGACTACTGCCGCACCGTGGTGAAGACCTTGCTGCTTAAGGCCCTCCGCGAGATGGACCTTGAATGGCCCGAAGCCGACTTCGACCCCGAGGCCGAGCTCAAGCGCCTCGAAGAGTCCTAAACAGAATCTTTTTTACGAGCGCAATCCTCATCAAGAGGACAGCGTTCTTCGTTTCCCCTGCATCTGAATCGGTAAAGCTGATTCCTAATGCAGGGGTTTTCACACTTACGGGGCACACTGGTGAAGTGTTAAAAATCGGAAAGTTTTTCAAGGCAGTGGTGATTACCGCAGCTGTCGGCGTAGCGGCTGCTGGTTGCTCGGCAACAGGTGGGGCGCCACGCAATGATGGCTCTTCAGGCACCGCCGGTGGGGTAGATACCCCGCGTTATGTGGTGGCCATGGTCACTCACGGTGCGCCGGGCGATACCTACTGGGATCTCGTCCGTAAGGGTGCGGAAGACGCAGCGAAGAAGGACAATATTGAGCTGCGCTACTCATCCGACCCGCAGGCACCGAACCAAGCCAACCTGGTCCGATCGGCCGTGGACTCGAAGGTCGATGGCATTGCAGTGACCATGCCGAATGCGGAGGCGATCGGTCCCGCGGCGCAGAATGCTGTGGATGCTGGCATTCCCACGGTCGGATTGAATGCCGGTATGGAGGAATACACCAAATACGGCATGACTGGCTTCTTCGGGCAGGACGAGACGATCGCGGGCACGACCGCCGGTGAGCGCCTGAAGGAAGAAGGCAAGTCCAAGGTGCTGTGTGTGATTCACGAGCAGGGCAATTCCTCCCAGGAAGCACGCTGTGATGGTGTGAAGCAAGGCCTTGATGGTGGCACTGTCGAGTTGCTCTATGTCAACGGCCAGGACCTGACATCGGTGCAGTCGACGATTTCGTCGAAGCTCAGCCAGGACCGTAGTTTCGACACCGTTTTCGCGCTCCAGGCCCCGGTGGCCATGCGTGCGACTGAGTCGGTAAAGCAGTCTGGTTCGGAAGCACAGGTGGTCACATTTGATACCAACTCTGAGCTTGTTGATGCGATTGCGGATGGCCGCGTTGCATGGGCAGTGGACCAGCAGCCATACCTGCAGGGCTACCTGGCGGTTGATTCGCTGTGGGTGGCTAAGCGCAATGGCGGCACCTTTGGTGGTGGCCAACCGGTGTTTACCGGGCCGAGCTTTGTGGATTCCACCAATGTGGACGATGTCGCGGAGGCGGCGAAGGCAGGGCTGCGATGAGCACAGCCACACCACAGTCTGATAATTCAACGACAGCGCACGTCTCACCGCAGGACACTTCACCCGATGACCGGCTGCGCACCCACACTGGATTCGCCAAGCTGATCCGCCGCCCGGAGCTAGCCAGCTTGCTCGGCTTCCTGGTCATCTTGGCGCTGTTCCTGGCTGTCGCACCAGCATTCCGCTCGTTTGAGGCAATGGCGACGATCCTTTATGCCAGCTCCACGCTCGGCATTGTCGCGCTCGCCGTTGGCCTGCTCATGATCGGCGGCGAATTCGATCTGTCCTCAGGTGTTGCTGTGACCACAGCGGCATTGGCAGCGACGATGCTCAATTACAACCTGCACTTGAACTCGTGGGTCGGTGCGGGCATCGCGCTGGTCATCTCGCTATCTATCGGTGCGCTTAACGGCATTTTGGTCTCACGCACCGGTATTGACAGCTTCCTCATCACGCTCGCCGCATTCCTCATGTTGCAAGGCCTCAACTTGGCAGTGACCAAGCTGGTTACTGGTCAGGTGGCCACGCCGACGATCGCGGATATGGAGGGCTTCCCGTCCGCACGCGTGTTCTTCGCCGGGTCTTTCCACATCGGTGATGTGCGCATCAGCGTCACTGTTATTTGGTGGTTGCTGTTCGTGGCTATCGCCTCGTTCGTGCTGTTTCGCACCAAATTCGGTAACTGGATCACCGCTGTCGGTGGTGACAAGGAAGCAGCACGCGCTGTCGGCGTCCCTGTCAACCGTGTGAAGATCGCTCTGTTCATGACAGTCGGTTTCGCCGCCTGGTTCGTGGGCATGCACACCCTGTTCGCCTTCGACTCGATTCAGGCTGGCCAGGGCGTGGGCAATGAGTTCCTCTACATCATCGCCGCAGTCATCGGTGGCTGCGCAATGAAAGGCGGACGCGGCACCGCGATTGGCACGATGATCGGTGCGCTGATCTTCGGCATGACCAATCAGGGCATCGTCTACGCCGGTTGGAATCCGGATTGGTTCAAATTCTTCCTCGGCGCGATGCTTCTCTTTGCAGTGTTCACCAACACGTCTTTCGCCAACATCACGAAGGGGCGGTAGGTCATGGCGATCATTGAATTGCGCGACATCACCAAGTCATACGGCAGCTTCGATGCCCTCCGCGGCGTCAACCTGAATATCAATGCCGGCGAAGTCACCTGCGTGCTCGGCGATAACGGCGCGGGCAAGTCCACGCTGATCAAGATCCTTGCGGGTTTGCACGAGCCGACGGAGGGGGAGCTGCTTATCGACGATGAGTCGGTGACCTTCTCTTCACCCCGTGATGCGCTAGATGCAGGCATTGCGACGGTGTACCAGAACCTCGCCATTGTTGATGAGCTGAGCGTGTGGCGGAACTTCTTCCTGGGTCAGGAGCTGACCGGTGCATTCGGGATGCTCAAACAGGAGGAAATGAAGCGTATCTGCTCGGAGCAGCTGCTTGAGATGGGCATTGATATCCCCGATGTGAATGTTGAGGCCGGCAACCTGTCAGGTGGTCAACGCCAGGTGGTCGCCATTGCCCGCGCGGTGTACTTCGGTGCTCGTGTGGTCGTCCTGGATGAGCCCACTGCTGCACTCGGTGTGAAGCAATCCGGCGTGGTGCTGAAGTTCATCGCCGAAGCTCGTGACCGTGGTGTGGCCGTCGTGTTCGTCACCCACAACCCGCACCACGCCCACCTGGTCGGCGACCACTTCACAATTCTGAAGCTCGGCCGCCAAGAACTCGACGCCAGCCGCGACCAGGTCACCCTTGATGAGCTCACCCGTGAGATGTCCGGCGGCGCCGAGCTTGAAGCACTCAGCCACGAGCTGAATAGCTAGGAGCAGCTGGCAATCACCCGCCAGCTGCTATTCAGCACTCGTCATCTTCGAGTAATTCGCGAACAGCAATTCCTGCCGCTGACGTTCCGTAGTCAGTCGACGCGCTGCACCGAAAGCCTTATCCACTTCTCGGTCCAGCTCATTATGCGCCTTGATCAGCGCCGGATCCATCGCCAACGGGTTGTAGTGCTCCGCCAACGACCGTTCCGGATGCAACTCCCGCGCCGCCAACACCTTCTTCCCAGCATCAATGATCCGCTGTCGCGTCTTGTCATCGAGCTCGGGGACGGGGAGGGTGTTCCATGTCAACGTATTTGCGAAGTTCAGGTCCGACTTCAAACGGCCACCAACCGCACGCTGCCACGTGATGAACATCGAGGAGGAAATCAGTCCAAAAAGCAGCCCGTCTGGATCAGCAGCGGTGTAGACCTTGTCGCCGGCGATGACATCAGGGGAAAGATGCGCTGCTGTGTAGAAAAGACGTGTTTCTGACACAACACGCGGGATGCCTACGTAGGGGACGCTAGGTTGGTGATTCTCTTGGAACAAATACGGAGTTGCAGCCGAATTTTGGGTCGCCTTCTTTTTGCTAGCGAGACGCATGACTCGTACAGCTTCTATCCGAGTCTTCAAAATTTCTGATCTTCCAATGTCGGCTGGGTCGAAACTTTCTGCCATCCACAAGCACCATCGGTCGAGTCCCCGAATGAGTTCACGTCCCATGCGGAAAGGCCTTAGATACTTGGCTGCGACTGGATCAGCCGCAACTGCTTCATACTCTGCAGCTTCTACGATCAAGTTACCGCCATCGGTTGGTTTCGAACCGAAGCGAGCTGGTGGAATGTCTGCCAGTGGTTTTGTGCGTTTACGTACAAGAACGTTTGGACCGTCAATCAGGTAGGCATTAATACCGTGCTCGACTGGTTGCTCAACAGCCTCACCACGAATGTCGGGGTAGTCCCAAAGACGCTGCTTGACACCGCGATCGCGGGTGAAACCAACGATCACGCAGTGAACCGCGGCTTTGCCGGGAGCTTCGGAATCCCATTGGAATGTGCGGTGGGCGAACTTGATTCGCCAGCCTTCGCGCATGAGAGGGCCGAAGAGTGCGGGGACTGGCTGGCCTTGAGTGATGGAGTTCGTGGTTACGTAGGCGAACTCGCCTTGGCGTTCTTCTAGCAGTGTCTTTGTCTGGGCGTGCCATCCGGTGACGTAATCCAGGTAACCGTCGTAGTCTTTGCCCCAAACTCGTTTCATGTCCTCGGTCTGTTCGGCGGTCTTGGTGTATTGACCGATGAAAGGAGGGTTGCCGAAGACGTACGTCATACCGCTGGTCTTCGGGAGGATTTCACGCCAATCGACTTGGAGGGCGTTGGCGTGGATGATGTGGGCGGTGACGGTGATGGGGAGGCGTTCGGGGGCGAGGCCAACGCGGTCGGCGAGTTCGCGGTTGGCTTGGTGGTCGACGAGGAACATGGCGGTCTCCGCGATGCGGGCGGGCCACCAGTTCAACTCGATCCCGTGGAACTGGCTGATGGAAAGCTTCTGCTCCCACGAGATGTCCAAGGCCATGTCTGATTGGCCTTCGCGTTCACGGATAGCCATGATCACGTCGGTCTCAATCTTGCGGAGCTCACGGTACGCAACGATGAGGAAGTTGCCGGAACCACATGCGGGATCGCAGAACACCATGTCAGCCAGGCTGTCACGGAACTGACGTAGCTTTGCCACGGGCGTGGACTTTGCGCGGATGAGCCGGTCAGCCTCCTCACGCAGCTCGTCGAGGAAGAGAGGACCGATGGTCTTCAGAATGTTCTTCTCACTCGTGTAATGCTCACCATCGCCACGGCGAGCTTCCTTCGACTTCACCAGCTGGAACATCGAGCCGAAAATTGCCGGGCTGATCTGAGTCCACTGGAAGCGACATGCGTTGAGTAGCGCATCGCGCATATCCGGGGTGAAGAACTGCGTGGGCATCGTCTCCGCGAAGATTGCACCGTTGACGTACGGGAAGCGCGCCAATGAGTCGGGCACGCGGCGCCGGGAAGACTCTGGGGTATTGAGGACCTCAAACAATGCGGCGAGCTGGCTGCCGAGGTTCTCACTATTCGTGTGCTCCAGAACGAAGCGATAAAACAGGTCCTGCTCCCACAAGCCAGCATCATCGCCGAAGAGGAGGAACAATAGGCGAGTGAGGTACATCGACGTTTCTTGAATCGCCGCATCCTCATCTTCAGGATTCGTCGGGGCAGCATCGCCGACATTCTCATCGACCTCGTCGCCCACCATCGCGGTGAACAAATCAGCCATCAGCTGGGACGCCTTGATGGAAGCCTCTGCCTGCTCCTCAACCGTCGTGTCGTCCTCGTAGCCAGCGAGGAATTTCAGCTGGTCCACATAGTCAGTTACTTCGGCAAGCTGAAAAGTGACATCGAAACGCTTCTCGGGAGCGCCAAGTCGTACGAGCCGGAATGACTCGAAATCACTCGCAATGATGTACCTCGGCTGCTCAGCATCCTTGATCGTGCCGCCGAGTAGATAGTCCCGTGCCTGGTCAACCGCAACCTGAAGATCAACACCGGGCTTCTTCGCCTCACCGATGACTACACCGGGCCAGAACAGGTCGATATAACCGGACTGCCCGGTAGAAGCACGCAACGCGTCTTGCTCAAAAAGATCCATACGGGACGCGGCGATGCCAAAACATTCGAAAAGCTCAGCCCAAAAGGACTGAGCATATTTCTTCTCTAATGCGCCCTGGCCAACAGATTCCCAATCATCAAGGCGGTTACGCCAGCGGGTCTTGAACTGGTCCAGGTTTCGGCGCATCGTAGCGCGGTCAAGACGGAGGGCAGTCGCAGAAGTCACCCATCCACCATAGACCGAGAATCAGGTGTTCAGGCCTGACTCGGTCGAGCTACTGCTCGTTGTTTTACTCGGTGCGTTGTTCCTTGAGCTCTTCCTGCGCCTTGGTGATCTGCTCGACGAGGGCGACCATGGCGTTGTGGGCGCTGACAACGGAGTCGACGGAGGAGCTGAAGGCGGAGCGAAGCTGTTCGTCGGTCATGCCGGCGGCGACGGACTGTTCGGCTTCGGTGCGCACGACAATGTTCTCGTCGCGGTTGCCGATAATTGCGCGGGCGCCGATGAGGGTGGAATTGACCTCGTTGGCAGCGAGGTAATACGTCGCATCGGGGGAGTCGGCGGCAGTGTCAGTCACGGAATCCGCGCGGACAATGAACACGGAATCAAGCAGGACGACCATTAACTGAAGGTCCTCATGAGTGCCGTGGGCGGCGCGACCACTGACATCGGCAGTGATGGATACGCCGGCCTGGGTCGCGGCGTCGACAATGCGGTCAATCGTCACCTGACTGGTGGTGGAAGTCTGTTCACTCATTTAATTCTCCTCCCAAGTCACAGCAGTCGGGAACGTCTCAGCCAAGTAGCTGAATGCCTGCAGCGTCGAATGGATCGAGGTGATGATGAAGGCGCCGAGTTGATTCGTCGACAAGCCCTTGCTCACATCAAGCGTGCGGATACCAGTAATAGCCAGGGTGTTCTCTTCGCTCTGGAAGAAACGCAACGTCGGCGTGAAGTGCGACTGGTTGTACTCATTCGTCGAATACAGCAGGGAAGAGACATCCTCCGGGGCGAACTCGCCACGCCAGACAGATTCAAAGATGAGCTTGCCGTCTTCAAAAGTGAACACCATTGCGGCGTTGACGAATCCGGTGCGCACAACCGGTTCTTCCAGGCGGTACTCAAGGCCCTCGCCATCCAGGACGGTGGCGATATCCCCAAGTGTCACCTCGCGGACAATATCTGCTTCCGGATCCGTCGCGGGGACGGATTGATCATTAGGTGTGGTCATGCGCACCAGGCTACATACCGGTCGAATGAAGTGGTGCGTCCCCACGGTGACGTCGATAAGCGGTGCTCTGAAAACCTGCGATTGCATTCGTCCAAGCGTGACACGAAAAGTGATCTCTATTACTGATCGTCGCCGGGGGAGAAGTGCTAGGGTGGCAAGCGTCTATCAAGCATAGGCAGGCTCTTAAAGAAGCATCCTTTAAATTCCGCACAGAGAGGCGGGGAAGGAGGTTCGATGAGTGCTACTGAGTTGCTTGACGCTAGTGACGTCTCGCGCACCATTGCACGCATCGCGCACCAGATCATCGAGAAAACAGCTCTCGATTCTGACGGTGCTCCACCACTGATTATTTTGGGTATTCCGTCTGGCGGAGTGCCTTTGGCCCAACGCATCGCGGCCGCGATCGAGGAGTTTTCGGGGGTGAGCATTCCCGTTGGCAGTCTCGATGTGACGCTGTACCGCGATGACCTTCGCGGACGTCCGCACCGCGCACTAGCCCCGACGGATATCCCCGGCAATATCAACGGCGCGACAATCATCCTCGTCGATGATGTGTTGTTCTCCGGCCGCACCATCCGCGCGGCGCTTGATTCGCTGAGCGATATTGGTCGCCCGGAAGCAATCCAACTCGCAGTTCTCGTTGACCGCGGTCACCGCTCGCTTCCGATCCGCGCTGACTACGTGGGCAAAAATATTCCGACGTCGCTTACCGAGGACGTGCGTGTCACTCTGACACCGCTTGATGAAAGAGACGCTGTTCTCCTGGACAAAGAGGAGGACGCGAAATGAAGCACCTGATCAGCATCGCGGACTTGAGCCGCGAAGAAATCATCGGCCTGATGGATGAGGCCGACCGTTTCCGCGAGGCGCTCGACGGCAGGGAAATGAAGAAGCTGCCCACGTTGCGCGGACGGACGATCTTCACGCTGTTCTACGAAAATTCCACCCGCACGCGCTCCTCGTTCGAGACAGCGGGCAAGTGGATGAGCGCGGACGTGATCAATGTTTCGGCATCGAGCTCATCCGTGAAGAAGGGCGAGTCCCTCAAGGACACGGCAAATACGTTGCGCTCCGTGGGCGCGGACGCGATCATCATGCGTCACCCGTCGTCCGGCGCACCGAATTTGCTGCGCGAATGGGTCCCCGGCGCCGCCATCATCAACGCAGGTGATGGTTCGCACCAGCACCCAACGCAAGCGCTTCTCGACGCGGTGACGATGCGCCAACACATCGGCGACGTCGCCGGCAAGAAGGTGCTCATCGTCGGTGACATCCTGCACTCGCGTGTTGCGCGATCCAATGTGGACCTGCTGTCCACGCTCGGCGCTGAAGTCGTGCTCATTGCACCGCCAACGCTCATGCCCACTGGCGTGGAGTACTGGCCGTGCGAAATCGCCTACGACTTCGATGAAGCCCTGGCGGATGCGCGGAGTGAAAAGTCCGCGCCGATCGCGGCAGTGATGATGCTGCGCGTGCAAGCTGAACGTATGAATGGCGGGTTCTTCCCGTCCCACCGCGAGTACGCCACGCTGTACGGGCTTTCGCAGGATCGTGCGAACCTGCTTGGCGAAGACACCTTGATCATGCACCCAGGTCCGATGCTGCGTGGCATGGAGATCAACTTCGATGTCGCCGACCGTGAGAACACGGTGGTGCTCGACCAGGTCACCAACGGTGTGTACACCCGCATGGCTGTTTTGTTCACCCTGCTCGCTGGTAGCGATGACACGCTGGAAGGAAAGGAGTAGGGCAATGACGACTCTGGCACTGAATAATGTGCGGCCCTACGGCGAAGACGAAACGAATATCCTCATCGATGTGGAAGCAGGTGTCATCGAGTCGATCGGTGATTCGCCGTTTACAGATGCCACCGAGGTCGTGGACTGCGGTGGCAATGTTCTGCTCCCTGGCCTTGTGGACATGCACGTCCACTTGCGTGAGCCGGGGCGTGAGGACACTGAGACTATCGCGACCGGCTCTGATGCCGCGGCCGCTGGTGGCTTCACCGCGGTGTTCACCATGGCGAATACCCAGCCGGTGATCGACCAGCCTTTCCTCGCCGACGCGGTGTGGGAAAAGGGCCAGGCATATGGCAAGTGCGATGTGTACCCGGTCGGCTCCATCACCAAGGGGCTTGGCGGTGAAACGCTCACCGAGATCGGCCTGATGTCTCGCGGACATGTACGGATGTTCTCCGATGACGGCAAGTGCGTCAACGACCCGCAGCTTATGCGCCGCGCAATCGAATACGCGAAGGCCTACAACGTGGTGCTCGCCCAACACGCCGAAGACCACCGCATGACCGATGGATCAGTGGCCCACGAAGGCGAGAATGCTGCACGCTTGGGCCTGCGCGGTTGGCCACGTGTTGCGGAAGAATCCGTCGTGGCACGCGATCTGATCATGACCCGTGATTACGGCGGGCGCTACCACCTCTGCCACGCATCCACCGAGGGAACGGTCTCTCTGCTGCGCTGGGCAAAAGAACAAGGTATCGATGTTTCCGCCGAGGTGACGCCGCACCACCTGTTGCTTACCGATGAGAAACTGGAAACCTACGACGGAGTCTTCCGCGTCAACCCGCCACTGCGCGAAGACCGCGACACGATCGCACTGCGCGATGCGCTTCTCGACGGCACGATTGACGTCGTCGCCACCGACCATGCCCCACACGGTTCAGAAGACAAGTGCGTCGAATTTGAAAACGCTAAGCCGGGAATGATCGGACTGGAGACCTCGCTGCCGATCGTCGCGAAGATCTTCGTCGAGTCTGGCCTGGCTGACTGGCGTTTTGTAGCCAAGGTGATGAGCGAACGGCCGGCGGAGATTCTCCGCCTAGCAGATCAGGGCCGGCCGATCGCTGTCGGCGAGCCGGCGAATCTCACGCTCGTGGATACGCAAGCGCCCTGGACTGCACGGGGTGAAGAAATGGCTTCCAAGTCGAAGAACACCCCATATGAGGGATCCGAATTCAACACACGCGTCGCCGCCACCTGGCTGCGCGGCACACAAACATATTCCGCGAAGAAGGCGTAACCAATGACTGACACCACTCAGAAGAATCAGTACAACCAGCGCACACGCGCGACCCTCGTGCTCGACGGCGGCACCGAATTCCCCGGTTTCGTTTTCGGCGCCACCCCGACCGGTGAGATCGCCGGTGAACTGACATTCACCACCGATATGTTCGGCTACGAGCGTGAACTGTGCACCCCGGAACGTGCCGGACAGATCCTCGTCTTTGCCACTCCGCAACTGGGCAATGTCGGCTGGACCGGTGAAGGCGCAGGGGAGGGACGCACTGAGATCACCGCTTCCGCACTTGTGATCCGTGATCGTTCACGTATCGCCGCCAACCAGGAAGCACAGCACACGCTCGAAGAAGAACTGGTGAAGCAGAACATCACCGGCCTGTGGGGTGTAGATACCCGCAAGCTCGTCCGCGTCCTCGCAGACGCCGGCCGCAACGGCACGACCGTCAACGCCAAGATCATCGTCAACCAGCACGAAGCCTAGAAAAGACCAGGGAGAAAAATAATGAAACGAGCAGATCTCAATCACGTCCTGGTTATCGGTTCCGGTCCCATCGTGATCGGCCAGGCATGCGAATTCGACTACTCCGGCACCCAGGCCTGCCGCGTTCTTAAAGAAGAAGGCCTGCGAGTCACCCTTGTGAACTCGAACCCGGCAACGATCATGACAGACCCGGAGTTCGCCGACCACACCTACGTCGAGCCGATCGAGCCGGAATACATCGACCGCATTCTTGCCCGTGAGAAGGAGCAGGGCCACCCAGTCGACGCGATCCTGCCCACCCTCGGTGGACAGACCGCGCTGAACGCAGCGATCAAGCTGGACCGCCTGGGCATCCTGGACAAGCACGGCGTTGAGCTCATCGGTGCTGATATTGATGCGATCGAGCGCGGTGAGGACCGTCAGAAATTCAAGGACATCGTGGAAAAGATCGGCGGCGAATCCGCTCGTTCCCGCGTGTGCTTCACCATGGAAGAGGTCGAAGAGACCGTCGCCGAGCTAGGCTTCCCATGCGTTGTCCGCCCGTCGTTCACCATGGGTGGCCTTGGTTCCGGCCTGGCCTACAACATGGATGACCTGCACCGCATCGCCGGTGACGGCCTGACCGCCTCGCCAGAGGCCAATGTCCTGATCGAGGAATCCATCCTCGGCTGGAAGGAAATCGAGCTGGAGCTCATCCGCGACAAGGATGACAACTGCATCACCATCGCCACCATTGAGAACGTCGATGCGATGGGCGTGCACACCGGCGATTCCGTCACCGTCGCCCCGGTGCTCACCATGACTGAGCCTGAAGTGACCACGATGATCGAGCAGGGCAAGGCCATCATCCGCGAAGTGGGTGTGAAGACCGGTGGCTGCAATATCCAGTTCGCCATCAACCCCAAAGATGGTCGCATGATCACCATTGAGATGAACCCGCGTGTGTCGCGTTCTTCGGCTCTTGCCTCCAAGGCAACGGGCTACCCGATTGCGAAGGTAGCTACGCGTCTGGCCATTGGTTACACCCTCGATGAGATTGACAATGACATGACCGGTGGCGCTACCACCGTGCTTACGGAACCGTCTTTGGACTACGTCATTGTGAAGATGCCGCGCTTTGCATTCGAGAAATTCCCGGGCTCGGATGAGACCCTGGGCACCTCGATGAAGGCAGTGGGTGAGGCCATGGGCATTGGTCGCAACTACATCCAGGGCCTGAACAAGGTCATGCGTTCCATGGAGGACAAGCCGAACGGCTTCTGGACCAAGCCGGATGAGTACTTCGCAGGCGAGCGCGCGACGGACGTCTCCGCGGTGCTCGAGGATCTGAAGGTTCCCACTGACAAGCGCCTCTACGATGTTGAGCTTGCACTGCGCCTCGGTGCCACCGTAGAGCAGGTCTACGAAGCCTCCGGCATTGACCCGTGGTTCCTCGAGGAGCTCGTCGCTCTCATCGAATTCCGCAATGAGCTTGTTGACGCTCCGGTGC
>NZ_CAMXWS010000020.1 GCF_947253065.1 uncultured Corynebacterium sp.
GTGGCCTGACGCTCAGCCTCTGCCGCGAGAATCGAAGCGTGCTTCTCGCCCTCAGCGGACAAGATTCGTGCCTGCTTCTCACCCTCAGCGGTCTTGATGTCAGACTCGCGGCGACCTTCCGCGGTGAGAATCATCGCGCGCTTCTCACGGTCCGCCTTCATCTGCATCTCCATGGACTGCTGGATCGACGGTGGCGGATCAATCGCCTTCAGCTCCACGCGGCTAATGCGCAGGCCCCACCTCGCGGTCGCAGCATCGAGCTCGCCGCGCAGACGACGGTTAATGGTTTCACGCGACGTCAACGTTTCTTCCAGAGTCATGCCGCCGACAACATCACGCAATGTCGCGGTGGAAATCTGCTCCACACCAACGATGTAGTTGTCCACACCGTAGATCGCACGGGCCGGGTCATTGATTTGGAATGTGACCACGGTGTCGATGGCCACGGTCAGGTTGTCCTGGGTGATCACGGCCTGTGGCGGGAAAGATACCACGCGTTCGCGGGTGTCCACGCGCTCACGAACCTTATCCACGAAAGGAATCAACAGCGTGATTCCGCCCGAGACAGTCCGCGTGTAGCGGCCCAGGCGTTCGATGACCGCTGCTTCACCCTGCGGGATCAGTGCGATGGCACGGAAGACCACCACGATGATGAAGACAAGTAGAACAAATAATAAGACAAGGGTTTCCATGGTCAGTCCTTCCAGACGACGGCGGTGGGGCCGTCAATATCGGCGACGGTGACATGCTCACCGGCGGGAATGGTGAAAGAGGGGTCGATGGCACGAGCAGACCAGATCGATCCATCGAGACGGACTTGCCCGCCAGTCGGAGTGATCTCCTCGAGTACTTCGGCCTTTGAACCGACGAGTGCCTTCGGAGACGTGTCCAATGCAGACGGCTTGAGGTAGCGGCGATGCAGCCACGGACGCAGAAACAGAATCAGGGCACCAGAGGAGAGCCCGAAGATCACGATCTCAGCCCACAGCGGAATACCGAATAGGCTGGCACCAGCTGTTGCCAGTGCACCTCCGGCGAGCATGAGGAAGGTGAATTCGCCCGCGGCGAGCTCTAAGCCTGCGAGCACCAATGTGCCAATGAGCCAAATAACTGTTCCCACAGGGTCAGGTTAACTCATGATTGTGGCGAGCCACGGGCGTCAAAAGCTTTCTTTGCTCAGTTCTGGGGTCGTGACAAAGTCAACGAGTCTTTCTACTGCACCGATAAGTGTGTGGTCGAGGTCGCGGAAGGTTTCCACGGCGTTGTAGACGCGATTCCATCCCTCACGTGGATCGGACCAGCCGACGCGCTGACAGATTCCGGTTTTCCAGTCCTCCCCCTTTGGTACGTCTGGCCATGCGCGAAGACCCAGGCGTTCGGGTTTCACGGCAGCCCAAATGTCCACGTACGGGTGACCGGTGACCAACACATGCGGGCCGACATCCGCAACAAGGCGGGATTCCTTCGATCCTTCGATCAGGTGATCCGCGAGAACACCAATCCTGCGTCCTGGCCCTGGCTGGAATTCAGCGAGGCGCTCGGGCAGATTGTCCAGCCCTTCGAGGAATTCAACGACCACCCCTTCCACACGCAGGTCGTGCCCCCAAACCTTTTCTACGATCGCCGCATCGTGGACGCCCTCGACCCAGATCCGGGAAGGCATTGCCACTTTCGCTTTCACATTTTCTACGCGACGCGAGCCAGAATTCGACCGCTGCGGTTCACGTTTGACCACCGGCCGCGTCAGCGTGACCCGCTGGCCTTCTACCAGGAACGCGCCGGGCAGCATTTTGAATAGTCTTTGCGCGCCGTAGCGGTCTTCAAGGCGCACGAATTCACCGTCGTATGTACGCTCAATCCCCACGACAAGGCCGACGAAATCATCACCGAAAACCTCCGCAACGATATCCGATGTTGCTTCGACCTGCGGGTACACCTTGGGTTTGTTGCGGGCGTGGCCTGCGAAAATATCTCCACCATACGGGTCTGCGTGGCTATTGAATCCGCTCATAGTGGGCCAGAGTGTATCCCGTATACTTCGCCAGCGTGAGTACGCGCGCCGAAGTCTATTCGCCCCTGCAAAATGCAGCCGTGTGGCTAGCCGCTTGGCTCTACGGCCACGAGTCCACAGACTCGCTCGTCAGCGCGTTGACTGAACTATTTGGCCGTAACTCTTATCAGCACCGGCCACTTGCACACTTGCTTCACGACGTCCGCGCCGACACCGACCTAGACACCCCCGGCCCTGCGGTGCGACTGATCTTGTCTGGTCCCGGGCAGGCACCGGAGCTGCCAGCTGGGTCAGCGGCTGCATCGGTTGCAGCACGGGTGAGCGACGGAAGCGCGATTGTCCTGCGTGGTTTTGATGAGGTCTCCCACATCCTTATCCCGGATGGCTCTGTAAGGCACGGCGTCGAATGGCGTTGGTTTGAGGAACACACTCCACTCCCCGAGCCGGCGTGGCTTTCTCCCGGCGAGGCCGACGCGCTGCTTTCCCAAGCAACGAATGAAGCCGCCGTCCTCATTGAGGCAACCGGTGGCACTCGTGCAGATCTACCGGATCCGCGACTAACGGTGGGGACTCTCGCTGATTTCTACGACACCCCTGGTCTTCCGATGGGCACCCCGCCCCGTGCAGCAAAGCTCTTTGCACGGGCAGATGCCGTCGCTGCAGTGATTGAAACGGTGGTTGACCGTCTCAATGACCACAGCTTTGACCCACAGTTATTTGGCCTGTGGCGCCATATCCGCACCGCGCGCATGGCCGGAGTGGCTGACGCGGTGCTGGAGTACCAGCGTTAGTTACGCGACCGGCTTCGGGCGCTGCGGAGCGCAGCAGCCTTCCTTGCAGGGAGCGCCGTTGATGGTGCAGCCCTGTGTCGTGATCGTCGACAAGCTCTTTGGCTCAGTGCCTGCGGCCGTGTTGTCGATGAGATCGAGGACGAGCTCCGCGAATACTGGCTCGAGGCCGACCGTCGGCGTGCGGTCGAGCGTGATCCCGCGCTCTTCGCATGCTTCCTTGAGCTCGGTGTCGAGGTCCCAAATGACCTCCATGTGGTCGGTGATGAAGCCGACCGGCACGCAGATAATGTGCTTGACGCCCTCGCCTGCATCGTCGATTTCCTCAGTGCGGTCGACGATGTCCGGCTCCAGCCACGGGGTACGCGGGTCGCCAGAACGCGACTGCCACACGACCTCGTAGTCCGGGACGCCAGCCTCGAGCGCGATCAGGCGGGAAGCTTCCGCGACCTGACGGGAGTACAGGTTCGGGTCCGTCGGACCACCAGAGACATCATCGGCGACATTAGGCACCGAGTGTGCAGTGAACAGGACGCGGGTCGTAGCTTGATCAGCCTTCTCCCATGCCGCACGGACGTGATCGGCCATGAGCTTGATGAAGATCGGGTGTGCGTAAAACTGCCACAGCTTGGTGAACTCAATCTCCGGGTGCGCTTCGCGCAGCTTCACGATGTCTTCGTCGTACTGGCGGCACGCCGAGTAGCCACCCCAGGCAGAAGTAGCGAAGACAGCGACACGCTTGTGTCCATCCGCCGCGAGCTGATCGACAGCATCAGCGGCGAATGGGTGCCAGTTGCGGTTACCGAAGTAGACGGGCAGATCCTGGCCCCGCTTGGCCAGTTCAGCCTCAACATTCTTGATGATCTCGCGATTCTGATCGTTGATCGGGCTCACACCACCGAAGTTGAAGTAGTGCTCACCGACCTCAGCGAGACGCTCGCGTGGGATACCGCGACCACGGGTGACATTCTCCAAAAATGGAATGACCTCGTCTTCTCCCTCGGGGCCACCGAAGGAAAGGACGAGGAGTGCATCGAATTGGCTATCAGACATGGCAACCAGTCTAGATCAGCCGAAGTAAGTAGTGGGCTTAGATCAGGCGGACAACATTCGGTGTCATACCGTTGTGGCGTACCGGGGACTTTTGCACGTTCATTCCGGTCTGTGGAGCCTCGATCATCATGCCGTCACCGAGGTAGATCGCCACGTGTTGGCTACCGCCGGCGCCCCAGAAGAGGAGGTCGCCACGCTGCATCTGACTTGCAGGCACCTGGGTACCGCGCTGGTACTGGTAGCCGGTGTAGTGCGGCAGAGAAATACCGACACCAGCGAAGGCATACAGAGTAAGGCCGGAGCAGTCGAAACCGGCCTTGCCGTTGTAGCCATTGCCGTCCAAGCCCATTGTTGCGCCATTGGCGTCGCCGCCGCCCCACACGTACGGGGTGCCGATCTGCGACTCGGCACGCGCGATGACAGCTTCAATTTGCTGTGCACGGTCGCCATCAGCGACCTCTTCGGTGCCACGGAGTGCGTCGGTGACTTCCTTTGCGTCGTTGACGTCCGGAAGCACATCAGCGACAGTCGTCCCCTCTTCTTCGTCGGTAGCAGCGACTTCTTCATTCGCGTCAATGCTTGACGACGGCGACGCGATAACCGACTCCTCCGAATCCTCAGCATTCGCGTACGGATCATCGAAATTGGAGTGCTCTGCCTGGGTTTGGCCAACCGCCTGAGCGAAAGCATCGAGCGCCGCTTCGACAGTGTCCGGATTAGCGAAGTCATTCAGCGAAGGGGCTGGTGCCGATTCCGGTACCGCAGGAGCTTCTACTGCTGCCTCTGCTTCTTCAACTGGCTCGGCGGCGGGAGTGTCTTCCTCCTGAGCCTCAGAAGCCTGCGAGGTTTCGGTTTCCTCAGTCGGCTCGTCCGCTGCAGCTTCCGTTTCAGGGGCCTCAGGTTCTTCGACTGGCGCCGGAGTTTCTTCCGTGGAGGTCTCAGGCACGGCCGATTCCTCTACCGCAGGTGCTGGAGCGACATCAGTCTCAATACCCACTTCAGCAGCTGCCTCTGGGCGCTGCTCGGCAAGTTCAGCCTGTGCCTCTTCAAGTTCAGTCGACGCAGCATCTCGCTGAGCCAAATGAGTCTCAAGCGATGCCAAGGACTCATCTAGCGTCGTACGTGCATTGACTTCGGCTTCTTCGGCCTTCGCCGCACGCTCGTCGGCAAGCCTACTGGCTTGACGCAGAGTTGATTCGTTATTGGCTGCTTCGGTTCGCGCGCGCTGCAGGTCCTCGAGAGCACGCTGCTTCTCCTCAGACTCCTTGCGCAGGAAGGTCTGACGATCAAGCGAGTCCTTACGCGCATCCGCATCCGCGTGGACGGGAGTTCCATTCGCACCACTCGAGCGGTAAGAGGAACGGGAGATCTGGTCGAGCTCCTCCTGTGCACGCTCAACATCTGCCTGTGTTTGGTTCAGGCGCTCACGCGCTTCGGCCGCACCGCGACGTGCCTGCTCTGCCAGCGACTGAGCATCGTGCAGGTCGACAAGAGCCTGGTTCACCGCCTCACGCAGATTGCCAATCTCAAGATTGATGCGATCGACATCTGCTTCATGCTTAGAGATCTCAGAAATGATCGCCGTCAAAGGCGATTCCTGAGCCACAGCCTCCACAGAGGTGCTAGCAACAGACAAAGTTGCCACGCATGCTGCCGCAGGAAGAATCGAGCGGAAGTTGCGAAGGCCAGTTCGACGGCGGGACAGATGGGGCCGCGAAGATGCGGAACGGACGGTGAAATCCACGGAGGTTTTCCTCTCACCGCACAATTCAAACCGGCCCGTGCCCATGCGGGCGCGAGCCGTGAATGAGCCAAACAGTCAAGTCTGACGTGCGGACGATTTGAATGATCACGGTTGTTAACCCGCGAGCTGGCATGACGGGACCGTCCGCGATAGTCCCCTGAAGTAATGATCCTTGGCGTGCTTCCCCACATGCCCGAATTCATAAGTTCTTCATGTGACGTATGCGGTGTTCGATAACGTCTGCCAGCTCACGAGCCGACATGCAAACCATAGGCCACAACACTTGTCTGTTGCACAACCTTTACCAACTTTCACACGCGTCAAGCCAAATCACATGACTGTGAGATTTGCCCATGCTGGGCTTTCCCGGCCTGATATTCAAGATGTGAAGTCCGTCACATTTGGGAATTTCCCTAACATCCTAGGCGGCTGAGCTCAGGACGACACGCCGGGATTTGCGCAATTTTCACGCCCTCCGTCAATGTTTGGTCAAGCGTTAAGGCTAGACGGAGTTTCGCTTCTGCGTACGCGAGGAGGCGAGCGAGACCGCAGCTGCTGCGACAACCATGACGAGGATAAGAATGCAGATGATTCCCCAAGGGACAGTGAATCCCTCTGCTTCGGCGCCGAAGGCTCGGACGCCGGCGGCATAGTCAGGCTCAGCGATCAACGCATACTGTCCTTTTTCAATCTGCGCGCGATTTAAGCTGTCACTGACTGCCGCTGTCGATGCGGGGGTCCGGACAATGACTGTGTCGAGCCCTGTTGCATGCTGTAGATCTTGTGCAAGATCGCGGAGTTCCCCCGGGCGCTGTCCCGTAGTTTCAAGCACCACTACCCCGGTTGGTCCGATTTCCCCCGCTTCGAGTTCGTCGAGTGCCCCCAAAAGATCAGTCTGCAGCGCATCGTTAACAGGATTGGCGGTGCCGAAGGCGACGTTGTCGTCGTTAAGCTGTGCTGCCAAGCCGTCGAAATCTGGCGCGTTGGAGGTGCTCATAGGTGCTCAATTTATCGGGGCCTACCCCTTAAATGGTGACGACGCGACGCAGACGGGGTAGCTAAAAGTCTGACTCGAATAATTGTGTGTGACCAAATACCACCTAAACAATGTGTGTGGCATAACATTGTTCTGTAGGGACCTGTAAGGGTCACACACCTAGATTTTCAGTTTTTGACAACGAGAAACGGAGCTCACGTGTCTGAAAGCAAGAACTCCTTCAACGCGAAGAAGACGCTCGAGGTCGGCGATAAGTCCTACGACTACTACGCCCTCGATGCCGTCGAAGGTATGGAGAAACTCCCCTACTCCCTCAAGGTGCTGGGCGAGAACCTCCTGCGCACCGAGGACGGCAAGAACGTCACCGAGGAGCACATCAAGGCCCTCGCTAACTGGGATCCATCGGCTGAGCCGTCCGTGGAAATCCAGTTCACCCCGGCTCGCGTCCTGATGCAGGACTTCACCGGTGTCCCCTGTGTGGTCGACTTGGCCACGATGCGTGAGGCTGTTTCCTCCCTCGGCGGCAACCCGGATCAGGTCAACCCCCTGAACCCGGCAGAGATGGTCATTGACCACTCCGTGATCATCGAGGCGTTCGGCTCCGAGAACGCTCTGGACAAGAACGTCGAGATTGAGTACGAGCGCAACGAGGAGCGCTACCAGTTCCTGCGCTGGGGTGCAGAGAACTTCTCCAACTTCCGCGTCGTCCCGCCGGGAACCGGTATTGTCCACCAGGTCAACATCGAGTACCTGTCCCGCGTCGTCTTCGACAACGAGGGCGTTGCTTACCCGGATACCTGTATTGGTACGGACTCCCACACCACGATGGAGAACGGCCTGGGCATCCTGGGCTGGGGCGTCGGCGGTATCGAGGCTGAGGCTGCAATGCTCGGCCAGCCGGTCTCCATGCTCATCCCGCGCGTTGTCGGCTTCAAGCTCACCGGTGAGATCCCGGTTGGCGTGACCGCTACCGACGTGGTTCTGACCGTTACCGAGATGCTCCGTGAGCACGGTGTGGTTCAGAAGTTCGTCGAGTTCTACGGCGATGGTGTCAAGGAGATCCCGCTGGCAAACCGCGCCACCATCGGCAACATGTCTCCGGAGTTCGGCTCCACCTGTGCGATCTTCCCGATCGACGAGGAGACCATCAACTACCTCCACCTCACTGGTCGCGATCAGGAGACCATCGACCGTGTCGAGGCTTACGCCAAGGCTCAGGGCATGTGGCTCGAGCAGGGCGCGAAGGAAGCAGAGTACTCCGAGTACCTCGAGCTCGACCTGTCCACCGTCAAGCCGTCCATCGCAGGTCCGAAGCGTCCGCAGGACCGCATCCTGCTGGAAGAGTCCAAGGAGACCTTCCGCAAGCAGCTGCCTGACTACAACACCGCTGGTGAGGGCCAGGCTGAGCCGGTCCGCGCTGAGAAGGTCGAGGCTGTTGATTACAACGTGTCCTGGCCGGCAAACGGCGAGTCCGCTGCCGTGGGCGCTGAGGGCCGCGCTTCCAAGCCGGTCATCGTCGAGTCCCCGCAGGGTGGCGAGTACACGCTCGACCACGGCATGGTCGCCATCGCTGCGATTACCTCTTGCACCAACACCTCCAACCCGTCCGTCATGGTCGGTGCGGCGCTGCTGGCACGTAAGGCTGCAGAGAAGGGCCTGAAGGCTAAGCCGTGGGTCAAGACCATTATGGCTCCGGGTTCCCAGGTCGTTGACGGTTACTACAACCGCGCTGACCTCTGGAAGGACCTCGAGGCTGTCGGCTTCTACCTCTCCGGCTTCGGCTGCGCATCCTGCATTGGTAACTCTGGCCCGCTGCCGAACGAAGTCTCTGACGCGATCAACGAGTACGACCTGACCGCTACTGCAGTGCTGTCCGGTAACCGTAACTTCGAGGGCCGTATTTCCCCGGACGTGAAGATGAACTACCTCGCGTCCCCGCTGCTCGTCATCGCATACGCGATTGCCGGCACCATGGACTTCGATTTCGAGTCCCAGCCGCTCGGCCAGGACGCTGACGGCAACGACGTCTTCCTGAAGGATGTCTGGCCGTCCGCAGATGAGATCGAGGGCGTTATCGCCGACACGATCTCCCGCGAGATGTACGAGAAGGACTACGCGGACGTCTTCAAGGGCGACAAGCAGTGGCAGGCACTCGATGTTCCGGAGGGCAAGACCTTCTCCTGGAACGAGGACTCCACCTACATCCGCAAGGCTCCGTACTTCGACGGTATGCCGGAGCAGCCGGAGGCAGTCGAGGACATCGCCGGTGCACGCGTGCTGGCTAAGCTGGGCGATTCGGTCACCACCGACCACATCTCCCCTGCTTCCTCCATCAAGCCGGGCACCCCGGCAGCGAACTACCTGGACGACAACGGTGTTGCTCGCCACGACTACAACTCCTTCGGTTCCCGTCGTGGTAACCACGAGGTCATGGTCCGCGGTACCTTCGCTAACATCCGCCTCCGCAACCAGCTGGTCACCGACGCTGGTGGCTACACCCTGGACTTCACCCAGGAAGGCAACCCGCAGGCGTTCATCTACGACGCTGCGCAGAACTACGCCGAGAAGAACATCCCGCTGGTCGTCCTGGCTGGTAAGGAGTACGGCACCGGTTCTTCCCGTGACTGGGCTGCGAAGGGCACCAACCTGCTCGGCGTCCGCGCTGTCATCACCGAGTCCTTCGAGCGTATTCACCGCTCGAACCTGATCGGTATGGGCGTGCTGCCGCTGCAGTTCCCGGAGGGCGAGTCCCACGAGTCCCTGGGCCTGGACGGCACCGAGACCTTCGATATCTCCGGCATCACCGCCTTCAACGACGGTGACACCATCCCGGAGACCGTCCACGTCACCGCCACGAAGGAAGGCGGGGAGAAGGTCGAGTTCGATGCTAAGGTCCGCGTTGACACCCCTGGTGAGGCCGAGTACTACCGCCACGGCGGCATTCTCCAGTACGTGCTGCGCCAGATGGTCAAGAACTAGTCGCGCCACACGCTCCGCATAGGAGCTAGCAAGGCCGGATCCCAGTTCGGGGTCCGGCCTTTTGCTTATCGACGCCACCGTTTATGGCCCCGAATTCACGCGAACTAGACCAAGCGGTATAGAATCACCGTCATGTCTCGTCTGCTGTTCTTGTCCTTGCGCGACGGCGCGATCGGCCCTGAGGTATCAATGGCCGAATACAACGACGTCCTCAACGCAACCGGTCTTGCTCCCGAGCAGCTTGAGCGTCGCATGATCCCTGATGAACACACACCGCTGGGTAGCCTCGACGGCTTCGACGGCATCATCGTGGGCGGCAGCTCCCTCAATATCACCAATGACGAATGGTCGCCGTGGCAGCGTCACATCGACGAGGTTCTCAGCGAAGTCGTCGCTGGCCCATTGCCTGTCTTCTTTGTTTGTTTCGGCCTCAGCTGGCTCACCCACCACCTGGGTGGCACTGTGACGCACTCGCACCCGGAAGCGGCGGGACCGAGCGTGGTCAATCTTTTGCCCGCCGCTGCCCAGGACCCGCTTACCGCTGGGTTGCCCACGGAGTTCACCGCACTTACTGGGCACACGGAAAATGCCGAGCCTCTTGCTGACAAGCTCGTACTGCTTGCCAGTGGCCCGACGTGCCCGGTGCAGATCGTTCGCTACGGCGAGCACGTGTGGGCTTCGCAATTCCACGCAGAAATGGACCACGCGGCGATGAAGGCCCGCATGGACTTCTTCTACGACTACGGGTACTTCCCCGCCGAGGAATACGACACGATCGTCGCCGCACTCCCCGGCGTGGACACCACGTACGCGAATGAGTTGCTCCGCCGTTTCACCGCGTACTGCGGTTTAAGCGGCGCTCATTAGAGCTGCGAAGCAGGGGTTTCGCCGTCCTCGAAATCAAAAGGATTCGGCTCCAGTCCCCCACGGTCAACAGCCTCAACAATGACTTGCGCGACCAATTCGCGCGAGGTCGTCGACTCAGAATTCCTCAGCTCAGTCAGCACATTCAGCCCGTTTGCTGGCTTGTCTGTTAGAACCGTCGGACCCAGAATTGTGTACGGCAGATCAGAAGCAAGCAGACGCTTATCCACGGTCTTCTTCGACTCCACGTACGCGTACCACGACCCACCGTCGTCCTCAGCGGTGGCTTCGGCCGCGCCTGCGTAGGACACCATGATGAAGTGTGGCGCAAATTCGCCGAGCTCCTCGAGTGCGTCAACAGCCTTCAATGCTGCATCACGGTCCACAGCATACGTGCGCTCAGCATCGCCGCCACCGGCACCGGCCGACCAAACAACGGTGTCGAACGGAGTGATCAGACGAGCCCAGCCCTCCTCATCAAGGGTGGTGAGGTCTTGGATGATGACGGTGGCGCCTGCGTCGATAAGCGACTGCGCATGGTTCGGATTGCGCACGAGCGCGGCGACCTTGTGCCCTGATTCTACGAGCAGCGGCACCGTGTGTTTGGAAACATTTCCTCCCGCCCCAAGGACGAGAACAAATTTGCTTGCGTCTTGCACATTTTCTTCAGTAGTCATGCGCACCACCGTAACCGTGAAAGCCGATCACTGCCGCTACCTATTCGAGTCGTAGGATGGTGCTCATGTACGCGATTATCACCACCACTGGACCGGACCGCGTCGGCATTATTGCTGGCGTCGCACAGGCAGTCGCCGACCACGACCTAAATATCGTCGATGTCTCCCAAACGATCATGGATGACTTCTTCACCATGATCCTTCGCGCTGAATTGCCCACCGAGAACTTCGATATTGCCGGACTTCAAGACACGATGATCGCGCTCGGTAAAGAGCTCGGTGTGGACATTCGCGTCCAGTCCGAGGCCCTGTTTACCGCGATGAATGAGGTCTAGGCGAAAAAATGGCGAATCAGCTGAATTTCAAAGCCGCCAATATCGTCGACGTCATCTCGATGATTGAGGATTACCGGCTGGACATCCGCACCGTCACCATGGGCATCTCACTCATTGGCTGCACACGCTCAACCATGGAAGCGACCGCAGACGCCGTCTACGATCGCGTGACCACTCGTGCCGCTCGGCTCGTCGAAGTCTGCGAGGGCATCGAACGCGAGCTGGGCATCCCGATCGTGAATAAGCGCGTTTCTGTCTCCCCCATCGCGCTCGTCGCCGCTGGTGTGGAAGGCAACCCCGCCGATATCGCGCATGCACTGGATCGCGCGGCGACCGAACTGGGCATCAACTTCATCGGTGGGTACTCAGCTCTCGTGGAAAAGGGCGCAACGGAAGCCGACAAACGCCTGATCCATTCCATCCCTGAAGCGCTGTCGGAGACCAGCTTCGTGTGCGGCTCGGTCAACATCGCATCATCGCGCGCGGGCATCAACATGGATGCAGTGAAAACCATGGGCGAAGTGGTCAAAGATGCTGCCGCTCGCACAGCCGATGAATCCTCGATCGCCTGTGCCAAGCTCGTCGTTTTCGCCAATGCCGTTGGCGACAACCCGTTCATGGCTGGTGCCTTCCACGGTATTGAGGAACCTGACACCGTCATTTCCGTCGGTGTCTCCGGCCCCGGTGTCGTCGATCGCGCCATCACCCCGCTTAAGGGAAAATCACTCAACGAAATCGCCGAGGAGATCAAGAAGGCCGCGTTCAAGATCACCCGCGCTGGCCAGCTCGTGGGAAATCTCGCCGCTGAGCGACTCGGTGTTCCATTCGGCATTGTTGATCTCTCCCTCGCCCCGACGGCTGAGGTCGGCGATTCCGTCGCCCACATCCTCGAGCACATGGGGCTGGGACAAGTGGGCACCCACGGCACCACCGCTGCTCTCGCGCTGCTTAACGACGCCGTCAAGAAAGGCGGCATGATGGCCTGCTCCCGCGTCGGCGGCCTCTCCGGCTCCTTCATCCCCGTCTCCGAGGACCAGGGCATGATCGACGCCGTACGCTCCGGGTCTATCTCCTTGGACAAGCTCGAAGCTATGACATCTATCTGCTCCGTCGGCTTCGACATGATCGCGATCCCCGGCGACACCCCCGCTGCAAGCATTGCGGGCATGATCGCCGACGAAGCTGCCATCGGAGTGATGAACCATAAGACCACCGCCGCACGCCTCATCCCCGTCCCCGGCACGAAACCCGGCGACGAGGTCAACTTCGGTGGACTCCTCGGCTACGCCCCCGTTATCCCCGTTAACGAGGCCAATAGTCGAGTCTTCATCGAACGCGGTGGGTTCATTCCCGCGCCAGTACATGGGTTCCGGAACTAGTGCTTGACCCTCACGTGGCGTCATAGTTCAGAATGACGACATGAGGATTTCTGATGTTGCTGCCGCGGCAGGCTGCTCGGTTCGTGCAATCCGGCACCTACACGAAACCGGTGCTGTACCGGAGCCCGCGCGCACATCGAGCAACTATCGCGATTACACACTCTCTGATCTCGCGGCGGTACTCCGCGCTCGCGCGCTTATCGACGCCGGAGTACCCCTTGCCCACATCCACTCCCCAGACGCCATAGATAGATCACTGGAACTCATCGAGTCCCAGATCGCCCACCTCACACGACAGCGCGAACGGCTTTCCAGAATGAAAGTCGCACCCTTGGGAATGCCGGATGACCTGCGAGGTCAATTCATTTCACTCCTAGGGGACACTGATTTCGTCCGTGGCGAGCTCGAAAGTTTCGATCTCATGGCGCTCACAGGGGTGGCCACGGTCGCAACGTGGGACCAGCTGCGTACCAACCTCGGTGATCCCGACTGCGTGGCTGCAACGCTGGAGTTCGCGCGGGAGTGGGAAAAAGGCGACGCCGATAAGCTTGCGGAACTACTGCCTCTTGGAATCATGCGTGGTGTCTCTGACACACTCATACCGGGCGAGCTGCCGCTTAAGGCTGCGGATTCTCGGTGGCCAGCTGTCGTCGAGAGGCTAGCGGGGGTGTTCCGTGACTAAGGTACTTCAGCTACTGTGGCGACACCCGGGGGTCCGTGCGGCACGTTACGAGTGGAGTCTCTACCGAGACCTCTGGCGGTGGTCGCGTGGACAGATTCTCGTTCCGGATAGCGCAGTAGTTCTTCCCCACCAGCCCGGTCGGCTTCAGCTGGTGGGGATGTTCTCAGTGGTCATCCTTATCGAACTCGTCGTCATGCACTTGCTGCTGCCGGAAGGCGTGCTTCGTGTCATTGCGCTGCTGATATCGGTTTGGGGGCTTGTCTTCATTTGGGCTCTCATCGGCAGCGAGAGGATCCGGCCGTCATACATCGACAGCGAGCGCGTGGTGCTGCGTCGTGGCCGGAAAGTCTTTGCGGACATCCCCCTAGAACTCATCGCTAAGCGGTCGCGTTCACGCGGTCATGCAGCTGAGACTGTGATCGTCGACGCGGAACTCACCCTAGGTGGACCTGCCGGTACCGACACACTGCTTACGCTTCACACGCCTATCGATGCCGCCGAAGACACCTACCCCTGGCAAAAGAAGCGGACGCAGCCGGTCAGCCGCGTCCGCTTCTATTCAGGCGATGTCGTAGGTTAACGCTTCTTGCCTACCGTGAAATATGCAGCCCAGCCCACGGTGTTCACGGCACCAATGAAGGTGGTCCAGAACCACTTCGGTCCGCGCAGCTTATCGGTCTTGGTGCGGGATAGATCCCACAACGCGTAGCCCTTAAGCGCAGTGTCGATGGCGCCGAAGATGCCGGCGGCGGTCTTTTCTTCCTTGCTGAGGGAGTTCCAGGCTTCCTTGAATGAATCAATCGGGTTCATGGTTTTCATCTTTCTCTTCTCAGGTTGCATTCGCCACTTCCCATCGTAAAAAGCGGTCGCAACTACTGCATAAAGGCGTGCAGGATCGCGCCGAAAATCAACCCACCAAGCGCTACCCCACCGAGGACCAAACCGATCGCTGCACCTTCCGGGTCGGAAAAGCCCAAAACGCCGAGCACATTCATAAACGAGCTGCCAGGATCAAGGTCTTGTTCCTGGATGTTGACATGGCTGCCGAAGTACTTGTTAATCAGCGCAGATTCCTCAGCTGTGCTCACGATCGGACCTTCAGCAGGAACGTTGCCCGTGACCACATAGCGCTTACGACCGAATCGGTCAGTGATCTCAAAGCTGGTGGAAAGGACACCGACCAGCCCGCGACGCGGAAGGTACACGGGCCCGCCCGAGTCGCCATTAAGTGCGCTCTTTGAGGTCTCCATCAATACCTTGTTGCCGATGGTCCCGATCACTCGCCCACAATCCGATTTGCCCAAGGCCCCGTGTGAGGTGTGGCCATGGAAACAGATCTTTTGACCACGGTGGACCTTCTCAATAGGTTCGATGCCATCACGATCAAACGTGTTGGGATTGATGGTTACTCCGTCTTTCCAACGGATGATGGCCCAGTCATTCGACGTGGTGCGTTCGTCGTAACTGGGGGCAAGAGAAATGTTTCCAGCATGGATCCAACGCTGGTTCCCCTTGCCGTCTTCTTTAGTCAGGTACACCCGTGACACACCGTGCGCACAGTGCCCAGCGGTGTAGCTGATTCGATTATCGGGATCGTTGTACCCGATCGTGCAGTTGCCCCGCAGAGTGCTGAATTGCCACCCCTGATTCACCTCAGGAGGATTGCGTACAGACGACTCCGCATTCGCCTCTGCCACACCCATCCCAGCCGTAATAAGACTGAGAGCCAAAACCATACAAATGAACTTCTGCAGCCTCACTACCATGGCTTTTATTCTAGAGATCAGGAATCTTTAAGCCAATTCCACGATTTCCATATAGTCGTCGCTCCATAGGTCTTCGTCACCCTCCGGCATGATGATGACCCGCTCGGGCTCAAGCGCCTTCACCGCACCGGGATCGTGAGTCACAAGCACGACGGCACCGGTATAAGTCTTCAAAGCGTCGAGGACTTGCTCGCGGGACTGGGGATCGAGGTTGTTGGTGGGCTCGTCGAGAAGCAGCACATTAGCGCGGGAGGACACGAGCGTGGCTAGCGCGAGGCGTGTCTTCTCACCACCGGAGAGTGTGCCTGCCGGTTGCTCGAGCTTTTCGCCGGAGAACATGAAAGCGCCAAGCAGACCACGCAGATCCTGCTGGCCGGCATCGGGACATGCCTCGATGGTGTTCTCCCAGACTGTCTTGTCGCCGTCGATCGTGTCGTGCTCCTGCGCGAAATAACCGATCTTCAGTCCGTGTCCTGTGACCAGTCCGCCTTCACCGTCGGTGCGTTCCACGCCAGCAAGCAGTTTGAGCAGGGTCGTCTTACCGGCGCCGTTGGTGCCCAGCACAACCACGCGGGAACCTTTATCAATCGCGAGGTCCACGCCCGCGAACACTTCCAGCGAACCGTACATCTTGGTCAGGCCTTTGCCGAACAACGGCGTCTTCCCGCACGGTGCGGGCTCCGGGAAGCTAATCGACGCGACCTTGTCAGCTACGCGCACTTCATCGAGCTCGTTCATCATGCGGTCCGCGCGAGCCAACATCTGCTTCGCGGCAGCAGCCTTGGTGGCTTTCGCGCCGAGCTTGGCGGCTTGCTTCTGCAGGGCTGAGGCTTTCTTTTCCGCATTCGCCCGTTCACGACGGCGACGTGCTTCGTCATCGGCGCGGGCATCTTTGTACTTAGAAAAGCCCATGTTGTACACATCCGCTTCCCCACGCACAGCGTCCAGGAACCAGACTTTGTTGCACACGGCGTCGAGGAGTTCGACGTCGTGTGAGATCATAATCAGCCCGCCGTCGTGCTTGGACAGGAAATCACGCAGCCAGGTAATCGAGTCGGCGTCGAGGTGGTTGGTGGGCTCGTCGAGAAGCAGCGTGGTTGCGGACTTGCCCGCGCCATCATTGGCCGCGAAGAGAATTTGAGCAAGCTCCACGCGTCGGCGCTGACCACCCGACAGTGTCTTGAGTGGCTGATCCAGAATGCGCGCGGGAAGCCCGAGGTTGTCACAGATCTGCGCGGCCTCCGCATCCGCTTCATAGCCACCGAGAGCCTGGAAGCGCTCCTCGAAGCGGGAGTATTTGGAAATCGCAGCATCGCGCTTGGAACCGTCTTCGGTCTCCATGATCTCCTGTTGCCGCTCCATGGAAGAACGCAGCTGATCGAGCCCGCGGGCCGACAAGACGCGATCGCGCGCGGTTTGCTCGATATTCCCCTCGCGAGAATCCTGCGGCAGGTAGCCGATCTCGCCTGTACGCGTCACCGAACCGCCATAGGGCTCAGTCTCCCCCGACAAAATGCGCATCGTGGTGGTCTTGCCCGCACCGTTGCGGCCTACTAGGCCGATTCGGTCGCCCGCCTGCACGCGCAAGTGCTGGCCGGGCGCATACAGAAGGGTGCGGGCGCCGACGCGAACTTCGAGGTCGTTGGTGACAATCACAACGGGTCAGTTTACCGTTGCGGTCAAATCATCTGATTAGACGGCGAAGCCGAGTGCGCGAAGCTGCTCGCGGCCTTCCTCAGTGATCATGTGCGGGCCCCACGGCGGCATCCAAACCCAGTTCAAGGTCATGGCGTCGACGGTGCCGGAGCCAACAGCGGCCTGCTCGGCCTGCTCTTCGATGACGTCGGTAAGCGGACAAGCAGGCGACGTCAGCGTCATGTTGATCACGGCACGGTTCTTGTCGCCTTCTTCCTCGATCCAAATGTCGTAGACGAGACCGAGGTCAACGATATTGATGCCCAGCTCCGGGTCAATCACGTCGTGCAAGTACTCGGCGACATCAGCGGCGATCTGGATCTGCTTTTCGGTCTGCTCTGGGCGCTCGCCAGGACCGTCAAAGCTCGACTTGGAGGTACTTTCTTCATTCGGGGTGGTCATAACTGGTCACTCCTTGTTCTGGTTGTTTTCAATCTCGGTGATCGCATCGCTCGTTGCAGCTTGAAATGCCTTCCAACCGAGCAGTGCACACTTCACGCGTGCAGGGAATTTCGCCACACCGGCAAAGGCGATTCCATCGCCGATGAGACTAGCGTCGCCTTCTTTTTCGCCCTTGGACGTGATCATCTCCTCGAAAGCATCAAGCTTCTTCATCGCCTCAGCGACAGGCAGACCGATCACTTCCTCGGTGAGCACGCTTGTCGACGCCTGCGAGATCGAGCACCCTTCCGCGTCATACGAAATATCTTCGACAGTGTTGCCGTCTTCAGACAGGTGGACACGGAGTGTGAGCTCGTCACCGCACGACGGGTTGACGTGGTGCACCTCGGCCTCGTACGGGTCACGCAGACCCGCGTTCTGCGGGTTCTTGTAGTGGTCGAGGATGACCTCTTGGTACATCGACTCTAGGTTCATGCGTTTCTTTCTTCTGCCTTGACCTTTTAAAACTTCTGATTGCTTTAAGTTCTACCTTGCTCAACGACGCTAGGCACCGAAGAATTCCTTGGCAGCCTTGATGCCGTTAATAAGCGTGTCGATCTCTGCCTTTGTGTTGTACAGGTAGAAACTAGCGCGTGCGGTGGACTGTGCGTCCAAGCCGCGGTGGGCTGGCCAGGCGCAGTGGTGTCCAACGCGAATGCACACGCCCTTCGAGTCGAGGACCTGCCCCAAGTCGTGGGGGTGAATGCCGTCAACCACGAAGGAGATGGCGCCACCACGCGAATCGGCTGTTTCCGGACCAATGATGCGAAGACCCTCGATCTCCTTCATACGCTCCAAGGTATAAGCGGTGAGCTCGTGCTCGTGAGCAGCGACCTTGTCCATGCCGATCTCATTGAGGAAATCGATGGCGGCGCCCAGACCGACAACCTGGCTAGTCATCTGTGTGCCGGCCTCGAAGCGCTGCGGTGCCGGCGCAAAGGTCGAACCCTCCATACGGACAACTTCGATCATGGAGCCACCGGTGAGGAAGGGCGGCAGTGCGTCGAGAAGCTTTCCCTTGCCGTAAACGACCCCGACGCCGGACGGACCGCACATCTTGTGGCCGGAGAAGGCGCTGAAGTCCACGTCAAGAGCGTGGAAATTGACCGGCTGATGCGGCACCGACTGGCATGCATCCAGCACGGTGAGAGCACCGACAGCCTTTGCGCGTCGGACGAGCTCATCAACATCGGCAATCGCACCCGTGACATTCGACTGGTGGGTAAAAGCGACGACCTTGACCGTCTCATCGAGCTCGAGGGAATCGAGATCAATGCGGCCATCATCGGTCATCCCGTACCACTTCAACGTTGCGCCAGTGCGTCGAGCGAGCTCCTGCCAAGGTACGAGGTTGGCGTGGTGCTCTAGTTCCGTGATCACGATGGTGTCGCCTTCACGGATCTGGAGGTCGCCAGCACGATCGTCGCCAAGCGTGTAAGCGACGAGGTTGAGCGCCTCGGTCGCATTCTTCGTGAACGCAATCTCATGGCCCTCTGCCCCGACGAACGTAGCGATCTTCTCGCGAGCTGACTCGTACGCATCCGTGGCTTCCTCGGCCAACTGGTACGCGCCACGGTGAACAGGCGCAAAAGTATTCAGCACGAACTGTTCTTCCGCACGCCATACACGTTCCGGGCGCTGCGAAGTCGCACCAGAATCGAGGTACACCAAGGGAGTGTCCTCACGCACGGTGCGCGAAAGGATCGGAAACTCCGCGCGAATTGCGTCGGTGTTCAAAGTGCCATCGGGGTTTACGTACTGAGTCATGGAGCTCGGTTCTCAACTAGATAATGAATGGGGAATAGAAAACGGCCGGCGAAAAGGGCCGGCCGTTCGTTGAGGGTTTAAACGAATGCCTCGTAGCCCTCAGCCTCGAGCTTCTCTGCCAGCTCGAAGCCACCGGAATGCTTGATCACACCGTCGGCGAAGATGTGCACGTGGTCCGGGCGCACGTAGTTCAGGATGCGCTGGTAGTGCGTAATCATCAGGATGCCGCCGTTGGTCTCCTCCTGGTAGCGGTTGATGCCCTCGGAGACAATGCGCAGTGCGTCAACGTCAAGACCGGAGTCGGTCTCGTCCATGACTGCGAACTTCGGCTTCATCAGGGAGAGCTGCATGACCTCGTGGCGCTTCTTCTCGCCACCAGAGAAGCCCTCGTTGACGGAGCGCTCGCTGAACGACGGGTCGATCTTCAGCTCGTCGCGGACCTGGTTCAGCTCCTGGACCCACTCACGCAGCTTCGGTGCCTCGCCGCGAACAGCGGTGACAGCGGAACGCATGAAGTTGGAGGAGGACACGCCAGGGACCTCGACCGGGTACTGCATAGCCAGGAAGAGGCCAGCGCGTGCACGCTCGTCGACTTCCATCTCGAGGAGGTTCTCACCGTCGAGAAGCACCTCGCCCTCGGTCACCTCGTAAGACGGGTGGCCGGACAGGGTGTAGGCCAGCGTGGACTTGCCGGAGCCGTTCGGGCCCATGATGGCGTGGGTCTCACCGGAGTTGATGGTCAGGTTGACGCCCTTGAGGATCGGAGTCGGATCCTGGCCTTCCTCAAGTGGGAGGACCGAGGCGTGGAGGTTTTTGATTTCCAGAGTAGGCATAGAACTCGTTTCTCTTTCGTCTTTAAAGTGTGTTCCCTTTAGCCAGGGCCCTACAGGTTGACCTGCTCGAGCTCGCCGGACACGCGATTGATCAGTTCTTCGCGTACGGACTCGACAGGGATGCGGTTGAGGACTTCGTTGAAGAAGCCACGGACGATCAGGCGACGCGCCTCGCCATCCGGGATACCGCGGGACTTGAGGTAGAACAGCTGCTCTTCATCGAAGCGGCCGACGGTAGCGGCGTGGCCAGCACCAGGGATGTCACCGGTCTCGATCTCGAGGTTCGGGATCGCATCAGCGCGTGCGCCGTCGGTGAGCACGATGTTGCGGTTCGCCTCGTAGGTCTCGGTGCCAGATGCGTTGGAGCGGATCAGGACATCGCCGACCCAGCAGGTGCGTGCGTCAGGCAGCTTGGAGTCTTTGTCGCCCTGCAGTGCACCCTTGTACAGCACGTTGGAACGGCAGTACGGGTGGTTGTGGTCAACCAGGAGACGATTCTCGATGTACTGGCCGTCGTCGGCGTAGTACACACCATTCAGCTCAGCGTCGCCGCCGGTACCTGCGTACTTCACACGCGGGGTATTACGGACAACTTCGCCGCCGAAGGTAGCCACGGTGTGGCGCAGGACAGCGTCGCGGCCGACAACGATGCTCTGGGCACCGACGTGGACTGCGTCGTTATTCCACTCGCCATCGACAACCACGTTGATGTGCGCATTGTCGCCGATATTGAAGTTGACGTTGTCAGCGTGGGTACCGGAGCCGGTGTACTGCACGATAACGGTGGCACGGGAGCTCTCCCCTGCCTCAATGTGCAGGCCAGCAAACGTGGTGTTGTCCAGACCAGCACCGGTCGTGGTGATCACGATCGGCTCAGCCAGGTCAGCATTCGCCGGGATGGTCACGATCGATGCATGCGGCATGGAGGTCCATGCCTGAGCAGCGATGCGGTCGGTCGGGGCGGTGACGGACTTCAGTCGTTCGTCATCACGCGAAACCTCCTCGACGGTGACCTCGGCAGGGGCCTTGATATCCACCTGCGCGTCGGTCTGCTCAGCGAACTTGCCGTTGTGCAGGCCACGGAGGCGACGCAGGGAGATGAAGCGCCAGACTTCGTCACGGCCCTGCGGAACCTCAAAATCATTCACGTCATAAGAAGCGAACAGGTCGCCCTTGTTGTCGTGGAAGGTCGCGTTGCCAACGCGCTTCTTAGCGGGAGTTGCGGTTGCTTCAGTCATGAGGGTTTAACCCACCGATCCTTCCATCTGCAGTTCAATGAGTCGGTTGAGCTCCAGCGCGTACTCCATCGGGAGCTCCTTAGCAATCGGCTCGATGAAGCCGCGGACGATCATTGCCATTGCGTCTTCCTCGGAGATGCCGCGCGACATCAGGTAGAACAGCTGCTCCTCGCTGACCTTCGACACCTTCGCCTCGTGGCCCAAGGTCACGTGGTCGTTGCGGATGTCGTTGTACGGATACGTATCCGTACGCGAGATGTTGTCCACCAGCAGCGCGTCACACTCAATATTGGAGTGGGAATTCTTCGCGTTTGCGTTGATCTGCACCAGACCGCGGTAGGCAGCACGGCCACCATTACGGGAAACAGACTTAGACACAATGTTGGAAGAGGTGTTTGGTGCCATGTGAACAACCTTTGCACCAGTGTCCTGGACCTGGCCCTCGCCACAGAACTGAGCGGACAGGACCTCACCACGGGAGTTCGGGCCGGTCATCCACACTGCCGGGTACTTCATGTTCACCTTGGAGCCGATGTTGCCATCGACCCACTCCATCGTGGCACCTTCCTCGGCGCGTGCACGCTGGGTGACCAGGTTGTACACGTTGTTGGACCAGTTCTGAATCGTGGTGTAGCGGCAGCGCGCGTTCTTCTTCACGATGATCTCAACTACAGCAGCGTGCAGCGAGTCAGACTGGTAGATCGGCGCGGTGCAGCCCTCGACGTAGTGGACGTATGCGTCCTCGTCGACGACGATCAGGGTGCGCTCAAACTGACCCATGTTCTCGGTGTTGATGCGGAAGTATGCCTGCAGCGGGATCTCCACGTGCACGCCCTTCGGGACGTAAATGAAGGAACCGCCAGACCACACAGCAGCATTCAGTGCGGAGAACTTGTTGTCACCAGCCGGGACGACAGAGCCAAAGTATTCCTTGAACAGCTCCGGGTACTCGCGCAGACCGGTATCGGTGTCAACGAAGATAACGCCCTGCTCCTCAAGGTCCTCACGGATCTTGTGGTAGACAACCTCAGACTCGTACTGCGCAGCAACACCTGCAACGAGGCGCTGCTTCTCAGCTTCCGGGATACCCAGCTTGTCGTAGGTGTTCTTAATGTCTTCCGGCAGGTCTTCCCAGCTCGTCGCCTGCTTCTCGGTGGAGCGGACGAAGTACTTGATCTGGTCAAAGTCGATGCCAGACAGATCCGGACCCCAGTTAGGCAGGGGCTTCTTGTTGTACATCTCCAGCGCCTTCAGGCGCTGTTCCAGCATCCACTCCGGCTCATTCTTGGCCGCAGAGATGTCGCGGACGACCTCTTCATTGAGACCACGACGGGCAACAGAACCTGCCTCATCAGAGTCGTGCCAGCCGTAGTTGTACGGCCCCATCGACTCAATGATCTCATCATCATTCATCGGCTTTTCCAGGCCGGGTGCGGGAGTCGTACTAGTCATCGTCTCCGCTCCTTTCGCAATCTGTTTCCTCCAGCTTGGGTCTTTCGCTCGCTGCGAGACTGATGTGCGTAGTACACACACCATCACCGTTGGCAATCAGTGCCAGCGGTGCGACGTGCGCACCCACCAGTTCCGCGATTAGCTCGTGCTCAGCTTCACAAATTTCCGGGTACTCGGCAGCGACCGCGTGAACCGGACAGTGATGCTGACACAGTTGCAGACTTGAGCCTACGTGGTTCGCTTCAGCCGCGTAGCCATGGGCTGCAAATGCATCTGCAACACGGGTTGCGGCACCAGCAACATCGCCGGTAGCAACACCAGAATCTCGCTTATCGACGCTCCCTAGCAACCTTTGCGCCCTCTTCCGCGCCAAATTCCGCACTGCCTCTCTACCACCGAGTTCTTCAATCTCGGCGATGGCCTCGAGGGCGAGTTCGTCGTAGCCGTTGCCAAAGCTGTCTCGCCCGTCTTCAGTAAGGCGGTAGTGCTGTGCTGGGCGGCCACGTGTTGGCTTCGCCGACGGCGACTGTGATTGGGGCGGGCATGCTTCCACGAGTTCCTCATCGAGCAATTTGTCTATGTGCCGGCGTACACCAGCTGGCGAGAGCTCCACCTTCTTAGCGAGTTCTGCTGCCGTGGCCGGGCCAGTCCGCAACATCGTGGACATGATGCGTCGACGAGTCTGACCATCGGTCGACCGCTGTGCACCAGGCATTGTCGCGTCCCAGCTCCTTTCTAAAACGCCTAGAAAACCTAGAAAACTAGGAAAACCACGTCAGCTGCCCTCGCTGAAATGGGCAGCTCACCTTTAGACAACACTAGTGTGCGTTAATTTCAGGGTTTCTTCAAGGTTTGGTTCCACACCGTCGGGCTTTTGTACACTGCATCTGTGAAATCGCAGACCGGTCGAACCGTTTCTGAGGAGAGCGCACAGCAGCCCTCCTCCGGTCGCCGACCCGCCGGCATCTACCGGATCCTGCGCGAACTACCTCGTCTCGGCCGGCCGGGCTCACGCTCAGCCGAACTCCACTCCGATCCTCTTGGCGGGATGGCCCCATCGGCTACGCCATCCATTTGGGAACGCAACCGGTTTGAACTGCTTCGCGTCCTCGGCCTCATTGGCACGTTGCTGATGGGTCTTGGCGGTATCGGCGGCGGAGCACTGCCTGTGGTTGATGCTTCGAATACTTCATTCGGGTCACTCCCCTTCGGGGCGATGATGGGGCGGATGATGTTGGCGTCGTCAAGCATTGTGCTTGTTGGCGTTGCTTTGCTCGTTGTCGCGTGGCTGCTTATGGGCGCATTCGTCGGCGCGGCTGGCGGCCCTTCGCGAGTTGGTGTGTCGGTGCTTTTACGTACCTTCGGCGCGTGGGTCTTCCCGCTGGTTTTCACCGCTCCGCTGTTCACGCAGGATATTTACTCGTACCTTGCACAAGGCGCGATCGTTGCCGAAGGCATCGACCCGTATTCTGCAGGCCCAGTCCAGCTGCTCGGCCACGAGCATCCACTCGCGCGCAGTGTGCCTTTTATTTGGGCTGAATCGCCCTCACCGTACGGGCCTATCGCGCTCGGGATTTCTTCGCTCATTGCACAGCTGACCGGCACGAATATCTTCTGGGGCGTGTTCTGCCACCGTGTGTTGTCGCTGCTCGGTGTGGCTGCGGCAGCATGGGCGATCGTGGCACTGGCCAATCGCTGTGGGGTCAACCGCTCTGCCGCTGTGTGGCTGGGCGTGCTCAACCCGCTGGTGATCCTGCACCTCGTTGGTGGCATTCATAATGAGGCGATCATGATGGGCATTTTGCTCGTCGGTCTCGAGCTCGGTTTGCGTGGAGTCGACCGGCTTCGTGCGCCTTCCGGATGGTGCTTATTAGTCATTTCAGGTGTGCTGATCAGCTGCGCCGGAATGGTCAAGGTGACAGGCTTCCTCGCGCTAGGTTTCGTTGGCATGGCGCTTGCACGGCGCTGGGGCGGCGTGCTGGGAATCGTGTGCGCTGCTGCATTCCAAGCTGTCGTGATGGTGTGTTCGATTGCCGCTGCCACTGTGATCACCGGGATCGGGCTCGGTTGGATCACAGGCCAAGGCGGAGCTGCAACGATCCGCAGTTGGCTGTCCGTGACTACTGATGTCGGCGTGATCTCGGCATTCTTCGGCCAACTTCTCGGGCTTGGCGATCACTCCGAAGCGACGCTAGTGATCACTCGCACCTGCGGACTCATCATCGCCGTCGCGTTCTGCCTCCGCATGCTCTGGGCAACTTTCAAGGGCACGATTCACCCCGTTGGGGGGCTCGGTGTGGCCACCTTGGTGCTCGTCCTGCTCTTCCCCGTGGTACACCCGTGGTACCCGCTCTGGGGCATCATGCCGCTCGCCGGGTGGGCTAACCGCACCTTCTTCCGAGCAGGTACCGCGGCATATTCGGCGCTCTTCAGCTTCGTCGTTCTCCCCCGTGGGCTGGCACTTCCAGCGGGTGCGGTGGCCATGATCTACATCAACGCACTCATCGCTGTGATCGTGATCGCCCTGCTCGCTTGGGCGTGGTTCCGGTTCCGTGGACAAAAAGTTCTACACTAATGCGCGATGAAACCTGCACGATTTTCCGACGGCAGCGCTTCCGACGCAACACATGACGTTGCTCTCGATGTGCGCGGCGTGGTCAAAACTTTTGGGGCCATCACTGCTGTGGATGGTTTGAGCTTCACCGCCCGCCGGGGCGAAGTGCTCGCGTTGCTTGGACCCAATGGGGCGGGCAAAACCACCACCATTGAAATGTGCGAAGGGTTCACCACACCCACGAGCGGATCGATTTCCGTGCTGGGACTTGACCCACAGCGTGAGGGCGAAAAAGTACGCGAGCGCATCGGCATCATGCTTCAGGGTGGCGGGTCCTATTCCGGCATCCGTGTCAAAGAGATGCTTGATCTGACCGCTTCCTACAACGCCGATCCTCTTGATCCGGAGTGGCTCATGGACATCCTGGGTCTGAACAAGGTGGCCAAGACCACCTACCGGCGCCTTTCCGGTGGACAGCAGCAACGACTGTCGCTCGCGCTCGCCCTTATTGGCCGACCGGAGCTGGTATTCCTCGATGAGCCGACCGCGGGTATGGACGCACAATCACGGCGTGCCGTGTGGGACCTCGTCACAGCACTCAAACGCGACGGCGTCACCATCATCTTGACCACGCACCTCATGGACGAAGCGGAAATGCTCGCAGACCAGGTGGTCATCATCGATAAGGGCAACGTCGTCGCATCCGGCACTCCAGCCGAGCTCATCGACAGCGGCGCAGCGCCCGAGCTCCGCCTACATACCTCCGCACCACTCGACCTTTCGGCCGTGGGTATTAGCGCAACGCTTATCGACGACACCGACTCCCCCACCTACCGCCTCGACTCCGCCGGCGACCCACAAATCATCGCCACTGTCGCCGCTGAGGCAGCACGGCAGAATGTCCTGATCAAGCAGTTGGGCGTGCACCACCGCACACTTGAAGATGTTTTTCTCGACCTCACCGGCAAAGAACTGAGGGCCTAGAACCATGACGACTTCAGCTCAGAAGACCACCAGCGAACGTTTCGCACCGGGCACCTTTGCTCCCGCACCCAAACGGGCGAGTGCTGCCCAGATGATCGCATCGCAAGGTCGCATCGAAGCAACACTGCTGCTCCGCCACGGCGAGCAGATTTTGGTCAATCTGATCATTCCCGCAGCGATCCTCATTGGTGCGAGCCTGATTCCAGTTTTGGGTGAGAACGCGACCCTGGACCAGATCGTCACCATGGTGTTCTCCATCGCAGCGGCCTCCGCTGGGTTCACGGGGCAGGCGATTTCGCTGGCGTTTGATCGTCGATACGGCGCATTAAAGCGTACTGGCGCGTCGGGCGTTCCCGCGTGGACAATCATCGCTGGAAAAGTCCTCGGTGTTCTAGCCACCGTATTGGTCCAAATCATTGTCCTGGGCGGAATTGCTCTGGCATTGGGCTGGCGTATCTCACTGGGCGGTGCAGTACTCGGTTTTCTCACGCTACTCGCCGGCGTAACCGCATTCACAGCACTCGGACTTTTGCTCGGTGGCACCCAATCTTCCGAGGTCGTCCTAGCTGGCGCGAACTTTATTTGGCTGCTTCTGCTCGCCATCCTTGGGTGGGTTGTCTACTCCGATAGTCTTAGCGACGCAGGAGTGTGGAACCTCGTTCCTTCCGTCGCCCTAGCAAGCGCAATGGATGGAGCACTCAGTGCCGTCATCCACCCATGGGCATGGCTCGCGCTTATCGCTTGGGCCATTTTCGCCATCGCGGGAACTATCCGCTGGTTCAAATTCGACGGATAGTACGAGACTTCTTTTCTATTTTGTTTACTTCGATCACGTGAAAGGCACGATCTGACCGTGAGCACCACCACCCCAACTACCTCGTCTGCTGAATCGATGACCTTCTGGGAACGACTCAAGCAGGTCCCGACGGTGAAGACACAGCGCATCTTCGCCCTCATCGTGCTGCTCGCGCAGGCGGGCATCACCTTCACCGGCTCGCTGGTGCGCGTGACCGGCTCAGGCCTTGGCTGCAATACCTGGCCGCTGTGCCACGAAGGCTCGCTCTTCCCAGTGCCGGGCGCGAATCCACTGGTGCATCAAGTGATCGAGTTCGGCAACCGCACGCTGACATTCGTCGTGGCTGCCGCAACAATCGTGCTGTTCATCGCCGTACTCCGCGCCAGGCGCCGGAGCGAAATCATCACGCTTTCCGTCATCTCTGGCATCGGCGTTCTGATCCAGGCGATCATCGGCGGAATCTCCGTCCTCCTCGAGCTTCGCTGGTGGTCCGTGGCCATCCACTTCCTGCCATCAATGGTGCTCGTCTTCGTCGCTGCTGTGCTCTACATGCGAGTAGCCGAAGCCGATGATGTCGCACCTGAGCGACGTTTCTCCAACACTGCCCGCTGGCTCGTTGTCATCGCGGCTGTTGCCCTCAGCCTCGTGCTGATCACCGGCACAATGGTCACTGGTTCCGGCCCTCACTCTGGCGATGCAGCTGTTGGCATGGAAGGTCGCCTCGACCTGCCCACCCAGACGCTTGCCTACGTCCACGCCGCTTCCATGTACGCCTACCTTGCATTCACGCTCTTCGCGGTCTTCATTCTGCGCCGTGACAAGGCCCCGAAGGATGCGTTTAAGACCTCCATGGTGCTGGTTGCCATGATCGTGATCCAGTGGGCAATCGGGCTTGGTCAGTACTACCTGGGTGTGCCGCGTTGGACTGTCCCTATGCACATTCTCATGTCCAGCGTCGTCGTCGCCTTCACGGCGTTCCTCTACGCCCACGGCAACCGTCGTCTGCCGTTGCTGAAGTCGGAACAGTTCAACACGAGTACGTCGTAAAGCAATTCGCTTTGAGCACGGGCGCGCACGCGTAACCTGGATATGTATGAAGGCTATCCAGATCACCGAACATGGCGGCCCGGACGTGCTCACGCTTGCCGACGTCCCCGTCCCCTCCCCCAACCCCGGCCAAGTTCTGGTCAAGCTCGCCTACGCGGGTGTCAACTACATCGACACCTATTACCGCGAAGGCATCTACCACTCTGAGCTCCCGTTCACTCCGGGTCTAGAAGGCTGTGGCGAGGTCGTTGAAGACCCCGCCGGTGAAATCGCCCCTGGCACTGTAGTGGCGTGGGATTCCGCTCCTGGCTCGTACGCCGAATACGTGTGCGTCGATCGTGGACGCCTCGTCGCGGTGCCAGACACCATTCCGCCGCACATTGCTGCGACGATGCTGCTCCAGGGCATCACCGCGCACTACCTGCTGTACGGCGTGCGCGATACGCAACAAGGTGATTCGCTACTCATCACCGCCGGCGCCGGTGGTGTGGGCCTGCTGCTCACCCAGCTGGCCGCTGCACAAGGAGCCACGGTCTATTCGGTCGTTTCCACCGATGAAAAAGAAAAGCTTGCCTACGAGGCCGGTGCCACCGAAGTTTTCCGCTATAGCGACGACCTCGCTGAGATGGTGCGCCGCCGCAACGGTGGCCGCGGTGTCGACGTGGTCTACGACGGCGTGGGCAAAGACACCTTCCATGAATCCCTCGAAGCGGTCCGTCCCCGCGGTCTCGTCTGCCTATTCGGTGCGGCCTCCGGCCCGGTCGAACCGATTGATCCACAGCTGTTGAACACGCACGGATCGATCTTCCTGACCCGCCCGTCCATCGGTGCATACACCGCCAGCGATGATGAATTCCGCATGCGCGCCCAAGCCGTAGTCCGCGCTGTCGACGATGGGACGCTCAACCTCCGCGTCCAAGAGCCCTACCCGCTTGCCGATGCAGCCCAGGCCCACAAGGACCTGCAAGCCCGCAAGACGACAGGCTCGATCGTCCTGAAAGTCGCTGAATAACCTCGGCTAGCCGATGAGCTGGCCGAGGGTTTCCAGGCCCAGCACCGCGTCAACAGACAGGCCCAAGAACAAAGCCGCCAGGTAGTTATTCGACAAAATGAACAGCTTGAGCGGCTTGACGTCGCCGCCGTTCTTCACGCTGTTGTGCAGTCGCGTCGCCATAACCAAGAATGCACCACCGGACAGCAGCGCCACCGCGAAATAAATCCAAGATGCAGCCGGCACGAGCAGCAGCGACGTGATCACGGTCAGCCAGGAGTAGAAGACGATCTGGCGGGTTGTCGCAACTGGGGTCGCAACAACGGGCAGCATGGGGACTTCAGCGCGTTCGTAATCATCGCGATACTTCATGGCCAGCGCCCATGTGTGCGGCGGTGTCCAGAAGAAGATGATCATGAACAGCACGATTGCCTGCCACCACTGATCAGAGCTTCCGTCGTCGACCGCGCCACGGATCACGGCCCAGCCAACAAGCACAGGCATACAGCCGGCCGCGCCACCCCAAATAACGTTCTGCCAGGTGCGACGCTTCAGCCACTTGGTGTACACGAAGATGTAGAACCAGTTAGTCAGCAGGATAAACAATGCGGCCAGCCACGAGGAGCACACCAGCCCGAGCCACAGGACAGAAGCGATGAGCAGGGCGAATGCGAAGATCCGCGCACGCTCCTTAGTCACCTTGTGGCGCACGAGCGGACGCGCGCGAGTGCGCCCCATCTTCTGGTCGATGTCATAGTCAACGACCATGTTGAACGTATTCGCCGCAGCAGCACCCATCCAGCCGCCGAACAACGTCGCCAAAATCAGCCAGACGTGCACTTCACCGCGGTCAGCCTGCAGCATCGCGGGGATAGCGGCGACCAGCAAAAGCTCGATGACTCGCGGCTTCGTTAGCGCGAAGTACGCCTTGACGGTCTCCAACACAACTCCTCATTCAGCGCGGTTTTCTTCGTTGGGGACTAGTCGCAGCCGTGCGCGCATAAGTTCCCGCGCTTATCCGACGCCCCGTCTCCTTACGCCCTACGCATCCTAGTCCCCGCTCCCACCCGCATGAAATCACCGCGCGGGAATGAGTTCCGTGTTGTTAAATATTTGTCTATGTCCTCCCGTGTCACCACCAAACTTCTTGCGCTGCTCTCGGGAGCTGCTCTTCTTTCTGGGTGTATTGCGTAATGGGAATGCTGTACACGGGCAGCTTCGCCTCCCCGCAGGACCGTGCGAAACCGCGGATTATTGAGCGGAACGGGCTGAAGGTGGGGTTCCTTGCCTACACCTACGGCACGAACGGAATACCTGTGCCGGTTAGTGAGGAGAATACGTACACGCCCGTTGAGGTCGTCGACTACCTCGACTGAGCAGGGTGACAGAGTTGACGGGCCTGTCGCAATCCTCGCCCGAGCTTTACCACTAGTGTGTAAAGAGTTAGTTAGCTCCGACACACTGGTAAGCGAGGACACTGTGACTACCTCTTCCGATAACTCATCCCAGCCGACCACCGGGGTCTCCGACGCCGCAGCGTCGCTCCCCGTCGAGCTGCAGGCCTTGACTGTGGCCCGCTACCCGGAGGACTGGACCGCGGAAGACACCCGCGCCGTGAACACCGTGCGTGTGCTGGCTGCCGACGCCGTGGAGAACTGCGGCTCGGGCCACCCCGGCACCGCGATGTCGCTGGCGCCACTGGCATACACCCTTTACCAGCGCGTTCTGCGCCACGATCCCGCTAACCCGCGCTGGATTGGTCGCGACCGCTTCGTGCTGTCTGCCGGCCACTCGTCGCTGACCCAGTATATTCAGCTCTACCTCGGTGGCTTCGGCCTGGAAATCGAGGACCTAAAGGCACTGCGCACCTGGGGCTCCAAGACCCCGGGCCACCCGGAGTACAACCACACCGATGGTGTGGAGATCACCACCGGTCCGCTTGGTCAGGGGCTCGCATCTGCAGTGGGCATGGCTATGGCTGCTCGTCGCGAGCGTGGCCTGTTTGACCCGGAAGCAGCTCCCGGCAAGTCGCCTTTCGACCACTTCATTTACGTCATCGCCGGCGACGGCGACCTGCAGGAAGGCGTGACCAGCGAAGCCAGCTCGCTCGCCGGCACCCAGCAGCTGGGCAACCTCATCGCCTTCTGGGATGACAACCGCATTTCCATCGAGGACGACACCCAGATCGCTTTCAATGAGGACGTGCTCGCACGCTACGAGGCATACGGCTGGCAGACTCTCACCGTCGAATCCGGCGAGGATGTCGCTGCGATCCTTGAGGCCGTCGAGAAGGCAAAGGCCGAAACATCGAAGCCGACGATGATTCGCATCAAGACGGTCATCGGCTACCCTGCCCCGAACCTGATGAACACCGGCGCAGTCCACGGCGCAGCCCTCGGCGCAGACGAAGTCGCTGCCGTCAAGGAGGTCCTCGGCTTCAACGCCTCCGAGAACTTCCCGGTCGAAGACAACGTCATTGCGCACACCCGCAAGCTCGTCGAGCGCGGCGCCGCAGCGCACAAGGAATGGCAAGAGCTTTTCGACGCATGGGCTGCCTCCAACCCCGACCGCAAGTCCCTCCTCGATCGTCTCTCTGCACGCGAACTGCCCGCAGGCTGGGCTGATGAGCTGCCGACGTGGGAGCCGGACGAGAAGGGCGTGGCTACCCGTAAGGCTTCCGAAGCTGCGATCCAGGCCCTGGCAAAGACCCTGCCGGAGCTGTGGGGCGGTTCCGCTGACTTGGCTGGCTCGAACAACACCCTGATCAAGGGCGAACCGTCGTTCGGCCCGGAAGCGATCTCCACCGAAATGTTCACCGCGCACCCCTACGGCCGCAACCTGCACTTCGGTATCCGCGAGCACGGCATGGGCGCGATCATGAACGGCATCGCTCTGCACGGCAACACCCGTGTTTATGGCGGTACGTTCCTGATCTTCTCCGAGTACCTCTACCCTTCCATTCGCGTTGCTGCGTTGTCGGGTATTGATGGCTACTACGTCTTCACCCACGATTCCATCGGACTTGGCGAAGACGGTCCGACGCACCAGCCCGTTGAGACCCTCACTGCCCTGCGCGCGATCCCGGACCTGTCCGTGATCCGCCCGGCAGACGCCAATGAGACCGCCGCTGCATGGAAGGCAGCTCTCGAGGCTGACCCGCACCCAAAGGCACTCGCACTGTCCCGCCAGAACCTGCCGGTTCTCGAGGGCACCAAGGAAAAGGCCATCGACGGTGTCGCACGCGGTGCTTACGTACTCGTCGAAGCATCCACCGGCACACCTGATGTGATCCTCATGGGCTCTGGTTCCGAGGTACAGCTCGCAGTCGCAGCAGCCAAGGAGCTGGAGGCAGACGGTATTGCTACCCGCGTTGTCTCCATGCCGTCGATGGACTGGTTCCTGCAGCAGGACCGCGCCTACATCGACGAAGTCCTCCCGCGCAATGTTCGTGCGCGTGTCTCCGTCGAAGCAGGCGTGGCCATGCCGTGGTTCCGCTTCACCGGCGACCAGGGCCGAAACGTCTCCCTCGAGCACTTCGGTGCATCCGCCCCGGGTGCAGAGCTCTTCGAGCGCTTCGGCATCACCACCGAAGCCGTCGTGTCCGCAGCACACGAGTCCCTCGACTCTGTCAAGGCCGGAACCGAGACCGCTGAATCTGCCGCTGATCCGCAGCGCGGCCCAGTGCGTGGTGACGGGGTTTAAGGGACCTGGGAAACGTCGATAAGCGATAAAGGAGAAAACATGACCGCAATTGACCGCCTTGCTGAAGCTGGCACCTCGACCTGGCTTGATGATCTGTCGCGCGAACGCATCGTCAGTGGCAACCTCGCTGAAATCAAAGCCGCGAAGTCTCTGGCAGGTGTGACCACCAACCCGGCGATCTTCGCTAACGCTATGTCGTCTGGCTCCGCATACGACGAACAGATCGCCGAGCTCAAGGCCGGCAACGTCGGCGTCGATGAAGCCGTCTACGCCATGAGCGTCAAAGACGTCCAGGACGCCTGTGACCTCTTCATGGACGTCTTCGAGGCGACCAACGGCCAAGACGGCCGCGTGTCCATCGAAGTCGACCCGCGCCACGCCGATGACGAGGCAGCCACCGTAGCTCACGCCAAAGAGCTGTGGGCACTCGTGGACCGCCCGAACGTCATGATCAAGATCCCCGCCACCGACGCCTCCCTTCCCGCGATCACCCAGGTGCTCGCCGAAGGAATCTCCGTCAATGTCACTCTGATCTTCTCCGTCGACCGCTACAAACAAGTCATCGACGCCTACAACGCTGGCATCACGCAGGCAGCAGCCAACGGTCACGACGTTTCCACCATCCACTCGGTGGCCTCCTTCTTCGTCTCCCGCATGGACACCGAGGTGGACAACCGCCTCGACGCCATCGGCACCGATGAAGCACGTGCACTGAAGGGCAAAGCAGGCATCGCCAACGCGCGTCTTGCCTACCAGCTCTTCCTTGACACACTCGGCGACCTGCCGGAAGGTGCAAATAAGCAGCGCCCACTTTGGGCATCCACCGGGGTGAAGAACCCGGACTACCCAGCAGACATGTACGTCACCGAGCTCGCTGGGCCCGACACCGTCAACACCATGCCGGAGCCCACCATCGACGCAGTCATCAGCGGTGACAACGTCCATGGCGACACGCTCAACGGCACCGCCGACGATGCCCGCAAGGTATTCGAACAGCTAGCCGCTGTGGGCATTGAGCTTGACGACGTCGTTGCTGTCCTCGAACGCGAGGGCGTCGATAAGTTCGTCGATGCGTGGCAGGAACTGCTCGAATCCATGCTCGCGAATCTGAAATAGAAAAAACCTTCGTCGCGGCCGCCCTTTTGAGGTTTAATCTTCTCAATAGGAAAACGGCCGCGATACTCATACGCGGCTCACGACGCCCATCCCTGAAAGGCGAATGCCTGTGTCAAACCCGGCACCCGATGATTGGAAGAACCCACTCCGTTCTCACGCCGACCGCCGCCTCCCGCGGATTGCCGGCCCCTCCGGCATGGTCATTTTCGGAGTAACCGGCGACCTAGCCAAGCGGAAACTGCTTCCCGCCATCTACGACCTCGCCTACCGTGGCCTGCTGCCCGCCGGCTTCACCCTCGTCGGTTTCGGACGTCGCCCCTGGTCGAAGGAAGAATTCGAAAACTACGTCCGCGAACAAGTAGAAAACGGTGCCCGCACCGACTTCGACGAGCACGTCTGGGCACGCCTTGCCGAAGGCATGCACTTCGTCCAAGGTGCGTTTGACGACGACGCCGCTTTCGACAACATGGCCGCCCTCCTCCAACACATGGATGCCACCCGCGGCACCTCCGGTAACTGGGCGTTCTACCTGTCGGTTCCGCCGGAATACTTCTCTAATGTGATCGATCAGCTCGACCGCACTGGCATGGCGAAGGCGCAAGAAGGCCAGTGGCGTCGCGTGATCATCGAGAAGCCATTCGGCCACAACCTGGCCACCGCCCGCGAGCTGAACGAGACCATCAACGCGGTCTTCCCCGAGCGCGCCGTCTTCCGCATTGACCACTACCTGGGCAAAGAAACCGTCCAGAACATCCTGGCCATGCGCTTTGCCAACCAGATGTTCGAGCCGTTGTGGAACGCACAATTCGTCGATCACGTTCAGATCACCATGGCTGAAGACATCGGCCTCGGCGGTCGCGCTGGTTATTACGACGGCATTGGCGCGGCCCGCGACGTCATCCAGAACCACCTGCTGCAGCTACTTGCGCTGGTGGCCATGGACGAGCCCGTCTCCTTCTCCCCGCGCCAACTGCGCTACGAGAAGCTCAAGATCCTTCGCGCCACCAAACCCATCGGCCCGTTCGAAGAAACCACTGCTCGTGGCCAATACACCGCCGGTTGGCAGGGCTCTGAACAGGTCGTTGGCCTGCGTGAAGAGGACGGCTTCGACCCTGAATCCACCACCGAGACCTACGCTGCGTGCACCCTGGGCATCAATTCCCGTCGCTGGGCAGGAGTTCCCTTCTACCTGCGCACCGGCAAGCGCCTCGGCCGCCGCGTCACTGAGATCGCGCTGGTGTTCAAGAAGGCACCCCACGAAGCTTTCGGCCCGGGACTGACCAGCCAGCTCGGCGCCAACACACTGGTCATCCGCGTCCAGCCCGACGAAGGCATCTTGCTGCGCTTCGGCTCCAAAGTCCCCGGATCGACCCTGGAAGTCCGCGACGTCAACATGGACTTCTCCTACACCGAAGCCTTCACCGAAGAGTCCCCCGAAGCCTACGAGCGCCTCATTCTCGACGCGCTTCTCGACGAAACCGGCCTCTTCCCCACCGCCGCCGAAGTCGAACGCAGCTGGCAAATCCTCGACCCCATCCTCGACTTCTGGGCAGAAAATGGACGTCCCGACGAATACGCCGCCGGCACATGGGGTCCGTCTTCCGCCGATGAAATGCTCGCCATCAACGGTCATACGTGGCGTCGCCCCTAGTTGCCTTCCGATAATCGCTCCCTGACACCCCCGCACGAGAAGAGTCACACATGATCATCACCATGTCCGACACATCCACACGCGCCATCGGCAAGCTGCTCCTGGACACCCAGGAGAACCACTCGCTGGCCACCGGTCGTGTGCTGACGCTCATCGTCGTCGCCGACATACACGACGATGTCGAATCCATCCTGGACAATGTGCGCACCGCCTCGCATGAGCATCCTTCACGCGTGCTCATGCTGATCACCGGCAACCCCGAGAGCGAGAACGTCCTCGACGCACACGCCATCCTCGCCGATGATGCAGGGGCGTCCGAGATCATCGTGATGGACCTGCATGGGGAGTTGGCTAACAACCTGGCGTCCGTCGTCACGCCTTTGCTTCTTCCGGACACTCCCGTTGTCGCATGGTGGCCTTCAACCGCGCCGGCACGACCGGCAGACCACCCGCTTGGGCAGCTCGCGCACCGACGCATCACCAACGCCCGCGAAAACGTCGATGGCAACGCTCTGATGCGACTGGCCAACGGCTACTGCCCCGGCGACTCCGACATGCTCTGGTCCCGCATCACTCACTGGCGCGGCGTCGTCGCCTCTGCGTTAGAGCGCTACCCGCACGAGCCTGTCACCGCCGTCGAGATCGACGGACCACTCGATGATCCCAGCGTCGATATCGCTGCTGCATGGCTATCGCACTGCCTGAAGATCCCCGTGACGCGAATCTGCAGCGAACAGACCACGTCCGAGCCATCCCGCCTCTTCCCAATCCGCCGCATGACCATGACGCGCAACTCCGGACCCGTCACCGTCAGCGTCAAAGACGACAAGACCTTCCGCGTCCGCGTCCCCGGCCAGCCGGATTCATTCGTGGCCATGAGCACCCGCAGCGACGCCGACTGCCTTTCCGAAGAACTCCGCCACCTCGACCCCGATTGGGCCTACTCGCAGGCGCTGCTTTCACTGTCCGACGTGAATTTTGTCTAGAGTCATAGGACGAGACATCTAAGGAGCGATACGCAATGATTACCGTCGAACAAGTCCCCAACCTCGATGTGCTTATCGACGAAGCATCCACCCGCTTCGTCGACACCATCGCGGAGATCATCGCCTCCGACACCGGTGGTGTACATGGGGACGGCATCGCACGCGTAGTCTTCACCGGCGGCGGCGCCGGAATCAAGCTTCTCTCCCGACTGGTACGCGCCAAGAACCTCGACTGGTCCCGCATCCACGTCTTTTTCGGTGACGAGCGAAACGTCCCCGTCTACGACCCCGACTCCAATGAAGGACAGGCACGCTATGCGCTGCTAAACCACGTCCACATCCCGGAGGCCAATATCCACGGGTACCGCCCTGCGAACCGCACTCTCGAGGAAGCTGCTGAGAAATACTCCGACGTCCTCGAGCAGCACGCACCCAAGGGTTTTGACCTGCACCTCATGGGCATGGGCGGAGACGGGCACATCAACTCGCTGTTCCCGTCGTCTGCACAGCTGCAGGAAACCGAGAAGCTCGTCGTGGGTGTCGACGACTCGCCGAAGCCTCCCGCCGAGCGCATCACACTCACCTACCCGGCAATCGCACGCGCAGAGCAGGTGTGGCTGCTGGTCTCCGGTGCTGAGAAGACGGATGCGATTAGCCACCTTCTCGACGAGAAGGTCTCGGACGAATGGCCAGTGACTCGTATCCCGGGGCTCGCCAAGACAACTCTTTTTGTCACCGAAGACGCATACGCCGGCAATTAATCCGCTAGCACCCGAACAGTAGGTGCATGGCTCCGTACCGGTGGGTGTTATTCGGTACCGGTTTTCCGCGTGGTGATACCCAGATTGGGCTGCCGCGTCGTCTTCGTATGCGCCCGCGGTGTGTGCGCCATGGGTCATCATCATTAGTCCGGTTGTGATACCTGCACACCGGCGACAAATTGGCCATATTCGTCTCACCACCACGGCTCCAGGCAGTGATGTGGTGGATCTCGCAATGATCAGCAGCATGCCGGCACCCTGGCACCGGACACGTCGTCAGTGTTGCTCGGGCTAGGTCTCTTTGCTTGCTGTTGGCGAAGCGTTGGGTGCGGTACAGGTTCACCGCACCTTCCGCCGGGTGGAACAGTGCCACCTCAAGCTCAGCACCATGAAGCTGGGCAAGGTATTCCGCCCCCGTCATGGTGGTGCCATCCGACAACCCAAGAATTGTCTCATCGCCTTTCCCACCGAGGATGGAAATATGGTCTGCCAACGGGACGACCACCAATGGTCGCGGCACCGCAGAGGCCACCCCACCACCTGAACGCAACAGGCGAGTAAACGCCTCATACATCTGCGGCCCCTCTGGACGAGTGGCATCCAAATTCTGGCGCAGGGCGTGTTCAAGGGCAGCGATATCACGCTCAGAACCCGTAGCAGTAAACGACCGCTTACCTTTACGCGATTTGGTAAACCGCACCGATGTTTTCGGGGCAGGCTTGTCGGGGACTTCGACGATGTCTTTTGCGCGACGCTTCAACGTCGCGTAGTTCCCCTCCACAGACAACAGGGCCAAACGCGTCTTCCATGGATCCTTGGCCTTTTTGACCTGCTGCTCAATAAAGACCAACTGATCCAACGACTTCGACGTCGAACGCGCAATACGTACAGCGTTTGCTTGCTGGCGGGAGTGCTTGGTTTTTCCGTAGTAGGTCTCGTGAACACTGGCCCACTCGGTAACACGGTTGGGGTTAGCACCGGCATCGATAAGCAGCTGGGCATCGAAACTGCCCAGCGAGTCGATGGCGTTGGTGGCACCAACATAAACCGCGAAATCGTTCATGCCCCAAACAATAAGCAGCCGGCGCCACCAAACGCAGGGCGAAGAACCAGGCCTGTGGATAACTAAAAAA
>NZ_CAMXWS010000021.1 GCF_947253065.1 uncultured Corynebacterium sp.
TGGTCGGCCAGCTCGCGGTCTCGTTGCTCTTCGGCTTTTTGCTGCTGCGTTTCCCCCAGGAGCGCACAGGGCTGACTCCGGGGTCGACTCAGGTCAGTTTCATCCGCGATATTGAGACCTTTGATATCGCAGTTGGTGGTGCAGTGCTGGGCACCATCCTCTTCCTCATCTTCGTGTACTTCCTCATCGCTGCATGGTCCAATGCGGTGAACCTCACCGATGGCCTTGACGGCTTGGCTGCCGGCTCGATGTCGCTGGTCATGTTCGCGTACACGTTGATCACGTTCTGGCAGTTCCGCAATTCCTGTGCAGAGTCGCCAGGGGCTGGTTGCTACGACGTGCGTGATCCATTGGATCTGGCCGTGCTCTGCGCGGCTGGTCTTGGCGCCTGCATTGGCTTCCTCTGGTGGAATGCCGCCCCGGCGAAGATCTTCATGGGTGATACCGGTTCGCTGGCTCTTGGTGGTCTGGTCGCTGGTATCTCGATCGCCAGCCGCACCGAGGTGCTGATGGTCGTCATTGGCGCGCTATTCGTCATGGAGGCCGCATCGGTTGTCATCCAGGTCATCGTGTTCAAGTCCACTGGTAAGCGAGTGTTCCGCATGGCACCGTTCCACCACCACTTTGAAAACGGTGGTTGGGCGGAGACCACAGTGGTCATTCGCTTCTGGGTCATTTGCGCACTCGCAGCCGTCATCGGTCTGGCTGTCTTCTACGCTGAGTGGCTCACCACAGCAGGGGTGAGCTTGGCATGATCGACGCCCTCGTTCCTGGCCCCGTGCTCGTTGCTGGTGCCGGTGTTTCCGGTCTAGGCGCAGCGAAATTGCTGGCGCAGACGCAGCTTTCATTCGCGGTTGCTGATGATGATGCGGCCAAGCTCGAAAAGGTGAAAGAGTCAGTCGCTGGTGCGGGCCATCGTTTCCTCGGTGGGCTTTCTACCGCGCAAGCAGCTGAGGATGCCTCCTCTTTTCCCACTGTTGTGACATCGCCTGGTTGGCGTCCGGATTCACCTTTGCTGGTCACCGCACGTGATGCTGGCTGTGAGGTGATTGGGGATGTCGAGCTGTGTTACCGCCTGGACAAAGCAGGTGTGTTCGGTGCGCCACGTGATTGGTTAGTGGTGACCGGAACGAATGGGAAGACCACTACGACTGGCATGCTCGCTGCAATCATGCAGGAAGCAGGAACGTATACCGGTAAGCGTGCAGTGGCATGCGGAAATATCGGTGTTGCTGTTGCAGATGCACTCACAGATCCGCAGCGGGTGGATGTTCTCGTTGCTGAACTATCCAGTTTTCAGCTGCATTGGTCCGACACGCTCACACCGAATGCTGGTGTATTACTCAACCTGGCTGAAGATCACATTGATTGGCACGGTTCTTTCGCGGCTTATGCAGAGGCTAAAGCAAAGGTCTTTTCCAGTTCAGTTGCTGTCGCCGGTATCGATGATGCGGAAGTAGCGAAATACGCCGCGGAAGCGAAGCATTCACGCAAAGCACCGATCGTGGGTTTCACCCTGGGAGCACCGGAGGCAGGGCAAGTCGGCATTGTTGACGGGACGATCGTCAGCCGTATCGGCGCGCTTTCCGGAACTGAAAATTCGGCAGCGGATTCCGCAGTTGAGATCAGCCCGGTCGATGGAATTGAACCAGCAGGGCAAGCGGGCGTGTTGGATGCCCTGGCTGCCACAGCAGTCGGCGTGACACAGGGCGCATCCCCGGAACAGATCCACTGTGCGCTCCACAGCTATAAAGTTTCTGGCCACCGCGGTGCAGTCGTGCACTCTTCTGGTGGCATCGACTGGGTAGACAATTCCAAAGCCACCAACCCACACGCAGCAGATTCCGCGCTGCGTGGTTCTGGTGACGGCAAGATCGTCTGGGTAGCGGGCGGCCAGCTCAAAGGCGCTGACGTAGATGAACTTGTTGCGGACCACGCGCACCGTTTCCGTGCGGTGGCATTGCTGGGGGTGGACAGGGAAGAGATTGCACGCGCCGTCGATAAGCATGCCCCTGAAACTCCCGTCTTCGTGACTGAGAGCACCGACCCCGAAGAAGCAATGAAACATGTCGTTGCTTTTGCTGCGCAGCACGCGCAGCCGGGGGACACGGTGATTCTCGCTCCGGCCGCTGCAAGCCTGGATATGTACTCCGGAATGGCGCAACGAGGAAATATCTTTGCGGCATCCGCGCGCGCCCTCGACGGAAATAGCGATGCTTAAGGCAGTGTGAGAGACGATGACCACAGCAGCTCAGCGCCGACCACGGCCAGACAAGCCCCGTAAGCCGCAAGCGAAGCAAGCGCCGCGGCCCGCTTCTGCGCGTTCGCGTGGCACAGGTCAGTACACCTCAGGCATGGCGCGTGCGCTGTCTCGCATGAATGCGTGGATGGATAGTCGTCCGTTGCTGGATTACACGATGGTGCGCACGATCGTGCTCGTGCTTGCTGGCCTCGGCGTGGTCATGGTGACCAGTTCTTCAATGACGTGGTCGGCTTTGAATGATCAGTCTGTGTGGGCACAGCCGTTCAAGCAGGTCATTGTTGTCACAATGGGTCTGTTCGCATTCTGGCTGGCTTTGCAGATTCCGCCTGAGCGGGTGAGAAAGTTCGCGCTTGTGCTCATGGCCATTTCTGTCCTGCTGCTCATCGCGGTGCTCATTCCCGGCATTGGTACCGGTCGCGCGGAAGTTGGCTCCCAGTCCTGGATCTATATTGCTGGTTTTCAGCTGCAGCCTTCAGAGGTGGCCAGGGTTGCTATCTGTGTGTGGGGTGCATCGATCCTGGCTAATAAGGATCCGCGCCGTCCGCTGGAGATGACCAATGGGTTTGTGCCATTCGCGTTTGTCGCTGTCGTATGCATATTGCTCATCGGTTTGCAGGGCGACCTCGGCATGGCGGTGTCGTTCTGTATCGTCGTCGCTTTCGTCCTTGTTTTCGCTGGCATCTCGTGGAAGTTCATCGGTGTGGTCGGTGCCTTCGGTGCTCTGCTGTTCGTCGGTGTGATGGCAGCTGGCGGATTCCGCTCGCAGCGTTTCCATGTTTACTTCGACGCGCTGTTCGGCCATTTCGAAGACACTCGTGGTGTGGCTTTCCAGTCGTACCAAGGCTTCCTCTCGCTTGCCGATGGCTCACTCTTCGGCGTTGGCCTCGGCCAGTCCCGCGCGAAGTGGTTCTACCTGCCGGAGGCGAAAAATGACTTCATCTTCGCCGTGATCGGTGAGGAGCTCGGTCTGTGGGGTGGCGCACTGGTAATCATCTTGTTCACCATGCTGCTCTTCTTCGGACTGCGCACCGCACGCCTGGCAGCGAACCAGTACCAGGCTCTGCTGGCAGCATCGGTGACCACCGGTATCGTCTCGCAGGCATTCATCAATATCGGCTACGTCATTGGTTTGCTGCCGGTCACAGGTATTCAGCTTCCGATGATCTCCGCCGGTGGTACGTCTGCTGTGATCACGCTTGGCGCAATGGGGCTGGTCGCCTCCGTGGCGCGCCATGAACCGGGCGCTGTCTCCGCGATGCAGAACTACGGTCGCCCGATGTTTGACCGCATGTTCTTCATCCGCGAACCACGTCCGTTGGAGGACCAGCAGCGCCACAACCACCCGGCGCAGAAGAAGCAAACCGCTCGGTATGGCACACCGGTCACGGCACGTCGCAGCCCGGCGCCGCAAGAACGAGCAACCGGACGCAGCAATGACCGTGGCCGTGGCCAGAGGGGGCAGCAGACTGCTCGACCCACCGATCGGAGAGCAGCTCGATCGAGCTACGATAACGCTCGCGCGAACAGGGGTCACCGAAACGGCAGTGATACCCGCCGCGCTGGATAGAAAAGGCGGTTGATTCACCCGTGACTGCACGCATCGTGGTGGCTGGCGGAGGCACTGCTGGCCACATTGAACCAGCTTTGGCGGTGGCAGAGGTGCTCCGTGATTCCTACGGCGCCGAAGTGACTGCGTTGGGCACCGAAAAGGGGCTGGAAACAACGATCATTCCTGCCCGTGGCTTCCCGCTTGAGCTCATTGAGCCAGTACCCATTCCACGTAAGAAGCCACTGAAATTGCTCGGCGTGCCTGCCAAATTGGTGCGCTCAGTGAACCAGACGCGCGCGGCGTTGAAGAAAGCTCAGGCTGACGCTGTGTTCGGCACTGGCGGTTATGTGTCTGCTTCGGCGTATCTGGCCGCAAAGACCCTGGGTATCCCGTTCTATGTGCTGGAGACGAACGCTTTGGCTGGTATGGCCAACAAGCTGGGTGTGAAGCTCGGCGGCGTGGGCTTCAACGCTGTGCCGAATTCCGGCATGGAAGGTGAAGTGCTCGGTATCCCGGTCCGCCCTGGAGTCGGCGTGGATAACGATGGTGTGAAGGCCGAACGTGGTTATAAGACGTGGAATCTCACGCCTGATCGTCCAACCGTGCTTGTTACCGGTGGCTCCCAAGGCGCGCGCAGCATCAATATTGCGCTCGAAGGTGCGGTCGGCCGACTCGTGGCTGCCGGTTACCAGGTGCTTCACGCCTATGGGCGGAAGAATGACGCACCGCCGGCGCATGAGCACTACACCGCAGTGCCGTATATCGACGACATGGAAGCGGCATATGCCATCGCCGATGTGGTCATTTGCCGTTCTGGTGCGATGACAGTCGCGGAGAATTCTGCGGCTGGGGTTCCCGCGATCTACATTCCGCTGCCGCACGGCAACGGCGAGCAGGGCCTCAATTCTGCACACCTCGTGGAAGCAGGTGCCGCAGTGCGTATCGATGACTCCGCGTTGACCCCCGATGCCCTTGTCGATGCTGTCACCGGGATTCTTGGCCCGCATGGCACAGCTGCAAGCATGAGAAAGGTGCTCGCAGGTTCTGGTGCTGGAAACGCGGCGGAGGAAATCGCTCGCCGCATCATTGGCGAAAGGAAATCATGACTTCTGCTGCCCCCATTGATCTCTCCCGAGTCCACCTGATTGGTATCGGTGGCTCTGGCATGTCCGGCGTGGCCCGCATCCTGCTGGACCGTGGCGCAGTGGTCACCGGCTCCGATGTGAAGGACTCTCGTCCCGTGCGTGCACTGCGTGCGCAGGGCGCGACTATCGCTGTCGGCCACGCTGCTGAGAACCTGGAACTGGCTGGTCAGACACCGACGGTAGTGGTGACTAGCTTCGCGGCTATTCCGCAGGACAATCCTGAACTCGTCGCTGCAGCAGAGCATGACATCCCGGTGATCCGCCGTTCGGATCTGTTGGGCGAGCTCATGGAGGGCTACACGCAGGTGCTCTTCGCCGGTACGCACGGTAAGACGTCGACGACATCGATGGCTGTTGTCGCCCTGCAAGCAGCGGGGGAGGATCCGTCCTTCGCCGTCGGCGGTCAGCTCAACCGTGCCGGCACGAATGCACACCACGGCAGCGGGCACATCTTCGTCGCCGAAGCAGATGAATCCGATGCTTCCTTGCTGCGCTATCGCCCGAGCGTTGCTGTGATCACGAATATTGAGCCGGATCACCTGGACTATTTCGGCAGCGCGGAAAGCTACTACCAAGTCTTCGATGAATTCGCCGACCGCTTGCCCGATGATGGCACGCTGGTCGTGTGTCTTGATGATGATGCAACGGTGCGTTGCGGTCTTCGTGCAGCAGAACGCGGCATCACCGTGCTGGGCTACGGCACGGCCGAGGCAGCTGCGCGCCATCCGGAGATCCCAGCGGGTGCTGTTGTCACGGATGAGGTCTTGCAAGGTCATGTCACCGAGATCGTCGTAGAACTAAAAACCGCTGAAACAGCTGGCACCGTGAGCTATCACCTCGCGCTGCCGGGGCGCCATATGGTGCTCAACTCTGCAGCAGCACTGCTTGCTTGTGCAGTCGCAGGAGCAGATCCACGCAAGCTCGCCGAAGGGCTCAGTGGATTCACCGGTGTGCGTCGTCGCTTTGAGCTCCGCGGGGAGATCACCGCAGGACTGAATGCAGGAACGCGGGTCTATGACGATTACGCGCACCACCCGACAGAGGTCCACGCAGTGTTGTCTGCTGCGCGCGGCAAGGTCGAATCCGAAGGTGAAGGCGCACGCGTCGTGGTCTGCTTCCAGCCACACCTGTATTCGCGCACGCAGACATTCGCGAAGGAATTCGCTGAGGCACTTTCGCTTGCCGACGCCGTCGTGGTCCTCGACATCTTCGGCGCCCGCGAAGCACCTGTGGAGGGAGTTGACTCCCGCATCATCACCCAGCACATTGCTGATGCCACCAAGGTCATCTATGACCCCGATTTCTCCCACGCACCGATCTCTGTTGCATCGGTAACACAGCCAGGTGATGTTGTGATCACGATGGGGGCAGGCACCGTGACCATGCTCGCGGATCCGATCTTGGAACGCCTCGCCGGTGCAGATGCATCAGTTGACGGTGGGGAAGTGGATGAGTGATGGCTACCGCCGATTCGTCGAAAAGCTCTAGCCGTGATGGGCACCGTGGTTACAGTGCGCCAAACCGCGGTAACCGTGTGCGCCAGGGACTTCCGTGGCGGCGCATCTTTATGGGTGCTGGCGTGGGCCTGGTGGTGCTCGCTGTGCTTTGGGCAATCATCTACTTCACGCCACTTTTCTCGGTGAAGAATGTCACCGTTGAGGGCAATGAGCATATCGACGAAGAAGCGGTAGTCGCCGCAGCCGGCGTCCCCCAAGGCACGCCACTCGCGCAGGTAAATATGCGTGAAACGGCTTCCAACGTCGTTTCCATGCCATGGGTGAAATCAGCGACTGCCAACCGGAAATGGCCATCCACGATCACTTTGAAGGTTGAAGAGAACGTGGCTGTCGCTTACCTGAATGGATCAGACGGAACACACCTGATTGATCAGGAGGGCAAAGAATTCGCGGTAGACACTCCTCCTGAGGATGCGGTGGAGCTGAAAGGTGCCGCTGATTCCGATGAAGCTGTGCGCAAGGATGCGGTAGAAATCGCCGCTGCGCTCAGCGAAAAAGCACGTGGGGCAGTGGAGTCGATTGAGGCCAGCTCCAAATACGAGTTCGTCTTGCACCTGGCTGAAGACAAGACAGTGGTGTGGGGAGCAAGCGAAGACAACGCAAATAAAGCGCTCGCGCTCGACACCGTATTGCAGCGTGAAGGCCGCGAATTCAACGTGACTAACCCACACCAAATCACGGTGAAGTAGAGGTGGGCTGCTAAAACCCCAGGTCACCAACCCTAAAGTAAAGGTTGAGGGTACCGACACGCCGAAAAAATTCGCCGAAATGTCGTCCATGTTGGCCATGATGGGAGACGTCTTGAACAAACCCATGTCCCCGTTATTTGAAAGGCGAGCACACACCCATGACCTCACCTAGCAACTACCTCGCCATGATCCGCGTCGTCGGTGTCGGCGGCGGCGGTGTCAACGCTGTGAACCGCATGATCGAAGAGGGTCTGAAGGGTGTCGAGTTCGTTGCCATCAACACCGACTCCCAGGCACTCCTGTTCACCGATGCGGACACCAAGCTTGACATTGGCCGCGAAGCCACCCGCGGTCTCGGAGCTGGTGCTAACCCGGAGGTAGGTCGTACCTCCGCCGAGGACCACAAGCAGGAGATTGAGGAATCCCTCAAGGGTTCCGACATGGTCTTCGTTACCGCTGGCGAGGGCGGCGGCACGGGTACTGGTGCCGCGCCGGTTGTTGCAGGCATCGCTAAGAAGATGGGCGCTTTGACCATTGGTGTGGTCACTCGTCCGTTCTCGTTTGAGGGCAAGCGTCGTACCCGCCAGGCGCTCGAGGGTATTGAGGCGCTCAAGGAAGTCTGTGACACCGTCATCGTCATTCCGAATGACCGTCTGCTGCAGCTTGGCGAGGCCGACCTGTCCATGATGGAGGCCTTCCGCGCTGCCGATGAGGTGCTCTACAACGGTGTTCAGGGTATTACCAACCTGATCACCATCCCGGGCATGATCAACGTCGACTTCGCTGACGTTCGCTCTGTCATGGCTGATGCTGGTTCCGCTCTCATGGGTGTTGGCTCTGCACGTGGCGATAACCGCGTCATGGCAGCTACCGAGCAGGCCATCAACTCTCCGCTGCTGGAGACCACCATGGAGGGTGCCAAGGGCGTGCTCATCTCCGTTGCTGGTGGCTCGGACCTGGGCCTCATGGAGGTCAACAACGCAGCTTCCATCGTTGAAGAAAAGGCTGATGATGACGCAAATATCATCTTCGGCACCATTATCGATGACAACCTGGGCGACGAGGTCCGCGTGACCATCATTGCTACCGGCTTCGACGAGAAGGCTAATGCCCGTCCGCAGGCTCAAGACCAGGGTCAGGCTGCTGATCAGCCCGTTGCAGGCGAGTCCGCTCAGGTGCCGGTTTCCCCGACTGCAGCAGAGGAGACTCCGACCCCGGCTCCGCAGTCTGGTTCCCTGTTCGAGTCCTCTGAGCGTGAAGAGGGCGCCTCCGCTGAGGAATACTCCCCGCGTCACCGCTACGACGACACCCGTGGAGGCCTGTTCACCAACCAGGAGCGCGAGCGTGACTACGACCGCGACTACCGCCCGTCCCGTCGCTACGAGGACACCCGTGGTGGCAACAATGATGACCTCGACGTGCCCGACTTCCTTCGGTAGTAGCCTTGGGTGTCATGATTGACACCACCAGCCGCCCCGTCCGCATGCTGTTCACCAGCCGTGCGGGCGGGGTTTCTGCGTCGCCATATGAATCATTCAACCTCGGCGGACATGTTGGCGATGATGAACAAGCAGTAGCAGCGAATCGCCAACGCCTCGCCGATATCGCTGGGCTTGATGCCGAGCGATTCGTGTGGATGGAACAGCTGCACACCAACAATGTCACTGTTGTCGATGGCCCCCAGTCCAGCCCGGTTGAAGCCACCGATGCGGTGGTGACCACCGCAGAAAAGCTCGCGCTGTGCGTGCTCGTCGCCGATTGTGTGCCAGTGCTTTTGGCGGACCACAATGCCGGTGTGGTGGCTGCGGCTCATGCAGGTCGGTTGGGTGCGCGCAATGGGATTATTCCGCGCACAGTAGAGAAGATGTGCGAGCTGGGAGCGACTCCCGCGAATATCCAGGTGCTGCTCGGCCCCGCTGCTGCCGGTGAATCCTATGAAGTGCCACAGGACATGGCTGATGATGTGGAACAGCACCTGCCGGGGTCTAAAACACGCACCAAGAAAGGCACCGCTGGACTGGATATCCGCGCCGGCCTCGTCCGCCAGTTGCTTGGGCTCGGTGTCACTCACATTGATGCGGATCCACGTGACACTGTCACTGACAAGACTTTCTTCTCGTACCGGCGCGAAAAGACGACCGGACGCCAAGCCGGAGTTATTTGGCTGACAGGTCAGAACGGAAAGGGGAACTAATGGCCGCTATTGATGTGGGGATCACGGATGCACGTCGTGCAGAGATCACTGAGAAATGGAAAGCGCTGCAAGCAGACGTTTGCGATGCGGAGACTAGATCTGGGCGCGAACCTGGCAGTGTCACTATCTTGCCGGTGACCAAATTCCACCCGGCATCCGACGTTGCCATTTTGGCTGAGCTCGGCGTCGAACTGGTCGGGGAGAACCGCGAGCAGGAAGCCCGCGGCAAAGTTGAAGAACTCGGCAATGCTGGCGTGGACATGCACTTTGCCATGATCGGTCAGATCCAGTCCAAAAAAGCCAATGCGGTGGCGCGTTGGGCAAGCGAAGTTCACTCGCTCGATTCGGTCAAACTCGCGCAAGGGCTTGACCGAGGCATGGGGCTAGCGCTTGAGCGCGGCGACCGGACAACTGATCGGCTTCCATGCCTGATCCAGCTCTCCTTCGACAACGACGCTGCACGCGGAGGCGTCCCACACGATGACGCAGCACTCGTTGAAGAAGTGGTCAATGCGGTCGAAGAGGCTGAGCACCTGGTTTTCGACGGCTTCATGGTCGTCCCACCTATCGAAGCGGACCCGGGGCAGGTGTTTGAGGCGTCGAAAAGCATTCGCGATGCCTTTGCGGAAAAGCTCGGCCGTAGCCTGCGCTTGTCTGCTGGCATGTCTGGAGATTTTGAAGAAGCAATTGCGCACGGTTCAACTGTCGTGCGTGTCGGAACCGGCCTGCTCGGAGCGCGACCCGTAGGCTGACGAACAACGCTAAAACAACTCCAAAAAATAGCCCGCGAACAGGAGACTTACGCGCATGTCCTTCTCTAACAGCCTCAAGGAATTCTTCGGCCTTGGCCAGTACGATCCGGCCGTCGACCCGTACTACGACGACCCGGCGTACGAAGAAGCTGGCTCGAACACGTACTCCCGTTCGCGTGAGTCCTACGAGCCGCGCGACTACTCCGCAGCCATCATCAGCGTTCGTCCGCGTAACTACAACGACGCCAAGGAAATCGGCGAGCCGTTCCGCGATGGCGATGCTGTTGTGATGGACCTGTCCAACGTGGACAAGCCGACCGCAATGCGTCTGATCGACTTCGCTGCCGGCCTGTGCTTTGCTGCCCGCGGCAAGATGCACAAGCTGTCCCGCACTGGTGATGAGCACCTCGTGTTCGCCATCGTCCCGGAGAACGCACGCACCACCGTTAGCGAACTCGAGCGCGCAGCTCACATCCGCTAATTCAACTGAACGAAGCGTCTAGGTAGGGTTGGTTTCCGTGAATATGCTCGGTGCCGTCCTGTACTCAATCGTCGGTCTGTACACCTTCATGGTGATCGTGCGACTGATCATCGAAATGATCCAGTCGTTCTCCAAGCACTTCGCCCCACCGCGTTGGTTCATGGTGGTCGCTGAAGTCTTCTTCGTGGTGACAGATCCGCCGATCAAATTTCTGCGTAAATTCATCCCGCCACTACCCCTTGGTGGCGTGGCACTGGATGTCAGCGTGATCGTGCTTTTCCTGGCGCTTGCCATCCTGCAAGTTCTGATTCGCGCCTTTTTGCTCTAATTGAGCAATCTCTTCGCGGGAAAACTTACCCTCCAGTAAATATTGAGGGTATAACTACTGTCAGCTAGGCTTTAAGCCTAGACCGTGCCACACGCCCGTACGGGGCTGGCAAATAAACGTCATTACTTGAAGGGAACGCAAATGCCGCTGACACCAGCTGACGTGCACAATGTCGCTTTCAGCAAGCCGCCGATTGGCAAGCGTGGCTACAACGAAGACGAGGTCGACCAGTTCCTCGATCTCGTTGAGGACACTCTCGCCCAGCTGCAGGATGAGAACGACGATCTGCGCGCACGCCTTGAGGAGCAGGGCTCCGGCGCTAGCGCTCCGGCTGCCGCATCCTCCGGCAAGGTGGACGAGCGCGCTATCCGCCAGGAGATCGAGGCGAAGCTGCGCAAGGAATACGAAGCTCGCCTGAACGATGCAGAGAACGAGGCAAAGGCTGCTCGTTCCCGTGCAGAGGCCGCTGACGCGGAGATCCGTGCTGCCCGCGAAGAGGCCGCGCAGGCACGCAAGCAGGCAGAGGGCAATAAGGCTGGGGCCACCCAGCAGCAGGCTGCAGCAGCGTCCGCTGCTCAGCAGCAGCCGAAGACCACTGGTGAGGCTCATGTCCAGGCAGCACGTGTGCTCGAGCTGGCTCAGGAGACCGCAGATCGTCTCACCCGCGAGGCAGCAGAAGAGTCCCAGCGCGTTTCTGAGGAAGCACGCACCAAGGCGTCCACCCAGGTCGCTGACGCTGAGAAGAAGGCTGCGCAGACCACCCAGGCTGCGGAGCAGCGTGCTAACCAGCTCGTCAGCGATGCAGAGCGCAAGGCTGAGGAGACCACCAACGAGGCGAACTCCCGTGCCGAGGCTCAGATCCGTAAGGCTGAGGAGCAGGCAGCCAAGCTGCAGAGCGACGCTGAGCGTAAGCACACCGAGATCATGAACACGGTGAAGCAGCAGCAGACTGCTCTCGAGGCACGCATCGCAGAGCTGCGTACCTTCGAGCGCGAGTACCGCACCCGCCTGAAGACCCTGCTGGAGTCCCAACTGGAGGAGCTGGAGACTCGCGGTTCGTCTGCTCCTGGCGGCGACGCAAACCAGAAGTAGTTTCCACCTAACTGCCGGCTTAAGGCAGGCAGGAAACACTAAACCCGCCCCATTGAGGGCGGGTTTTTCTATGTGTGGCTAGAATGGCCCATGTCAGAACCAGACACGCAGTGATCCGGCCATCACCGGGGAGCGTTTCCGGAAGAACAGCCTGCTTAGTGCATGCCCAGTAGAACCGGACGTGACCAAAGGGATACGTCAATCCTTCACCACAATGAAGTGGGGTTTCCTACCTTCAGGGAACCCAAGCAGGGTGGTACCGCGCGGAGTTACCGCGTCCCTGCACAACGATGTGTGTGGAGGAACTATGGCAGATAAGCAAGGTGTCGGCCACGTCTACCCCAAGGTGGACATGACCGGAGGTTCGTCGAAGTTCCCGGAGATGGAACAGATCGTCCTGGACTACTGGGACAAAGACGCCACTTTCAAGGCCAGCCTGGAAAACCGCAAGGACTGCGAAGAATACGTCTTCAACGACGGCCCGCCGTTTGCTAACGGCCTGCCGCACTATGGCCACCTGCTGACGGGGTACGTCAAGGACATCGTTCCACGTTTCCGTACCATGAGCGGCTTCCACGTCCCTCGCGTTTTCGGTTGGGATTGCCACGGCTTGCCCGCGGAACTTGAAGCAGAAAAGCAGCTGGGTATCACCGACAAGTCCCAGATCGAGGACATGGGCCTGGCACAGTTCAACGAATACTGTGGCAAATCCGTCATGCACTATGCCGACGAGTGGGAGGACTACGTCACCCGTCAGGCACGCTGGGTGGATTTTGAAAACGGCTACAAGACGATGGACCCCGAGTACATGGAGTCCGTCATGTGGGCGTTCAAAGAGCTCTACGACAAGGGTTTGATCTACCAAGGCTTCCGCGTCCTTCCGTATTCCTGGGCCGAGCACACGCCGCTGTCCAACCAGGAGACACGCCTTGACGACGCATACAAGGAGCGCCAGGATCCGACGGTCACCGTCACGTTCCCCATCAAGGACACCAAGGGGCACGATGAGCTTGCCGACGCCGCGTTCATCGGCTGGACCACCACCCCCTGGACGACTCCGTCGAACCTGGCTCTAGCAGTCGGCCCGGAGATCGAATACTCGCTCGTCCGTGTGGGCGAGGACTCTTCAGTGCCTGAATTCGCAGGTGCCAAGTTGGTCCTGGCATCTGATCTGATCAAGGCATACGCGAAGGAGCTGGGGGAGAACCCCGAGGTGCTGGCCACCTACCGTGGCGCTGAGCTCGAGGGCATCACCTATGAGCCACTTTTCGACTACTTCGCGGATCAGCCAAATGCTTTCCAGGTGCTGCTCGCTGATTACGTCACCACCGAGGACGGCACCGGTGTCGTCCACCAGGCTCCCGCCTTCGGTGAAGACGACATGATCACCTGTGAGAAGTACGGCATCGACATTGTCATCCCGGTAGATGCGGACGGCAAGTTCACCTCGCTCGTCCCTGAGTACGAAGGCTTGCTCGTCTTCGATGCGAACCGTCCGATCATCCGCGACCTCAAGGCTCGTGGTCGTGTTGTGCGCGACCAGGTGATCGTCCACTCGTACCCGCACTCCTGGCGCTCCGGCGAGCCGCTGATCTACATGGCTCTGCCTGCATGGTTTGTGAAGGTCGTGGACATCCGCGATCGGATGGTTGAGCTGAACCAGGAGATCGACTGGATCCCGTCCCACATCCGCGACGGCCAGTTCGGCAAGTGGCTCGAGGGCGCACGCGACTGGAACATCTCCCGTACCCGCTACTGGGGGTCCCCGGTGCCAGCGTGGGTTTCCGATAACCCGGAGTACCCGCGTGTGGATGTCTACGGCTCGCTCGACGAGCTCGAAGCTGATTTCGGTGTTCGCCCGAAGTCGCTACACCGCCCGTACATTGATGAGCTGACCCGTCCGAACCCGGATGACCCGACTGGCAAGTCGACCATGCGTCGTGTCCCGGACGTGTTGGACTGCTGGTTCGAATCTGGATCCATGCCGTTCGCGCAGTACCACTACCCGTTTGAGAACAAGGAAGAATTCGACACCCGCCAGCCCGCGGACTTCATCGTCGAGTACTCCGGCCAGTCTCGCGGTTGGTTCTACGTGCAGCACGTGCTGTCCACCGCACTGTTCGACCGCGTGGCGTACAAGCAGGTCGTTGCCCACGGCATCGTTCTGGGTTCCGATGGCCAGAAGATGTCCAAGTCCAAGGGCAATTACCCGAATGTCAACGAGGTCTTTGACCGTGATGGCTCGGATGCGATGCGCTGGTTCCTCATGTCCAGCCCGATCCTGCGTGGTGGCAACCTAATCGTCACCGAGCAGGGCATTCGTGATGGCGTGCGCCAGGCGATCCTGCCGATCTGGAATGCATACAGCTTCCTGCAGCTCTACTCGGATCGCGATGCCCAGTGGGATACCAGCTCGGATAACGTGCTGGACCGCTACATCCTGGCCAAGCTGCACGACACGGTGAAGAACACCAAGGGCGCTTTGGATGCGACGGATATCTCTGGTGCGTGCGAGGAGATCCGTCTCTTCGCCGATACCCTGACCAACTGGTACGTCCGTCGTTCCCGCGACCGCTTCTGGGCAGGCCAGGAGGAGCACCCGGAGGCATTCAACACGCTCTACACCGTGCTTGAGGTTCTGGCTCGTACCGCTGCGCCACTGCTGCCGTACATCACCGAGGTGATGTGGCGTGGTCTGACCGGTGAGCGCTCCGTGCACTTGACGGATTACCCGAATGCGGAGGACTTCCCAGCTGACGATGAGCTCGTCGCGGCAATGGATGCCACCCGCGCGGTCTGCTCTTCTGCTTCCTCGCTGCGTAAGGCGAAGAAGCTGCGTAATCGTCTGCCGCTGCCGTCGCTGAAGGTTGCACTGCCTGAGGCTGACAAGCTCGCCCCATTCGAAGCAGTGATCCGTGACGAGGTGAATGTGAAGAATGTGGAGCTGACCCAGGACGTCGACTCCGCTGGTTCCTTCGAGGTCGTCGTTAATGCGAAGGTCGCTGGTCCGAAGCTGGGCAAGGACGTCCAGCGAGCCATCAAGAATGTGAAGGCCGGCAACTACGTGCACGACGGCGAGAATGTCGTTGTGGACGGCGATCTGGTGCTCACCCCGGATCTGTACACCGAGCGCCTCGTCGCAGCTGACCCGGATTCCACCGCGCGCGTTGAGGACATGGACGGTCTTGTCGTTCTGGACACCACCCTCACCGAGGAACTCGAGGCTGAGGGCTGGGCCGCGGACGTTATCCGCGGTCTGCAGGATGCCCGCAAGAACGAGGGACTCGAGGTCTCCGACCGTATCACCGTCACCCTTCACGTCCCTGGGGACAAGGAAGAGTGGGCGAACCGTCACGCGGACCACATCGCTGCGGAGACCCTCGCGACCTCGTTCACCGTCACCACCGACACCGATGAAAACGGCCACAAGGTGCTCGACGGGGTCACCGCGAATGTGTCGAAGCACAGCTAAGTAGTCCTCGCTTACGCCAAACACCTATTCCAGAACACCTATTTTCAAGGTCACGGAGATCGACTCCACGACAGTGACCTTGAAAATAGGGGTTTAGGAATAGGCGTTTGTTTTATTGCAGCCGGGGACCAGGCCGCAACAGGAACCTGACCTGCACTCACCGAGCATTCCGACCTAGGCTGGAGTAACTATGTCTCGTTGGGTGTTGCACATCGACATGGACGCTTTCTACGCGTCCTGTGAGCAGCTGACCCGTCCCACGCTGAAAGGGCGACCGGTGCTGGTCGCCGGTGTGACGGGGCGGGGAGTGGTCGCTGGGGCGAGCTATGAGGCTCGTAAATACGGTGCGCACTCGGCGATGCCTACCTACCGGGCCGTGCAGCTGGTTGGTTCCAAGGCAGTGCTGGTCTCACCGCGCCGGTCCGTGTATACCACGGCATCGCGCCGGGTCTTCGGGATCATTGCGCGTCGGGTGGATATCGTCGAGCAGCTCTCCATCGACGAGGCCTTTCTTGAACCACGTGAGCTCGTTGGCGCAACGCCGGAGGAAGTCGAGCAGTGGGCCAATGAACTGCGTGAAGAGATTCGCAGAGAAACAGGTTTGCCCAGTTCGATTGGTGCGGGCACAGGTAAGCAGTACGCGAAAATCGGTTCTGGCCTGGCAAAACCGGATGGCACGTTCATCATTCCGCGGGAGAAGCAGACGGAGATCCTCCACCCGCTTCCCGTGGGTGAGCTGTGGGGCGTAGGTCCCGTCACGGCCAACAAACTCACGGGCATTGGGGTGGAGACCATCGGTGATTTCGCGGCGATGAATGAGCGCGAAGTCGAAGTCGCGCTCGGCGGGGTAGTGGCCAAGCAATTGTGGACACTCGCGCGCGGCGTCGATGACCGTGAAGTGGCTCCGCGCGCGGAATCGAAGCAGATCTCTGCCGAACACACCTATCCACGCGATCTGACCACGAAAACTGAGGTCGAGGCAGCCATCAGGCGCGCGGCAGAAGGAGCACACAAGCGCTTGCTTATCGACGGCCGTGGTGCCCGCACCGTCACCGTTAAACTCAAGATGGCCGATTTCCACATTGAGTCACGCTCCAGCACCCTGACGTATGCCACCGATGACCTGGACACGCTGACTGCAGCAGCTTTCCGGATTGCGCGTTATCCGGATGAACTGGGGCCGATCCGTCTGGTCGGGGTGGGCTTTTCCGGATTGGAAACGGTGATGCAGGAAGTGCTTTTCCCCGAGCTGGATCGGGCACATCTTCCCGAGCCGCAGTCAGGTGAGATCTTGCCGGTGATTCCAGCAGGGACACGGTCATGGGTGGCCACGCAGGACGTGCACCATGATGAATTCGGCCATGGGTGGATTCAGGGAGCAGGCCATGGCTTTGTCACAGTGCGGTTTGAAACACGTGCAACAGGACCTGGTCCCGTGAAGAACCTGCGGGCTGATGACCCAGCGCTCAACCCGGCTGACCCGGTCGAGTCACTGGCGTGGGAGGAGTGGCTTCAGATTGAGGAAGACCCATTGGCAGACGAAGCTGAGCAATGACACCGCCACCCGGCTTCGGCGCAAGGTTGAGGGAGCCATTGTGGGAGGTGGCAATGGCGCTAACAAGCGCGAGTCCAAGCCCATGCCCTGAACCGGAGATGCGGTTGGTGCCGCGCGCGAAAGGCTCTTTGAGCTGGTTTAGCTGCTCTGCGGTGAATGCGGGTCCGTCATTAGATACCTCGATGGTGGCGTATCCATCTGCTTGATTGACACGAAGCTGGGTCGAGTCTTCGGTGCCGTGGATTTCAGCATTGCGCAGCAGGTTGTCCACTGCTTGACGGATTAAAATCTCATCGCCAGTGATCATGATGGGGGCTGGGTGGGAGCCAGGACAGACATCGGTGAGATTGAAAACCGCAAGATTCGGTGTCTGTGCGCGAGACAGATCAAGCAATGCTGAGACGGTCTCGGAACTGCGGCTATTCACCGTCCGGATATTGGTGAGCGCCGTCCGCATTTCTGCTTCGGTGGAATCTGGTGCCAGTGCCACATCTGCCACGGTCTGAATCGTGGCGATCGGGGTTTTCAGCTCATGCGAGGCATTGGCTGAGAAGCGCTGCTGGCTGGCCAGGGAAGCAGCCAGAGAATCCAGCATGGTGTCCAGAGCATTGGCCAGGTCACCGACCTCGTCCGGTGCGCCGGAATAACCCGTGCGTTGGTTCAGATTGCCGGCAGTGACCTCGCGGGCGGATTGGGCGATGCCGGAAAGGGGAGTGATCACCCAACCAGCAACGAACCAGCCGATGGCACCGGCCAGGGCAGTGAGGACCGCGAGCGTAGTCAAAGAAACAGTGAGCACGACCTTCAAAATGTCGTCGGTGACTGGCACTGCACCTGTGATCGCCGCATCGCCGGGAAAGACCGCCTCGAAGGGCACTGGAGTCAGCTTCAAATAGGCGTACATCACCGCGATGAGAATGCTGCCGACACCAGCGACGGTGAGGACGAAGAGCAGGGTAATGCGTGCGCGCAGGCTCATTGCTGATCCTCCGTATCAGGGATTGCCACAAAATAGCCTTCGCCGGGACGGGTGTGAATGATCCACGGCTCGCCCAGTTTCCGGCGCAAATACGAAATGGTCACGCGGGGTGAGTTGGTGAAGGGATCGGCATTGGCATCCCAAGCCTCCTCGAGGAGTTCTTCGGCAGACAACACCGCACCGTCAGCCTCCATGAGCACCTGCAGGACAGCGAACTCCTTCGGAGAGAGATTGATTTCTTCACTACCGCGCAGCACGCGCTTGCGGGTCTCATCCAGGCGCACATCGCCACAGACCAGAACTGAATTGCGTTGCGCTGAAGACCGCCGAGCAAGTGCAGTCACTCGTGCGATCAGCTCGGGTAATTCAAAAGGCTTGGGCAGGTAATCATCGGCGCCGAGTTGGAAGCCACTCAAACGATCATCGAGTGTGCCAGCTGCGGTGAGCATGAGTACCCGGATGTGCGGGTAGTCAGCCACGATCCGTGCACAGATGTCATCGCCATGCACTCCTGGCAGGTCACGGTCGAGGACTATTACGTCGATTTCTGTCGCGTGGGAGAGGAGGTAATCAAGGGCCACGGTGCCGTCGTAAAGCGGATGCGTGTGGAAATTCTCCCTGCTCAGCGCGGTCGAAATGGCGTCGGCAAGAATGGTCTCGTCTTCGACGATGAGCACGCGTGCAGTCATGTTTTTTGATCTTAACGCTCTCGCAACATCGCCTTGCATAACGTTTGGGTCATGCCAAAACGGATAGTTGGAATTGATGTGTGCCGCGGAATCGCCTTAGTCGCGATGATGGCTGCGCACCTGACCGTCACGGGTGCGAACACTATCGGGATCACCGGACAGTTGTTGTACGGATTCCCGGCCGCGCTCTTCGCATTCCTTGCGGGAGTGTCCATGAAGCTCATGGCGCGCACCGCCGGGGCATTGCAGTTCACCGTGCGCGGGCTGGCACTGATTGTGCTGCATTTTGCGCTCGTGCCCTTCGGCGGCGACATCACGATCGTTCTGCTTCCCATTGGCATCAGCATGATCGCACTCGGCTGGATCACGGACTGGGATCCGCGTGCGAAGGGTGTGCTGTTCATCGGACTGACTGTGGTCTCGGGCCTGATCTATCAGTTCGGACTTGAGCCGTGGGTCCTGTTCGGTCCGCCGTACCCGCTGGTGATGTGGGCAGCGCTCATGATCGCAGGAATGCTCACCGAAGAAGTCATTCTGCCGTCGCGTGGTGCGATATTCGCCAGCGCGGCGGGCGGCGCTGTGATCGCTGTTGTGGTCCTGTTCGTACGCATGAACTATGTCGTGCCCTCTGCCTGGTTGGAGCCCAATGGCCACACTGGCGGCGTGCTGGATATTGCCGGTTCGGTGGGCATGTCGCTCGCGGTACTGGGGCTCTGCAGTGTGGTTTCGCGTTCGTTCGTGCTCGGCCCGCTCGGCGCGATGTCGCTGACGGTGTACTGCCTGCACATTCTCACCGCGCAGTGGTTGAACTTCCCCGTCAGCGTCGTGCTCACCGTCGGATTCGCCATCGTGTGGTCGGCCTTCTTCCGTCGTGGGCCGATGGAAGCGGCTGTGCGCTGGTGCATCGAAAGCGCCACCAAAGCAGCTGCGTACCTATCGCGTGCTTCGGCTTAAACCTCCCATTTTCTCGTTCCTTTAACTCGCTCCCTTTCAAGAACTCATAAGGAGAATCATGAAATTCACTCGCACCACCACCGCACTCGCGCTAACGGCTTTGCTTGCTGCACCGGCTCCCGCGTGGGCGTTGGACAGCAAAGACTTCGCAGGGGACACACCGGAAGCAGACACCGTGGTCTCCCTGCGCATGGCGGACAGTGAGCCGGAAGAAGGTGGCTGCACCGGCACTGCGATCGCACCGCACTGGGTGGTCACAGCACGCCACTGCATGGAAATGTTCAATGAGCCAGGCGGCAGCGTGCGCACCGGACAAGGTGATGAACAGCGGGTATACAAGGTAGACCGCTGGGAAAAGGCACCACGTGGGGATATCGGTCTGGTTCACACCGAAGAACCGATGCAGCTTGAAAAATTCGCAGAGGTTTCCCACGACGAGCTGCACAATGGTGAGGTCACGGTCTACGGCTGGTCTTCGGAGGGAACCGGCGGTACGGAAAAGCTGCCCATCGCTAAGGGCGATGCAGACACGTCGGCTGGCGAAGATGCGCCCGTGCTTTTCGACGCCCCCTCTGCCGCCGTCGTCTCACTGAAAAACGGCGCGCGTATCCAGGGCGGCGATTCGGGAGGCCCGATCTTCGCTGATGGCAAAGTCGCCGCAGTCATGTCCGCTGGGCTTTTCGACGACCCGGATAATCCATCCGAAGAAGACCTGCTGAGCAACCCAAAGGTCGCGGTATCCCCAGTTGCTGATCAGGCGGAGTGGATTGAAAAGGTCATCGCTGGTGAAGCAACAGGCATCGATGATGCAGCGACGATGCCGGAGAAGGTCAATGGTGCGGACGGTGCTGATGCTGCCAGCGCTATGGAAGCTGAAGAAGCCGGGGAGCAGATGCCGGTGAGCCTGTGGATCATTCTGGGCAGCGTGATCATCGTTGCTGGTGCAGCTGCATGGCGCTTTAGCCGCAAATAAGTGAAGCGGGATCGACCCCGGTAGCCAGCGCCACCGCGAGAGCAATACGCGCTTGGCTGGCGCGCAGCCAGCTACCCGGGATCGCGCCCTTTTCGCCCAAGGTGGCACCGCCACCAGCACCGCCGTAAGCGAATTCGACCTTGCCGTGCGGGACAACGGTAGTAAGCACTACCGGGATCCCCGCGGCAAGTGCGCGTTTGATGGCATGGCCCATCTGTTCAGAAACATTGCCGGAACCCATTCCTTCGACGATGATCCCGTCGGGGCGCATCTGGATCACAGCATCGAGAATGTCAGGTTCGGCTCCGGCCCAACCGGCCACGATCGGGATATTCAGCCCGGCGAGTGATGACCTGGAAAGGGGAGTGGGACGTTCAGGCGCAGAATCCACATCCGGGTATGTCGGACGGAAGGCATCGAGCGCATGCGTGTCCGCCTTGACCAGACCACGCGCCGGGAGAATCTTTCCACCAAATGCGATGACGACTCCTTGCTCCGAATCACCGCCACCAGCGATGTAATCAAATGCCGTACGGAGATTTTCCGGACCATCAGGGGACGGCGCATCAGCGGCGTATTGTGCACCGGTGAGCACCACTGGACGTGAGTCAGTGTGGAAAAGGTCGAGTGCAAGTGCGGTATCCACCATCGAATCTGTGCCATGTGTGACCACCACGCCAGTGATCTTCGGATCAGCGAGCTGCTCGTGCACGGTGGCCACCAGATCATCAATATCCGCCAGCGTCATCGCCGAAGAATCAAGGGAACGGATATCCACCGGGCGGAACGGCACATCGATCCGAGCTTGCTGGATCAGTTGCGTCGCTAAGCGGCGAGGCACCAGCGCACCGGCATCGTCTTTTTCACACGCGATGGTCCCACCAGTGGCGACCACAGCGATTTCCAAAGGAGTCATGAGGTTCAGACTAGGCGTGCCGATTGGCCTAAGACCAGCTAGCCGGTAACGTTAGGCCAGTTAGCGAGAACAAGGAGAGAATTGTGAACGCACCGACCAATGCACGGAAAATCGCCGCAATCGCGGCCGCGTTCAGCGCCGCAGTGACCCTGGCGGCATGCTCGAACAACGAAGAAGAGACCGAATCAAACTCGGCAAATGGCTCTGGTGCTGCCTCTGAGCAGGCAGCACCGGCCGCTGAGATGCCCACTGCTGATGAGCTCAACGAAGTCCTGGCACGCGCAACGAATTCGCAGCTGCCGATGGAAGAGCGCGTCAAGTCCGTTCAGGGCGGCGAGAATGCGCAGGAGCTTTTCGACGTGATGACGCAGGCGAAGGAAGAGTCCGGCGCTAATTTCCAGGTTGTCGAGCCGATCCTGCCGGGCTTCAGCCCGACTGAGGTCCTTGCTGCAGTGAACTTCACCCAGCCGGATCAGGGGCCGTCTGTTGCGGAGAATGTCTCCTTCGTTTACGAGGAGAACACCTGGAAGCTGTCCCAGTCCTGGGCGTGCACCCTGATCACCAACACGGTGACCCCGGAGCAGGTTCCGGAGATGTGCAAGGGCCAGACCGAAGGCGATGCCGCAGCACCAGCTGAGGGCGAGGCTGGCGCACCGGCACCGGCTGAGCAGGGTGCACCGGCTGAGCAGGGTGCCCCGGCACCGGCTCTCTAAAGCTCTCTTCGACTCCGCGGAGAGTCATGGGCTTTAAAAGACTGAGGGCTTTTAAGTCCTAGTCTTCCTCGCGCCACACTTCTTCCGTCCACAGCGTGGACAGGGTAAGAAGGGTGGCGCGTCCGTCTTTTTGCGCCCGGCGTTGGCGCCAGCGACGACGTACCCAGCGGTCGTGGCTGGTGATGATCACGGTGCCGGGGAAATCTACCAATGCTGCTTCGAGTTCCTCAGCAAGGGCGAGGGAGAGGTGGTTGGTGGGCTCGTCGAGAAGCAGCAGATCTGGCGGGGACGACAAGATCTTGCCCAGTGATACACGGCGGCGCTGGCCAAGGGAGAGATCCTCAAGCGGCATCGCTGCTTGCGCCGGGGTCATCAGGCCCATCTCCACGATCTCTGGAACAATATCTGCGCCGGTGACCGAGAGGTCCGTCCACGAATCATCCTGTTCCAGACGGGCAACAGTCATCTCTTCCGGCATGATGATCTCGCCGGTGTAATCAGTCAGCTCACCGTCGATGATCTTCAACAGCGTCGATTTGCCGGAACCATTCGGGCCTTCCACCAGCAGCTGTTCACCGGGCTGCACCTTGAGGTTCAGGGGCGCAAGGCGATCGGGGACAGCGAGGTCTTTAGTAATGAGTGCCGGTACACCGAGAGCTGTCGCGGTGTGCTCCGGGATGCCCATGAAGCGCAGCGGCTTTGGGGGCGCGGGAATCTCATTGCGCTCAAGAGCCTCGAGTCGGTTCTCTGCTGATCGGCGGCGGTTTCCCACGGTTTTCGCGGCGCGGTCGGCATAGTATTTCGCAGCCTTTCGCACTTCCGTCTTCGGCACATCTGAATGGAAGATGTCTTGCGCTGATTGCTCAGCAGCCTTTTCCAGGCGTTCACGCTCGTGCTCTTGAGCGGCATAATCAGATTCCCAGCGCTGGCGGCGGCGCTCACGCGCTTTCAGATAATCACTGAAAGAACCCGTGAAGCGTGCGCCCTGGCGAGTTTCCTCACCCATTCCGCCTTCCGGGCCCAAGCCGGGATCCAAGTCGACGAGGCCATCGCAGACAGCATCCAAGAAATAACGGTCGTGGGAGGCAGCCAGCACCGGGCCACGGAATGCTTCGAGTTCGCCGACAAGGAAGTCCACTGCCTCATCGTCGAGGTGGTTCGTCGGCTCATCCAAAACCATCGCATCCACCGGTCGCAGCAGGAGAGTGGCCAGTGCGAAACGGCGACGCTGCCCACCGGACATTTCCCCCAGCGGGGTGGACAGATCCACATTGGCAAGGCCCAGACCAGCAAGCACAGTCGCGATACGGGCATCGAGCTCCCACACTCCGGAATTCTCCGCACGCGCCAGTGCGAGATCGAATTCATCAGCAAGACGGGTGTTGTCCGGATCTCCCGTCATCTGGCCAGAAAGATCCGCGATTGCGCGCTCAACGCCGCGGAGTTCATCCACGGCGGCGTCGATAAGCGAACGTGCTGGCTCTGTGAACGGCAACGACGTTTCCTGGGCGATGAAGCCAGTGACTGGCGGGGTGACCAGCGTGCCGGCAGTCGGCTCAAGGTCACCGGAAATGACGCCCAACAGTGTTGACTTGCCCGCGCCGTTCTCACCGATTAGGCCCGTGACGGAACCAGATGGAACCGCGAACGAGATATCAGTGAGCACGCGGTGCCCATCGGGGTAGGTAAATGAGATTCCATCGAGTCCAATATGAAGCGGGGCAGGCATGATGCTTATTTTCCGTATCGTGTCGTGGTGGTCACGTCCTGGACCACCTTGAAATCTTGGTTCGGGCCGGCATAAATCACCCGCGTTGTGGCGGAATTCTGGCCAGCGACGGGGATCGGCTTGGTCAGATCGACCGTGATCTCCGCCTGAGACGACGTGTGCGTTTCCTCAGCCGTGAGCTTTTCGCTGCTCGTCTCACCAGCGTTTGCGCCCAGATCGAGCTCTGTTTCCGTTGGCTTTTCCGCAATGTCGAGTGCGAGCGTGACCACCGGGCCATCGATCTTGGTGACCGTGTAGGTGGTCGTGCGGCGCATCGAAGTTTGGCCGGTGGTGCGGGCTGTAGCTGTCCACTTCGCGCCCTCACCGACCTCCTCACGTGGGAAGACCGGCATCGTGGACAGAATTTGCAACATGGCGCGCTCGAGTGGTTCGCGCTCTTCGTCGGTGCTGTCTTCGGGCGGGAGCAGCTTGATCTCGCTGATCTGACCCGTTGGTTCTGCGTACCAGCGCATCTTAAAGCCATCGGCCACGATGTCGGTCTGCTCTTCAGCGCCGGTGACCTCAAGCTGTAGGGTCTGCGCTTCTGTATCGGAAGCCTCAGGTGCAGCTGACTCGACCTTGTTCGCGGCGACCGCGCCTTGGTGCACGCCGGTGGCAACCTCGACTGCCGTGGTCTGCTCAACTCCGGCTGTGTCATAGGCCAGCACGGTCTTATCACCCTCACCGGCCTCGAGCAGCTTCACACTGCCCGGATCCACCGTGAACGCAGGTACATCTGCGAACGGATCAGAATCGGTCGACGAGCACGCCGACAAGGTGGTCGTCAGAGCGGCCACGGTGCCGATTGCAATTGCTGGGAGAAACCTAATGCTCACACTTTGAACCTACCGCAGAAGAAAACGACTACAGTAAGGCGACGATGAGCAGCACTATGACAAACGGGTCCGACAAGCCCACCGCAGCCACGTCTGCGCCTGCGTCTGAAGGGAAGCGTCGTGGACCGTTCATCAAACTGATCGTGGTCACCTTGGTCCTCGTCGGGGTAGTAGACCAGGTGATCAAACAGATCATGGTGACAAACCTGACGCCCGGCGAGCCCGTCGCAGTGATCGGCGATTGGTTCCGCTGGCTATTGCTGTTCAATTCCGGTGCCGCATTTTCCATGGGGCAGAACCTGACGTGGCTGATCACCGCTATTCAGCTCGGCTTCGTGGTGGGCACGTTGATCTTCGCACCCAAGATCTTCAATAAATGGGAAGCAATCGGTCTGGCCCTGATCGCTGGCGGTGCACTGGGCAATCTCATTGACAGGTTGTTCCGCCCGCCGGGCTTCTGGTTTGGGCACGTGGTGGACTACATCTCGATCGGCAATTTCGCCATTTTCAATCTCGCGGATGTAGCCATCAACATCGGGGTCGCCACGTTCATCCTCTCGCTGTTTTTTGCCAAGGACGAAAAATGACGAGCGGATACAGGTCAATCACGGTTCCAGAAGGCCTCGATGGCATGCGTGTCGACGCAGCAGTGGCCAAAGTCTTCGGCGTGTCCAGATCCGTCGCTGCTGAGCTTGAAGTGCTTATCGACGGCACCGTTGTCCCCAAATCCGCCCGCCTCACCCCAGGTCAGACCCTTGAGGTGACGCTGCCGGAACCCAAAACGGTGCCTTTGCCAAAGGAAGAGCCCGTCGATGGCATGGAAGTGCTCTATGACGATGAGGACGTCATCGTCGTGGACAAACCCGTCGGCGTGGCTGCTCACCCAACACTTGGTTGGGAAGGTCCAACTGTTGTTGGTGGTCTGGTGGCCATGGGCTTCCAGTTGCCGGATGCTGGCCCACCGGAGCGCAAAGGCATCGTGCAGCGCCTCGATGTGGGCACCTCCGGAGTGATGGTGGTGGCCAATTCGGTTCGCGGCTATTCGGCGCTTAAACGCGCATTCAAAGAGCGCACGGTGGAAAAGACTTATAACGCGATCGTGCAAGGGCTGCCAGATCCCATCGTGGGCACGATCGATGCACCGATAGGCCGACACCCTTCGGCGGGCTGGAAATTCGCGGTGACGAATGATGGCCGCCAATCCGTCACCCACTACGAAGTGGTTGAGGCTTTCCGTGAAGCAAGCTTGCTCGAGGTTCACCTTGAGACCGGCCGCACCCACCAGATCCGCGTGCACATGTCCAGCATTGGGCACCCGTGCGTGGGCGACCCGATGTACGGTTCGGACCCGAAGCTGACCAAACGGCTGTCTTTGACCCGCCAGTGGTTGCATGCGACCAAGCTCGGTTTCACCCACCCGGGAACAAATAAGTGGATGGAGGTTTCCTCCAATTATCCCGCGGATCTGCAGCACGCTTTGGACGTGTTGCGCGGGTGAAACAGCGCGGCCTCACGCAGCGAGCCCTGCTCGGTGCTGGCGTGATAACCATCAGCATTCTCCTGGTTGGGCTGATCAGCATGCTGGGGGATCGCACCCGCTTTGAGGCACTGCCCACTGGTGATCAATTGGGGCAGGATTCTGGCGAGGCTTTTGCGGATTATGCAGTCCGTGCCCAGGACTCATTAGCCACTGCACCTGCTGATGAGCAGGTCTATGGGTTAGTGACATTCACATCTGCACTGCCACCGGAGCAGGCATCGTCTGCACTCGAATCACTTGCACGCATCAACGCTGTGGTGCCACCGGATGCCGCGCCGATCGTGGTCGGGGAGCCACAGCAAGGACACGACCGCAGCCAGATCTTCGAAATGGCCGTTCGCGACCGCCCCATTAGCTCTGTGGTGGCACGGGATGAAGGGGAGACGTTTCGTCGATTAGCGGAGCGCGACGATATTGCGACGGTGGAGGTTCTTCCAGCGGATGCCGTATGGGGAGCCTTCGGCATTCGCCCAGTGGACGCCGGGGCTGCACATGGTGACGAGTGAGCCGGACTCACACGGAAAACCGTCTTTTCTAATAAGCGAAAACGGATGTTTCCAGTAAATCCTCTATCGGTCGATCATGTGAGCGTGTATTGTGTTGAGAGCTATTTTCAGCCCCACAACGAGGAGTTAAAACGTGTCTGCGATCCGCAAAACTGGAGTTTCACTTGCCGTTGCTTCAACCCTGATTTTTGCGACGGCGTGTGGATTCGGCGGCGGCGACAACGAGAACGATGAAAGCTCTCTCGGCGCAGGTCAATACGACGTTGTAGCCAAAGAAGAAGTGCTCAACAGCATCGTCACCGACGGTAATGTTGCCCCGATCCGTCAGGCAAGCATCTCCACTTCGTTGCAGGTGCCGGTGGAGAAGATCCACGTCCAGGTCGGCGACCGGGTCAAGCAAGGCCAGCTTCTTGTCACGATGGATACGTCTTCCATTGAGCGTGAAATAGACGCCCAGCGCCAGGCAAACGAGCAGCTGGTCAGCCAGGGCAATGGTGAGCCGGTTGAGATGCAGGCGGCCGGTGACCCGAAGCAGATGGTGCTGGATGCGGGCAAGTCGATCGAGCAGGGCATTCGTTCCCTGTTCCCAGGATCCGCTAAACCGGCACCGCCGGCGAAGCAGGGACCGTCCCGCGAGGAGATTGAAAAGGCTCTGAACGAAGCGCACGAGCAGGGCCGTGCAATGGGTCAGGCTGAAGTCCAGAGCGCAATCGAGCAGCAGGCACAGATGGCTGGTGGCGCAGGCATGCCGGCCGATGCAGCCGCAGCTCAGCAGGAAGCAATGGCGCAGCAAGAAGCTATGGCTCAGCAGCAGGCAATGGCGCAGCAAGAAGCAATGGCGCAGGGCGCTGATACCAGCATGCTGGAGTACCAGATGCAGGAGCGCGAAGTCACTGCACCGATCAACGGTGTTGTGACCAAGATCGAAGCTGAGGAAGGTGCCCCGGCAGGTGGCGCTTTGATGACCATTTCGGACACCTCCCGCTACCTGATCAAGACGAGCGTGCGTGAGACCGATGTGGCCAACGTGAAGGAAGGTAACCGCGTCACCTTCACCACCCCGATCACTGGCGACCGTGAATTTGAGGGCAAGGTTCGCCGCATCGCCCCGATGGCAGACGGTGCCGAGGACGCAATGGGAGCTGCCGCTGCTGCCCGCGCCATGCAGGGTGGCGGAGAAAATAACAAGAAGGACACCGGCATTAGCTTCCCGGTTGAGATCGAGGTCCAGGGCGATACCAAGGGGCTTCGCCTCGGCGGCTCCGCGCGCGTGGAGATCATCACGGAAGAAGACCGTGACCACTTGAGCATCCCGCGCGATGCCGTCTACGACGAAAACAAGGTGCTCGTGCTCAACCGCGAGAACAAGGACGCAACCGAGGGCACGATTGAGGAACGTACTGTCAAAACTGGTGTGAAGAACGACACAGACATCTCCGTCACCAGCGGTGAGTTGAAGGAAGGCGATGTGATCATCGCATGGCCAGAGGACTTCCGTGGCCGTATCGGCGAGACGCTCACCATCACCGATGAGAACTTCAACCCGTCCGGTAAGAAGGACGAAAACGGCAAGTCTGACGAGTCCGATAAATCTGAAAAAGCGGATAAGTAGGGGAGGGTAACTGACCCTATGAGCACAGCTATTAACGGCGACGAACAGCCCGCCAAGGTCAAGATCGACCCCGACAAACTCATCTTCATGCGCGGGATCGTCAAGACTTACAACCAAGGCAAAGACACCGAGCTGACCGTTTTGCACGGCATCGACTTCGACACCAACCATGGTGAATTTGTGTCGATTGTCGGCCCGTCCGGTTGCGGCAAGTCCACACTGATGAACTTGATCGGCATGTTGGACAAGCCGACACATGGCGGATACGCATTCAACGGCCAGGACGTTTTCCAGAAGGTTGATAATGAGCTCGCTGCCTATCGCAGCGACAATATCGGGTTTATTTTCCAGAACTTCAACCTTGTCGGCCGTATCGATGCATTGCAGAACGTGGCAATGCCAATGATGTACGCCGGCGTGGGCAAGCGTGAGCGCGAAGAGCGCGCCGCGGAATTGCTCGAATTGGTTGGCATGGGCGATCGCCTCAACCACGCACCGAATGAGCTTTCCGGTGGCCAGAAGCAGCGCGTGGCTATTGCGCGCAGCCTAGCCAACGACCCGGATTTGCTGCTTGCCGACGAACCGACGGGCGCCCTGGACTCCGAGACCGGACGCATGGTCATGGACCTGTTCCACCAGCTCAACCAGGATTACGGCAAAGCGATCGTGTTCATCACCCACAACCCGGACTTGGCACAAGAGACCGGCCGGATCGTGGAAATGAAGGATGGCCGCATCATTGATGTCCGCACTGGAGGGGGAGCGTAGACCATGGAATTCCGTGAATCAGTCAACCTTGCCCTGGGCAGTCTGCGGACGAACAAGATGCGTTCGATCCTGACTCTTCTGGGCATCATCATCGGCATCATGGCCGTGGTGATCATTATGACCCTCGGCCGTGGCCTGCAAAATAGCGTGACCAGTGGCCTTGAGGATATTGGTGCCTCACAACAGGCTGTGTTCATCACCGAGAAACCTGACGAAAATGCTGACGGCGAAGAAGAGTCGGTTGGCTTCAATCCGCCTGCCACCGACGAAGCAGACAAAGTCACGCTCGAGCAGTTGGACGAGCTTAGGGACTATTTCGGTGACCGCATCGTCGGCGTGGACATCCAGAACAGCCTCGGCGGCGACGCCAAATTCAAGGACAAGGACGCCACCATTGACGTGAATCCTGTCATGGCTGACTCTATGAAAGTGCGCAACGTGGAGATCGCCTACGGGCGCGCGATCGAGCAGCAGGACATCGACAGTCAACGCCCGGTCACGGTCGTTTCGCAAGGGCTTGTCGACGCCTTCTTTAATGGCGATGGTGCCGCCGCCCTTGGCCAGCGTATCGACCTGAGCGTGGAATCGACTGGTGTGTACACCATCGTTGGTGTTGCTGAGGCGGAAAAGCAGGACGCCAGCAATTTCGGCCAGCAATCTGCTTCCGGGCAAGCCTTCGTGCCGCTGAGCTCCATCGACCGAATCTATGATCCGATCACGAGCACCGAGATGTTCAACGTGCAGGCCAAAGGTGACGAAGATCCGGCGGAGTTCCGCGACGAACTGCAAAAGTACGTCGACCGGTGGTACTCCAACAGCGACACCGCCCAGGCTGAGGTCATTGACATGCAGGCGGAGCTGGCGTCCTTCACCAAAATCTTCAGCGCGATCAGTGCCGTGATCGCCTCGATCGCAGGTATTTCACTGCTCGTTGGTGGCATCGGTGTCATGAACGTCATGCTGATTACCGTGACTGAACGCACCCGCGAAATCGGTGTGCGCAAGGCACTCGGCGCGACCCGCCGCGATATCCGCACGCAGTTCATTGTTGAGGCAGTCATCGTCTGTCTCCTCGGCGGCATTATTGGTGTGGTGCTTGGCGGTCTACTCGGTTCCATCGCCAGCGGTTTCATCGGAATGTTCTCTGGTGAGGGCTACGGGCCGATGGCATGGCCACCGATCAGTGCCGTGCTTGCTTCGCTGTTGTTCTCCATGGCAATCGGCGTTTTCTTCGGCGCATACCCTGCGAACAGGGCCGCCAAGATGCAGCCGATCGACGCTTTGCGCTACGAGTAAGCTGTCCGCATGGCCAAAAACTCCTCGTTCGTTCATCTGCATAACCACACCGAGTTCTCCATGCTCGATGGCATGGCCAAGGTGGATCTGTTGGCCGAGGAAGTGGTTCGTCAGGGCATGCCCGCCGTGGGCATGACGGACCACGGCAATATGTTCGGCTCTAATGCCTTCTACCGCCGCATGGTGGATTCAGGCGTGAAGCCGATCATCGGCATCGAGGCATACATGGCGCCGGAGTCCCGCTTCAACAAGAAGCGTGTTCTCTGGGGCACCCCGGATCAAAAGGGTGACGATGTCTCGGCCTCCGGTGCGTACCTGCACCAGACCATGCTGGCGGAAAATGCAACGGGCCTACGCAACCTGTTCAAGCTTTCCTCACTGGCTTCCTATGAGGGCCAGCTAGGCAAATGGCCGCGCATGGACGCGGAGCTCGTCGCCGAGCACGCTGACGGAATCATCGCGACGACTGGTTGTCCGTCAGGCGATGTGCAGACCCGTCTGCGTTTGGGCCAATACGACCAGGCCCTCGAGGCTGCTGCGATGTGGCAGGACATCTACGGCAAGGACAATTATTTCCTTGAGCTGATGGATCACGGCCTGCACATTGAGCGTCGTGTGCGTGATGATCTGCTGCGTATCGGGCAAGCTTTAGACCTCCCACCGCTGGTGACCAATGACTGCCACTACGTGCTGGAATCCCAAGCCCCAGCGCACGAGGCAATGCTGTGTGTCCAGACCGGTAAGACACTGCTGGACCCGGACCGCTTCAAATTCGACGGCACGGACTTTTACATCAAGTCTGCTGAGCAGATGCGCTCGACGTGGGACGACATGGTGCCGGATGGCTGCGATAACACCTTGTGGATTGCAGAGCGCGTCGGCGATTACAGCGAGCTATGGGAAGAACATCCGCACGACCGCATGCCGGTGGCCACCGTGCCAGAGGGGGAGACCCCGACGACATGGCTGCGCAAAGAGGTCCACCGTGGACTCGAGGAGCGCTTTGAAGGCAAGGAGGTGCCCGAGGAGTACCTGAAACGTGCGGATTATGAGATCAGCGTTATCGACATGAAGGGCTACCCGTCCTACTTCCTCATCGTCGCTGAACTGATCAAGCACGCACGTTCCGTGGGCATTCGCGTTGGTCCCGGTCGTGGTTCCGCTGCAGGTGCACTCGTTGCCTACGCCCTGACGATCACGAATATTGATCCGATTGAGCATGGACTTCTCTTTGAGAGGTTCTTGAACCCGGAGCGTCCGTCTGCACCGGATATCGATATTGACTTCGACGATCGTCGTCGCGGTGAAATGCTCACCTACGCTGCTGAGAACTGGGGCGAAGACAAGATCGCCCAGGTGATCACCTTCGGCACCGTGAAAACGAAGCAGGCCATTAAGGACGCCGCCAAGGTGAACTTCGGCCAGCCAGGCTTCCAGATGGCGGACCGGATCAACGCCGCGCTGCCGCCGGCGATCATGGCGAAGGATATTCCGCTCGCCGGTATTACCGACCCGGAGCACGAGCGCTACTCGGAAGCCACTGAGGTCCGCGCCATGATCGAGACCGATCCTGATGTGGCGAAGATCTATGAGACTGCGCGTGGCCTGGAAGGCGTCGTGCGTCAGGCTGGTGTTCACGCTTGTGCCGTGATTATGGCGTCCGTGCCGCTGATGGAGCACATTCCGATGTGGAAGCGCCCAGCCGACGGTGCACTCATCACTGGTTGGGATTACCCGGCGTGTGAGGCCATTGGTCTGTTGAAGATGGACTTCCTCGGTCTGCGCAACCTGACCGTGATCGGTGATGCGATTGAGAATATCCAGAAGAACCGCGGGGAGACTCTGGACCTCGAATCGCTCGATACGGATGACCCCAATGTGTACGAGTTGCTGTCGCGTGGTGACACTTTGGGCGTGTTCCAGCTCGACTCAGGCGGTATGCAGGAGCTGCTCAAGCGTATGAAGCCGACGGGCTTCAACGATATTGTTGCGTCCTTGGCTCTGTACCGTCCGGGCCCGATGGGCGTGAATGCCCACTGGGACTATGCCGACCGTAAAAACGGCCGCAAACCGATCACCCCGATCCACCCTGAGCTGGAAGAACCATTGCGGGAAATCCTGGATGAGACGTATGGCCTCATCGTCTACCAGGAGCAGATCATGAGGATCTCGCAGAAGGTAGCCAACTACACGGCTGGTGAGGCAGATGGTTTCCGTAAGGCAATGGGTAAGAAGAAGCCAGAAGTGCTTGCCCAGCAGTACGAGAAATTCTCCCAAGGCATGTTCGACAACGGCTATACCCAGTCTGCTGTCGACGCACTGTGGGGAACGATTGAGCCATTCGCGTCCTACGCGTTCAACAAGTCTCACGCAGCGGGTTACGCACTGGTGTCGTACTGGACCGCGTATCTGAAGGCGAATTATGCCTCGGAGTACATGGCAGCGCTCTTGACCTCTGTTGGTGACAAGAAAGACAAGTCTGCGATCTATCTCGCTGACTGCCGCCACTTGGGCATCTCTGTTCTGCCGCCGGACA
>NZ_CAMXWS010000022.1 GCF_947253065.1 uncultured Corynebacterium sp.
ATACCTCAGCCTTCCAAGCTGAAGACGCGGGTTCGATTCCCGTCATTCCCTCCAATAAGGCCAGCTCACACGCTATCGTGGGGCCGGCTTTTTGCTTTGCGGGGGGCTTGTATGACCCCCAATGATTCGGTCATTTTTATCGGCACGCTAGAATCGTCTCCCGTGAGCCAGCCGGTGCATGATCGGTAGGCTTTCGGTCACCTTACGGGGCGTGGCGCAGTTTGGTAGCGCACCTGCTTTGGGAGCAGGGGGTCGCAGGTTCAAATCCTGTCGCCCCGACAAAGGGACGCTTAGGGGCGTTCCTAAAAAATACTTTGAACGATTACGCAATCTAGCCAGGAGAGAATTTCTGTGAAGACTTCCGTGGACAAGCTCAGCGATACTCGCGTGAAGCTGACCGTGACCGTTCCGTTCGACGAGCTCGGCCCGGAAATCGACCAGGCGTACAAGGCCATTGCACAGCAGGTCAACATTCCGGGTTTCCGTCGCGGCAAGGCACCGCGCCAGCTTATCGACGCCCGCATTGGCCGCGGCCCCATCCTGGAGCAGGTTGTCAACGACATGCTGCCGACCCGTTACGAGGCAGCCGTCACCGAGAATGACCTGAAGGTCATCGGTCAGCCGGACATCGACATCAGCAAGATCGAGGACAATGACGTTGTCGAATTCACTGCTGAGGTGGACATCCGTCCGGAGATCGAGGTCCCGGACTTCTCTAAGATCTCCGTTGAGGTCCCGGCACTGAAGATCGACGACGAAGCAGTCGACGAGGAGTTGGACAACCTCCGTGCACGCTTCGGTGAGCTGAAGAACACCCGTCGCAAGATGAAGAAGGGCGACTTCGCTGTTATCGACATCGAGGCCACCGTCGACGGCAAGAAAGTCGAGGAAGCTTCCACCGAGGGCATCTCCTACGAGATCGGCCGCGACGACCTCATCGAGGGGCTGGACAAGGCCATCAAGGGCCTGAAGACCGGCGAGGAAACCGAGTTCACCTCCGAGATCAAATTCGGTGAGCACAAGGGCGAAGAGGCCACCATTAAGGTCTTCGTCCAGCAGACCAAGGAGCGCAAGCTGCCGGAGCTCGACGAGGAATTCGTCCAGATGGCTTCCGAGTTCGACACCGTCGAAGAGCTGCGCGAGTCCACCAAGTCCCAGCTTGAGGAGTCCAAGAAGGCTCAGCAGGCAGCCGACATCCGTGACGAGGTACTCAAGGCTGCCCTGGACAAGACCAAGTTCGAACTTCCGAACGCAGTCGTTGAAGAGCAGGTTCACAACCAGCTCCACCAGCTGCTCGGCCAGATGGCTCACGACGAGAACGCACTCGCCCAGATGCTTGAAGCACAGGGCACGACCCGCGAGGAATTCGATAAGGAATCCCGCGAGCAGGCTGAAGAGTCCGTGCGCACCCAGCTGTTCCTCGACGCTGTCGCTGACCAGGAGGAGCCGGAAGTCTCCCAGCAGGAGCTGACCGACCACATCCTGTTCACCGCACAGTCCTACGGCATGGACCCGAACCAGTTCATCATGCAGCTGCAGCAGTCCGGCCAGATCGCCAACCTGTTCGCTGACGTGCGCCGTGGCAAGGCTCTCGCCGCTGCAATCTCCCGCACCTCAGTCAAGGACGACGAGGGCAACAAGATCGACCCGAACGACTACTTCGGTGAGATCGACGAGGATGAGATCGCTGAGGCTGAGGCCGCCGACAAGGCAGCAGCAGAGAAGGCTGAGGAAAAGGCCGAGGACAAGTAAGTCCCCCGAACGTTAAAAGTTCCTAGTACTCGCGCTGAAGAGGCGTAAGTACTAGGAACTTTTTACGTTATTAGGAGGGGGACGATTGGCGAAGTCGTCCTACTTTTTTCTACTGCTACGGGTAAAAGCAGAGATGCCAGTGATATCGCGGCCAACAAGAAGCGCCTGAATGGAGTCTGTTCCTTCGTACGTGGAGACAACCTCCATATCCGTCAAATGACGACTGACGTGGTTTTCGAGCAACAGACCATTGCCACCCATCATGTCGCGTGCCTCGCGGCAAATGGATAGTCCTGCTCTTGCAGTAGCCATTTTCACCATGCTTGCTTGCGCCCCAGTAAATTCATCTCGTTGCTGCAGTTCTGCCATGCGGTGTGTCAGCAACTGCATTTGTGTTACCTGAGAGAGCATTCCCGCCAGCTTTTCTTGGATGAGCTGATAAGAAGCAATCGGGGCTCCAAACTGTTCGCGTTCACTCGCATAAGCTGCAGCTAGTTCGAATCCGGCCATGCAGTGGCCCACAGATTCCCATGCGGCTCCACCGCGGGTAGCCGCGAGCACTCGATTGACACCAGCGAAAGACTCGCAATTTTCAAGGCGGTTCTCTTCGCCGACTTTTACGTTGTTGATCACAATGTCAGCCTGGATGATTGAACGCTTACCAATTTTTCCTTCAATCGGGGTCGGATCGTAGCCTTGCGGAAATTCATCTCCTTCTTTTTCGATTACGAAGGCCTTCACTTGGCCATCCGCCTCATCCCGGGCATACAGGACTGTGACATCTGCGGCATGACCGTTTCCGATCCATCGTTTATGACCGTTGAGGATCCAAGTATCTCCTTCGCGGCGAGCAGAGGTTTCCAATGAGACGGAATCAGATCCATGTTTTGGTTCTGTTAATGCAAAAGCTCCTGTTTTTTCGAGATTTGCCATTGCTGGCAACCAGCGTTCGCGTTGGTCCTCGTTGCCGAGCATGTAAATAGAGCCCATCCCGAGATTGGCATGCACGCCAATGAATGTGTTGAGAGATCCATCGATTCGCCCCATCTCTCGCGCAAGGATGCCAGCCTGGAGTCGTGACATTCCAGGACAGTCATATCCTTTGATGAAGGAGCCAATCACGTTGAGATCACGGAGTGGCTCCAGAACTTCGTATGGGAATTCTGCCCGCTCCCAGTATTCGTTGATTACCGGCAGGACATGTTCTTCACCGAAGGCGCGAACGCGGTCTCGCATTTCGATGATCTCTGGATCGAGTTCACCGTCGAGATCAAAATAGTCTGCATGTGGGGTAATTGACATTTTTCTTCCTTTCCTATTTCTTCGGGGGAACCGTTTGAATCCAATCGAGGATGTTCGAACGATCGCCGTCGAGCTCGGGGGCAGGGGAGTTGTATTGAATAGAGCCGGAGGAGAATGAGAGCGGATTAGCGGTGTAGGGCTCCCCGTTGATATTCACAACGGGTTCAAGTCCGAGTCTCTCTGCATAATCGACACCTTCGGGAATGGTGCGAATCAGACCACAAGGCACATTCTTCGCACTGAGTAGTGGAATCCACTCCTCGGCTGTTTTTGCACTTAGGAGGTCTTCGAGATTTTCACGCAATTCTTCTCGGTTGTGATTGCGTTGCTTTACCGATTCGAACCTTTCGTCAGTAGCAAGCCCGGGTGCGCCAAGCACATCCACCATGGATGCGAATTGACGGTTGTTTCCGATCGTGATGATCAGTGGGCGATCCGCTGCTTGAAACGGGCCATATGGGAATAGCGATGGATGATCGTTGCCTTGACGCATTGGAGTTACTTCTGCTGCTACAGCTGCAGAAGTGGCGTTCACCATCGATGACAAAGCGGTGGACATCAAGTTTGTTTCGACACGTCCGCCACCATTTCGAAGTGCCGCGAGGATTCCCATGGCGAGGTGAACACCGGCAAACACATCAAAAATTGCAAAGCCGGCACGTTGAGGATCTCCCTGCGGTGAGCCAGTGATTGACATGAAACCACTCGCTGCCTGCGCCACCATGTCATACCCCGGCAGAGACGCCCCGGCTCCGGTGCCGAAACCAGTAACCTTGGCATGCACCAAATTAGGCCAGCGTTTCTCAATATCTTCGGGTCCAAGACCAAACTTGTCCAAACTACCGATACGAAAATTCTCAACGAAGACATCAGCACGATCAATGATTGCGTATGCAGTCTCCCTATCTTCAGGATCGTTGAGATCCAAGGCAATCGATTGTTTGTTTCGGTTCACTGACATGAAATAGGTGCTCTTGCCGTCCCGTTCTGGCGGCATCCACTGTCGAGCTTCGTCACCAGTAGGAGCTTCTACTTTGATGACGGTGGCTCCCATATCAGCAAGCATCATCGTTGCGTAAGGTGCCGCGAGAACTCTAGAGAAGTCAGCAACAACCAGTCCCGCTAACGGGCCGGCGTTGGGAGCTGAGGAAGCATTCTTAACCATCTTGAAAACCCTTTCTTGCTCTGCTTCGGAGGAGTGTCATCTGGAGAATCTGATCTCTTGAATTAAGAGTCGTAGGTATACCAGCCCTGTCCCGTTTTCCGGCCAAGTTTTCCTTCGTTAAGCAAACGAGTGATTTCTTCATCTGGACGTGCACTTTCGTCGCCGGTCTGCTCGTAGCGTGCTTCACCGATCGCGTGAACTACGTCGATTCCCGTTAGGTCCATGAGCTGGAACGGGCCCATTGGATGACGCAGAGCCGTACGGCAGGCCTTATCGATATCTTCGAAGCTTGCAACGCCTGATTTATAAAGCGAGAGGCCTTCATCGCGGATGGCAGCGAGAATACGGTTTGCTACAAACCCAGGGATTTCCTTGTTGAGGCGAACGACCTGTTTGCCCATTTTTTCGGCGACTTCTGTAACCGAATCGAGTACCTCGGGAGCGGTGTTTTCGTGACCAAGCACTTCGCAACATTCCATGATCAGCACTGGGTTGAAAAAGTGCATATTGCATACTCGTTCAGGGCGAATGGTGCTATCGGCGATCTGCGAAGAGACGATGTTTGAAGAATTTGTCGCAAGGATTGCATGCTCTGGAGCTTGCTTGCTCAATTCTTCGAAGATTGTTCTCTTCACAGCAATATTTTCAGTTGCAGCTTCGATGACAAGGTCTGCGTCAGATACGGCACGTGCCTGGTCTGTGCTGAAAGACAGACGTCCAAAGGCATCATCTACTTGATTTTGTGGTCTCTTGCCTTTAGTCACGTCTCGAGCCATGCGACCGTGAAGCATTTCTTCGGCTTTGGAAAGCTGGTCGTCAGAGATGTCCACAACGGTTGTGTTGAAACCGTTTAACGCTGCAACCATCCCAATCTGGGATCCCATCGTGCCGGAGCCGATAATCACAATGTTTCGTACATTCATGGAGAACTCCTTAAAGATTCTGGTTTCGCAAATCCGTGTAGTCCGGACGGCGCTTTTCGATGAATGCGCCTGTGCCTTCAGCGCGTTCAGGAGAGGCGTACATAATTGATTGCCCCATTCGTTCAAGCAGCATTCCTGTTGCTTGATTGATGTCTTCACCGTGTTTGACGACCTGCTTGGCAATCTCGTTCGAGAACGGTGCCCTCCGAGAGATTCGCTTGGCGATCTCCCAAGCTTTTTCAACAGGCTGCTCAGAGAAGTACGTTGCGATTCCGAGGCTGATCGCTTCTTCTCCCAAGACGCGGCGGCCCGTCAGGACGATGTCTAACGCGAGGCCGCGACCCGCGATTCGCGTCAACCTTTGCGTGCCACCAGCGGCAGGAATGATGCCCAAGCCAGTCTCGGGGAGTGCAAATTGGGCATTCTTTCCTGCAACGCGAATGTCACAGGCGAGAGCAAGTTCAAAGCCGCCACCGAAGGCATATCCGTTGACTGCAGCGATGGTTGGGATCCTGAAATTCTCGATCCTGTCGTAAAGCCGCTGGAGGTCAGCAGTCAATCCATCTTTGGGCTTGCGTTGTGCCAATTCTTTAATGTCGGCTCCAGCCACGAAAGCCTCATCTCCAGCCCCCGTGATGATCACAGCCACGACGGACTCTTGGCTTTCGATTTCGTCGAGATGAGCAGTAAGTTCTGCCCTAACTTCTGCGTTGATCGCGTTTTTTGCATCAGGACGATTTACCGTCAGCAGAACAATTCCTTCACGATGCTCCCTGTTAACCAGGTTGGTTTGATGGCTTGCGTTCATGACTAAATCCTTTCGATTGTGATTGCTTGACCTTGGCCGACTCCGACGCAAAGGGTGGCTAATCCGTGTTTTTCTTCTTCTGTTTCAAGACGGTTGAGAAGAGTGACAACGATCCGTGCACCAGAAGATCCGAGCGGATGGCCGAGAGCAATGGCACCGCCCCATGCGTTTACCTTTTCCTCATCGAGTCCAAGCTCGCGGATGCAGGCGATCGATTGAGTAGCAAATGCTTCGTTGAGCTCGATCGCATCGATCTGGCCGAGTGACCAACCAGCTCGGTCGAGTGCTTTCTTCGTGGCCTCCACTGGGCCAAGTCCCATGACTTCTGGCGCCAGGCCGGAGGTGCCAAATGAGATCACTTTTGCGCGTGCTTTGAGCTGGTATTTTTCGACCGCAGCCTCGCTAGCGACGATGATTGCCGACGCACCATCATTCAGAGATGAACTATTGCCGGCGGTGCAAACTCCGTCACCTTTAGTTGCTGGCTTCAGTTTCGCGAGGGAATCTGCAGTGGTCCCCGGACGAGGTCCTTCATCTTCGGATACGACTACTGTTTCGCCCTTACGCGAAGGCACCTCAACTGGAACAATTTCGGAAGCGAACTTTCCGTCCTGCCAGGCCTTTACTGCTCGTTGTTGCGACCGTGCACCGAACTCATCGGCTTCTGCCCTTGAGATTCCTTTCAGTGCCGCGACATGTTCGGCAGTTTCAATCATGGGCCAAGTTGCGCCTGGTTGGATTTCAGCGAAACGTGGGTTTGGGAAGCGGGTTCCAATCGATGTGTTGAATGTTCGTCCCGGTGGAGACCAAGCTTTGGCAGGTTTTTCTGTGACCCAAGGAGCTCGTGTCATTGACTCGACACCGCCTGCAACAACGATGTCTGCCTGACCCGATTTAATCATTGCTGTGGCGAATTGAATCGCGGTGAGACCTGAGGCACAGAGACGATTGACAGTAACCCCAGGAACAGTGTCGGGATAACCGTTCAGTAACCAAGCCATCCTTGCAACATTGCGGTTCTCTTCGCCCGCGCCATTAGCATTTCCGAGAATCACTTCATCGACGGCTTCCGGCGGTACCCCTGAATCTTCAATCACACTTCGAATCACGAGCGCAGCTAGATCGTCGGGGCGCACGCTAGAAAGTGCACCGCCATATTTGCCGATAGGGGATCGTTTTCCTGAGACGAGGAAAGCTTCAGACATTGTTTCTCCTTAGTCTTTTACTTGATTGGGACAGGTCGATGAGTTTCGCCGTTTGAGTTGATCTCCTCCGTCTGGCGAGGAGTGCCATTATGTGAAGCCCCCTTTCTTTCGTTGTGGGGATGCTGAACTGCGGTAGCATGCCCGGCCTTCTTCTTCACGAATTCGAAAATCCAGACTGCGACTACTACAGCGATGGCTACGACGGACAAGGTCACGTTCGGGAGGAAAATGGTGAAGCCAGCGACAGCGAGGACGAAACGAGACACGATGTTTGCCCGCGTCTCGACGAACTGGAGCCAGCCGGAGAATGCTGCGGCAAGCGCGAAAACCGCAACAATTGAAGCTGGGATAGTAAAGAGAATGGTGTTGGTATCTCCCTGAAGGATGATGGCTGGGTTAAGAGCGAACCCAAACGGCACCACGTACTTCACTGTCCCCAACCGCATTGCTTCGAATGCGGTTGCCATCGGGGGTGCCTTAGAAATGCCGGCGGCTGCGAAGGCTGCGAGTCCAACCGGCGGGGTGATGTAGGAGACGGAAGCCCAGTAGATGATGAAGAGATGGGCAGCAATTACGTTCACACCCAGCTCGGTCAGCGCCGGGACCATCACGATTGCAAGGAACACGTACGCTGCAGAGATTGTCAGTCCCATTCCAAGCACGAAACAAGCGAGTGCACCGGCGATCAGAATCAGGACAACATTGTCGCCAACCAGAGCAATGAGATCGCGGGAAAGAGAAAGTGCGACACCCGTTGCGCTGAGTCCTCCGAGAATCAAACCGACTCCAGCAATGATTCCAAGAATTTTGGCGAGCGAGACACCTGCATCAATGACGACAGATGGTAAATCCTTCAACGTGAATTCGATTCGCGGTACGAGAAGCGCTATTAAAAGAAGAGCCAGAATCACCCAATAAGGGACCTGAGCCTCCGTTGGCGCAATGAAGAGAAGAACAGTCAGTAAAACCAAGGCGCACAGGTACGGCCAGCCTTTTAACAGAGTTGTTCGTGCCTTTGGCAGGTTCTCAGGCTGTTCCCCTTTGAAACCGCGCTGTGCGGCGTAGCCGTCAATTTGTAGATAAATGCCGAGGTAATAAAGAACTGCCGGGACCGTTGCAGCGATGAGGATCGATGTATACGAGACGCCAGCGAAGGAGACCATCAGGAAGGCGGCTGTTCCCATAATCGGAGGGGTGATTGAGCCGGCAGAGGAGGCCGTTGCCTCAATAGCTCCGGCTGTCTTCTTAGAAAAACCAGCTCGAATCATGGATGGGATCGTCATTGGCCCGGTTGTCAGAACATTGGAGACTGCCGAGCCGGAGATCATTCCCATCGCGCCTGAAGATGCAACGGTGACTTTTGCTGGGCCTCCCCTGAATCGGCCAAAAATCGCCATAGAAATCTCGTTGAAAAAAGTTGCTCCCCCGGTGTGCTGGAGCACCACGCCAAAAACCATGAAACCAATCAGGATTGTCGCTGCTGTTTCAAGTGGAAGACCAAGGATGGACTCAGTCCCCATTGCATGGATTTGGGCGAGAGTCTTAATGTCATACTCGATACCTTCGAGGAAGGGAACCGGAATCTTGGATGCGACGAGGGGGTAGAGCGCGACGACGAGCGCTAATCCTGCAACCAATGGGCCGGCGGAACGGCGCAAAATCTCAATAATCAGAGCCCAGAAGATGAAGCTCATGACAGTCGCAGTAATTGGGGCGATGTAAGCCCAGCCGTATTCAGTTATTTCTTCGCCGCGGAAGGCGAACCAAATACAAACAGCGCAGAGGATGACTGCGAGCAGCACGTCATAAAAGGGAACGCCTTGCTCATTCTCGTCAGCATCGGCGTGGTTTGTGCCTTTCAACGGGATGGTCAAGAAGACGATCGGTAGGAAGCATGCGCTGATCAGGTACAGGAAAGAATTCGTAGGTAGAGATACCCCGCCAATATTCAGGAAGAAAACGTGATTAATGGATAAGAGCACGCCGGCGAGGGTGAGGACCACGACCACAAATTTCCACGGTGCTGTAAGACGGGAGTTGGTCTCGTCGGAAGTTGCTGCAGTCGGTGGTGAAGTATCTGCGCTTTGCGTTTCAAGTTCGGCAGTTTTTGTGAGCATTTCGAATCACTTCTTTCCCTTTAGTGATCAAATCCGGGCAGCTCGGGAAGGTTTTCCTTTTTCCAAGTGACCCAGTCTTTGGTGATTGCTGCGCTTTCTTTAGGGCGATATGCACCATGCTTTTGCCAGAAAGTTGGCCAGGCTTCATGCATCTTTGATTCGCGCGCCAACAGCGCATCTTGCTGACGCTGGTGGACGTCTTTCCAGCGGCCTCGTTCGCGGAGGACCTTTACCGCAGCTTCATGGAAGGGAACGACCATTGGTTCGAGGAGGATCTCATCGACTGCAAACGCCTTCATATCTGGGGTAGCGTCTCGATAATTTTCGAAATTATCGATGATCGTGTTGAGGACGGACTCGATTTCTCCAGCAGGTTGTTCCGCAAGCGTTGTTAGCGGGATCGAGTACTCCATCACATTGACGAGTTCGTTGGGCTGCGCGCCGACTGCATTGGGGAGTCCGTTGACACGCACCATTGGTGCTAGGTAGTCCCAGCCCTCGTAATCTTCGGGATTTCCGCTGAGATCGATCCACTGAATGGGGTGGCGGACATTGAGCTCCTGGATATTTGAGCCTTGAATATTTTGGTACATCGCATCCAGATGTCCTGATGCGAGAGCCTCAGCTTGTGCCGAATAGGTAGTTTCGACGGGGATGACATCGTCCCAGGTCAAGCCGCCCAAGTTGAGGATTGCCTCAAGCTTTCGATTCATTGAGGTGCTAGCAAGCAGTCGTGGATAACGTTTGCCCTTCAGATCTGCGGGCTTTGTGATGTTGGAGTCTTTCCTTGCAAGTACTCCATAGCCACCAGGTGGAGACCAGATGGCTCGAATGGGTTGTGGTCCCCATTGCTCGGAGCAGAATTCATCGTTGCCTTCGAAGGCGTAGTAGTACTCATCACCTGTCCGCGCATAGGATGCGATGCCTGACATAAGGGGAGCAATACGGGCGATGCCCGAGTCTCCGGTCATGAGGCGAACTCGGGCCCCGGTTTCGGTCGTGATCAAATTTGCTAGTGCAGCAACGTCGTTATATGTGCCTGTTCCGGCTTTGTAGGTCGTCCAAACCATTTGATGAGGAAGGGCGCTGACTCTGGACGGGGCGGGCTTGCCGCAACCGGCGAGTGCTGAAACGCCGACTAAACCCATTCCCGCGAGGAATGCTCTGCGTGAGAAGTTCATGCTGCTCCTAACTGATTGACGTGCCGATATATGTTTTGCTACAAAACTTAATTTCGGCTTGGGCGAAAGCTTAGGGCAGTCGTGTGTGGCCTGGAACACGAATTTGTAATTATGCGTTCTGGGACACGATTGTTTCTGGATTCGTTATCATTTCGTCCAGTTGGTTAGCGGGCATTCTTGCTAGCAGGAACTCATGGAAACGGAAGTTGAGATGGAAGTTAGTCAGGCGCGAGCGTTCTTAGTTCTTGCTGAGGAACTGCATTTCGGTAGGGCTGCAGAAAGACTTCATATGACTCAGCCGCCATTTAGTCGTCTCATTCGTCAGATTGAAAATGAGACAGGCCTTCTTCTTTTTTCGCGGAGTACACGTCAAGTTGAATTGACCGCTGCTGGTTCTGCGCTTGTGCCATCCGCGCGCGACCTTGTGGAAACTGCAGAGTCTCTGGAGAAGATGACCCAAGCTCTTAGTGAGGGGCGACTCGGTGAAGTGAAACTCGCTTTTACTGGGTCTTCCTTCTATAAGGGACTTGCTGATCTATCTCGCTTGGTCCGTTCCAAGATTCCTAATCTGGATTTACAGTTGCTCCCATCGAAATTCTCTCCACAGGGATTGGAGGGAGTCCTGGAAGGCGATTTCGATCTGGCGATTGGCCGTTGGGATTCCCTTCCCAGTGAAGTCGAGTCTCTTCATCTCGGTACCGAAAGCATTTGTATTGCGGTTCCGGCTGGCAGTTCCCTTGCGAAAAGAACGATGGTCACGATGGAGGAATTGAGCCAAGAGTCCTGGGTCATGCTTCCAGGGGGCCGAAGCTCAACTCTGAATCAACGGTTGCTTCGAAGGGCCAAGGCGGCAGGCTTTGAGCCCCAGATCGTGCAACAAAGCGCCGACTCATGGACGCAAATGGCGCTGATATCTGGAGGGGTCGGCATCGCGTTCACGCTGGACTCGGTGCGCGACAGCCTTCGGGCCGAAGATGTCTCATTCATCGCTCTTGAGCCACGTGAGCTTATTGATGTGCATCTGATCTGGAGAAAAGACAACGATGATCCTGTGCTGGCGCCCGTGCTTGAGCTTGCCCGTTATTTGTGGCCAGGGGATGAAGGCTAGATTGTTCCAGCTTTAAGCATTGATGCTTCTAAAACCGGAATTAATGGTCACATTGGACAAGGGGCCCGTAAGCGCTGTTTACCGTAGATTTTAGATTTTGGGCCAAATCACGGAGTGCCCCACTCTTGTTGTGCTTGTGAGGAAAAGTCATGGACCGGCTGAAACGTCTAGCAATCTATCTGGGTGGTTTTGTTGGCCCATACGGAGCGCAAAGCTTGGTCGTGGTCGTTCCGGATATGGCGGAAACTTTTGCTATCCCGATTGATAGTGCGGCAATTGCTTTGAGTGTCTATGCACTGCCCTTTGCCTGTTTAATGCTTTTTTCGACACGAATGGTGAGAAAACTGCGGCCAAAGATGGTCGTTTCAACAGCATTCTTAGTGACCGCTATGGCAGCACTGGCCTGCATGTTTGCGCCTAGCTGGTACCTTTTTCTGTTTTTCTACATGTTGATGGGGCTCGCGAACGCTTTCACTCTGCCTGTTCTGCAGGTCATGCTCCAGAGGATTCACTCTCCACGAAATCTCGGGGCAGCGCTCGGAACGTACACTTCGATGCAAGCACTCGGTACATTTTCCGCCCCGGTTTCTGCAGGACTATTTTCTGTATTCAACTGGCAAATGCTGTTCTTAGTCAGCATTGGTTTTTCAGTCGCCATCGTTGTCATTGGTTTACCTGAAGTGGAGCCTTTAGATAGTGCTTCATCTTCCCAGGAGCGAGTCAAGCTTTTCCCGTTGGCGACGCACATGCTCACATTGCTGGTGGTGGGTATGAGCTCCGCTGGACTGTCGGTTGTTTTCGCGCTGCATCTTTTTGAGCATTTCCATTTGGATCCACCTTCCCGAGGAACGGTCGTCATGCTGGGCGGACTCGCATCGTTTTTCCTGGCTCGACAGATTGGTAGAGCTGGGGATCGTTTGGGAGTTCTGAAAGTGCTGGTGACTTGCCTTGGTTTCTGTGCGTTGAGTCTTCTTGCGATACCGTTTGTTTCGAAACTCTTTGTCTTGGCTATGGCTTGGGCTGTTGTAGTGGTGTCCTCGCAAGGAGTGCAAACTTTTGTTTCCTATATCGTGTTGCGTGGCCCAAGAGGGGCAGTGTTGAACTCAACTGCCAGTGCTATGAGAACGTTCGGGGTGGCATTGTCGCCGATGATCTTTGTCGGTGTTTATCTTTCGAACTACTGGGCTGCTTTTGCGGTGCCGGCAACGTTGGTTCTGGCAATGGTCCCACTTCAGGTCTTGGCTAAGAAAGTGCAACCCTATTAGTTACTCCCGCTACGCTGTCAGCGAACATGGCCCCACAGGTGGAATCCCAAGCTAGGGTGGGGCGTTATCGTAGGCGAGAAACGATGATTGAAATGACTAAAAGGAGCACATCGATGACTTCTCCGGCAGCCGGAATGAACCTGGGCGACTCGGTGTACGAGCGTCTGCTGCGTGAGCGCATTATCTTCCTGGGGCAGCAGGTGGACGATGAGATCGCGAATAAGCTGTGCGCGCAGATCTTGCTGTTGTCTGCGGAGGATCCGCACCGTGATATCTCGCTGTACATCAACTCCCCGGGTGGTTCCGTGACGGCGGGCATGGCTATTTACGACACGATGAAGTACTCGCCGTGCGATATTGCCACCTACGGCATGGGTCTGGCTGCATCGATGGGGCAGTTCCTTTTGTCGGGCGGCACGAAGGGCAAGCGTTTCGCCTTGCCGCATGCGCGCATCATGATGCACCAGCCGTCGGCAGGTGTGGGCGGTACTGCCGCTGATATTGCGATCCAGGCTGAGCAATTCGCGCAGACGAAGCGTGAGATGGCTGAACTGATCGCTGAGCACACTGGCCAGTCGTTTGAGCAGATCACCAAGGATTCGGACCGTGACCGTTGGTTCACCGCCCAGGAGGCGAAGGATTACGGCATCGTCGACCACGTGATCAGCAGCGCGCAGGGCACGATCAGCAACTAACCGGCAGAGAAACAAAGAGGAGATAAAAACTATGTCTTTCCAGATGCCCAACTCCCGTTACGTCCTGCCGAGCTTCATCGAGCAGTCGTCGTTCGGCACGAAGGAAACTAACCCGTATTCGAAGCTGTTCGAGGAGCGCATTATCTTCCTGGGCACCCAGGTAGATGACACGTCGGCGAATGACATCATGGCGCAGCTGCTCGTGCTTGAGTCGCAGGATCCGGACCGTGACATCACGATGTACATCAACTCGCCGGGTGGTTCTTTCACCTCGCTGATGGCCATTTATGACACGATGCAGTACGTCCGCCCGGATGTGCAGACCGTGTGTCTTGGCCAGGCGGCATCGGCAGCCGCGGTCATTCTCGCCGCTGGTGCGCCGGGTAAGCGTGCAGCATTGCCGAATTCGCGCGTGCTGATCCACCAGCCGGCAACCCAGGGTACTCAGGGCCAGGTGTCGGATCTGGAGATCCAGGCGCAGGAGATCGAGCGTATGCGTCGCCTCATGGAGGACACGCTGGCGCACCACTCGGGTCGTACCGCTGAGCAGGTTCGCATTGACACTGACCGCGACAAGATTCTCACGGCAGCTGAGGCTGTTGAGTACGGCATCATCGACCAGGTCTTTGATTACCGCAAGCTCAACGCTTAAAAAGAGCGCCCTCGCTTATCGACGAATAAACCCGCCGCCTCCATTCCGGAAGCGGCGGGTTTCGTTGTACGCGTTTTAGTCGCAGACAATCATGTTCTCTTTGAGCTCAGCTGGTGCACCGAGCTCATCCATCTTGGCTTCGTCGTAGCAATTGAAGCCGGTGAGCGTGGTGCCGTCTGGTTCGATACGGACCCACTCTTTGCCGTCCCACTGGAGGTATTCAGTGTGGTCGGTGGCGTATGTGCCAACCTTGGCGAGTTTACCGTCGCAGAAGGATTGGACGGTATCGCCGATCCCGCCTTCTTCAACTGATTTCCAATCGCACGGTCCCTTGTTGGAGTCTTTCTTGGCAGGGGTGTCTTCTGCTCCGTCTGATTCGGTCTCGTAGATCGTGGAGATCGTGGTGGATGGCCGGGAGCTGGATTCCTTCAAAGACTCTGCAGATTCGGTGGTCTCCTCAGTAGAAGCGGAGGTTGGTGCTGCGGACAGATCTGGTTCTGCGAGGGTGTCGTCAGAACTAGAGCAGGCAACCATAGCCAGGGGGAGAGTCAGTGCGCACAGGGCGCTGGCGAGGCGGCGGGAAGACATTGAGACCTTTCTATGAGAGTTAGTCGGCGAGGAAGTTCAGCAGTGCTTCGTTGAACTTCTCCGGTTGTTCGGTGGCAACTTGGTGGGACGCGTCGTCGATAACGATACTGCGTGCTCCACCGGTGACGCCGGCAGCGATCTCCTGCAGTTGCTTCGGTCCGGTCGATGGATCCTCCGAGCCAGCGATGGTCAGCACCGGCACAGTGATCTCCTGCAGACGCTCGTCGAAGCCCCACTTCGCCAAAGCATCGCCACACTGTGCGTAGGCCTCAGGGTCGACGGAGCCAACCATGGCCTTGAACTCAGCGACGACATCCGGCTGTGCTTGCTTGAAACCTTCCGTGAACCAGTTATCTACAGTGGGGTCGACGATGGGGGACATGCCCTCAGTACGTGCCGTGTTCGAACGGTCCTGCCACTTGCCAGCACCACCCAAGAACGTTGCGGTGGAGGCAAAGACAGCGCTTTCAATTCGGTCAGAAGTCGCAGCCAGGTATTGCGCGACGGCACCGCCCATGGACAAGCCGACGATGGTGCAGCGTTCAATTCCTAGCGACGTCAACGTCTCCAGCACATCCTGTGCCAGGTCATCGACGCTGGTCATCCCCAAATCCACTGCGGGCGTTGGGGAGTCGCCGTGCCCGCGATGGTCGATGCGCACGACGCGATATTTCTCTTCGAGGGCTGGAAGCTGGTGCTTCCACGCCTTGTGAGTCGTGCCGATAGACGGCAGCAGGACAACAGTTTTCCCACTGGTCTCGTTGCCAGATACGATGGAGTGCAGTGTGGTCATAGCCCTCATTGTCCCTGAAAATGTCGCTGTGTTCGAGCGGTGGGAGTGGCCTGATTCTGAATGTTCGCCCCACCGGGTAGCGTGGAGGGTTAATCCACGAACCGAACCGGCAAGAAGACGTTAAAGCGAGAAGTAGAACACCCCATGGCAGTTACTCAAGACAGTTCCGACCTGTTGAAGTGCTCCTTCTGTGGCAAGAGCCAGAAGCAAGTGCGAAAGCTCATCGCTGGCGGCGGCGTATACATCTGCGACGAATGCATCGAGCTGTGTAATGAGATCATCGAGGAAGAACTGGCAGGCACCCAATCCCACGACAATGGGGAGGAGAGCAAGCTGCCGCGTCCTTCGGAGATCACGGCCTTTTTGGATGAGTATGTGATCGGTCAGGACCAGGCCAAGCGCACCCTGGCGGTGGCGGTGTACAACCACTACAAGCGTGTTCGTACGGAGCGGGATTCGCTGCGGAAGAAGGACGATGACGTTGAGATCGCCAAGTCCAATATTCTTCTGCTCGGCCCGACTGGCTCCGGCAAGACCTACCTTGCGCAGACTTTGGCGCGGATGCTGAATGTCCCGTTCGCTATCGCTGATGCGACCAGCCTGACCGAGGCGGGCTACGTCGGCGAAGACGTGGAGAATATCCTGCTGAAGCTTCTGCAGGCAGCTGATTTCGATGTGGATCGTGCACAAAACGGCATTATCTACGTCGATGAGGTGGACAAGATCTCTCGTAAGTCGGAAAACCCATCGATCACCCGTGACGTGTCGGGTGAGGGCGTACAGCAGGCACTGCTGAAGATTCTGGAGGGCACTGTCGCTTCTGTTCCGCCGCAGGGGGGCCGTAAGCACCCGAACCAGGAATTCATCCAGGTGGACACTACCAACATCCTGTTCGTTGTCGCCGGCGCCTTCGCGGGCTTGGACAAGGTCGTCGCGGAACGCGTGGGCAAGAAGGGGATCGGCTTCGGCGCGGAAATCGATAGCGCTGCCGAGCGTGAAGAGCAGAATATGCTCGCCCAGGTGCAGCCGGAAGACCTGGTCAAATTTGGTCTGATCCCTGAGTTCATTGGCCGTCTTCCTATCGTGGCGGCGGTGGAGAACCTGGATGAGAAATCGCTCGTCCGTGTTCTCACCGAGCCGAAGAACTCATTGGTGAAGCAGTACCAGCGTCTGTTCTCCATGGACGGGGCGGAGCTGCGCTTTACTGATGGGGCGCTGCATGCAGTGGCGAAGAAGGCCGCCGAGCGCGGTACTGGTGCTCGTGGTCTGCGCGCCATCATGGAAGAAACACTCGTGCCCATCATGTACGACCTGCCGGACCGCGAAGACGTGGCAGAGGTCGTGGTGGATGCCAATGTGATCAATGGCAGGGGCGAACCCGAGTACGTCCTGCGGGATAACAAGAAGTCCGCTTAAGCGGTCCCCTCTGGGCTATTCACCGGACGGGGTGGCGGTGTAGTTGGGGTCGGAGTCGTCGTAGATGTCGTCGACAAGCGTCTCGGCGATGTAGTCGACCTCGTCTGGCTCCTTGCTCGCAGGTTCGGTGACTTCGGGTGCGGTGTACGTCAGGTAAGACTCGTAGCCGGAGCTCGGGATATTCGACGTGAGGAATGTCAGCACCGCATCAATGGTGAGACGCCGCATGCCCTCGGTATTGGAGGGGCTGAGCAGGTTGATCGAGCCGAATTCTTTCAGCGTGGTGTCGCTGCCCACCCGGAAGAATGTCAGCGATGCGATGAGCGCGACAACGTCCGTTGCGGAAATTCCCGGACGAAAAGCGCCGACATCCTGGCCCATGAGCAAAAGGCGCTCGATCTGGAGCAGAACCTCGGAATTATTCCAGGTCGTGGTGATCTCCTCCGGGCTGAGCACCGGATCCAAATTCTCTCGCAGGAACAATCGGATGGAGTCCGGGTTCTGCGTGATGCGGTTGTAGAGCACGTCCACGAAACGTCGAATGCCCTCGACTGGGACGGCATAAGAGCGATCCAAGAATTCCTGCGGTGGGGAGAAGCTCCACGCCGCACGGGTGAGTGCCTGCCGGTACAGCTCGCGCTTATCGCCGAAGTGGTAGTGCAGCATGCGCTTGGACATGCCGGCCTCACGGGCGATGGTGTCGAGCTTGGTGGCGGCGTATCCCTGGCGTGCGAAATGGGTCAGCGCGATGTCCACGGCACGATCTAGCGTGGCTTTGTCGGCCTTATCAGCCTTGTCAGCCGCGTCGCCTGGCTGGCTGCCGGGGTGCGGGGACTCAGTCACGGCTTTTCCTCCTGGACGTATTTGCGTATTCATGGCGGGGTTGGTTCAACGCCATCTCTTATTCATCGTGCCCAAATGGGGTGGTTTGCGTCGCCTTAACTGAAGAAAGTGGGCGCTTGGTGTGGAAATTGCCTAGTGCAACGGGGGTAGCATGGGTGGTGTTGCAGACCCCGCACGCCTATTCGGGGGGTACCACCCCTACCGGTTAGGGCTTCAAAGCGAAGGAGAAGAAATGACTAATCCGCTCGAACCCACCAAGTCTGTCAAGGTCACTGTTACCGGCGCTGCCGGCAATATCGCGTATTCGCTGCTGTGGCGGATCGGCTCCGGCGAGGTATTCGGGGCGGACACGATGGTTGACCTGGCGCTGCTCGATATTCCGGATGTTGTGGGCAAGGTCGATGGTGTGGCCATGGAGCTCAATGACTCGGCAATGGGCAATATCCGCTCGATCACGGTGACGGATAAACCGAACACTGCTTTTGATGGCGCGAATGCGGCATTCCTCGTTGGCGCGAAGCCGCGTGGTGAGGGCGAATCGCGTGCAGACATGTTGGCAGCCAACGGCAAGATCTTCGTCGAGCAGGGCCGTGCGATCAATGACCACGCAGCAGATGATGTGCGTGTGCTGGTCGTGGGTAACCCGGCGAATACGAATGCGTACATCGCGAACAAGGCTGCTCCGGATGTCGGGGCGGAGCACTTCAACGCCCTGATGCGCCTGGACCACAACCGTGCGATCTCCATGCTGTCGGAGAAGCTCGGCGAGCACTCGAGCCAGTTCGAGAACATCGTGGTGTGGGGCAACCACAGCGATACTCAGTTCCCGGACATCGCGTATGCCACGGTTGGTGGTGCTCCGGTGACGGATCGCGTGGAGCAGAAGTGGTACGAAGACGAGTTCATTCCGCGTGTGGCGAAGCGTGGCGGCGAGATCATCAAGGTCCGCGGTCGTTCTTCTGCGGCGTCTGCGGCTTCCGCTTCGGTGGATCACATGCGCGATTGGGTCAATGGCACCGAGGGCAAGTGGGTCACTTCCGCGGTTGTCTCGCAGGGCAGCTACGGCGTCGACGAGGGCCTCGTGTTTGGCTTCCCCGTCATCGGTATCAATGGCCGTTGGGGCACCGTTGAGGGGCTTGATCTTTCCGACGCACAACGGGCGCGCATCGACGCCAATATCGAGGCGTTGCGCTCTGAGGCGCAGATCGCTGACAAACTCTTCTAACACCCTCGAAGTTCGTCTAGGTATGACAGCTACACTGTCATACCGTGACTGAATCTAGCGCGACGTACAACGAGCAGCTCATCGGTGTCCAAAGGGCAGACGCCCTGCCGAAGAGCTGGGAGCCTCAGGATCTCGAGCAGGGCATCTACGAAGACTGGGTGGCCAAGGGCTATTTCACGGCCGACCCAGCTTCAGATAAGCCTGCCTATTCGATTGTGCTGCCCCCGCCGAATGTGACGGGTCAGCTGCACATGGGCCATGCGTTGGACCACACGCTGATGGATTCCCTGGTGCGCCGTAAGCGCATGCAGGGCTATGAGGTCTTGTGGCTGCCAGGCATGGACCACGCGGGCATCGCTACGCAGACCAAGGTCGAGGCCATGCTCAAGGAAACTGAGGGCAAAGACCGCTACGACTATGGGCGCGAGGAATTTATCTCGCGCGTGTGGGAGTGGAAGGAAAAATACGGCGGCACGATCACGTCGCAGATGCGCGCGATCGGCGATTCCGTCGACTGGTCGCGTGAGCGCTTCACACTCGATGAGGGTCTGAACCGCGCTGTCGTGACCATCTTCAAGCAGCTTTACGACGCTGGCATGATCTACCGCGATTACCGCCTGGTCAACTGGTCGCCGGTGCTGGAGACCGCGGTCTCGGATATCGAGGTCGTGTACAAGGACGTTGAGGGCGAATTCGTCTCCATTCGCTACGGCTCGCTTAACGACGATGAACCGCACCTCATCGTTGCCACCACCCGCGTGGAGACGATGTTGGGTGACGTGGCTATTGCCGTCCACCCGGATGATGAGCGCTACCAGCACCTCATCGGCGAGAAATTCCCGCACCCATTCCGTGATGACCTGACCATTGAGGTCATCGCTGATGATTACGTGGATATGGAGCTGGGTACCGGCGCGGTGAAGATCACCCCGGCACACGACCCGAATGACTACGAGATGGGTCTGCGCCACAACTTGGACATGCCGATCATCATGGACAGGACCGGTCACATTGCAAATACCGGTACGCAGTTCGATGGCATGGAGCGCTTCGAGGCACGCGTGAAGGTGCGCGAGGCATTGGCGGAGCAGGGACGAATCGTCAAGGAAGTCCGCCCGTACGTCCACTCCGTTGGTCACTCCGAACGCACCGGCGAGCCGATCGAGCCGCGCCTGTCGCTGCAGTGGTTCGTCAAGGTCGCCGAACTCGCACGCATGTCTGGTGACGCTGTCCGTGAGAGCGATACCGTCATCCACCCGCAGTCCCTGGAGAAGCGCTACTTCGACTGGGTGGACAACATGCACGACTGGACCATTTCGCGCCAACTGTGGTGGGGCCACCGAATCCCGATCTGGTACGGCCCGGAGGATGAAAACGGCGAGCGCGACATCATCTGCCTCGGCCCAGATGAGGAGGCGCCGGAGGGCTACGAGCAGGACCCAGATGTGCTGGATACCTGGTTCTCCTCTGCACTGTGGCCGTTCTCCACGATGGGCTGGCCGGATAATACCCCGGAGCTGGAGAAGTTTTACCCAACGACGGTGCTGGTCACCGCCTACGACATTCTCTTCTTCTGGGTTGCCCGCATGATGATGTTCGGCACCTTCGCCGGCACCCAGACCTCGGAGATCCTCGGCGCTGGCACTGATGATCGCCCGCAGATCCCATTCGACAACATCTTCCTGCACGGCCTCGTCCGCGATGAGAAGGGCCGGAAGATGTCGAAGTCTTTGGGCAACGGCATTGACCCGATGGATTGGGTGCGCGATTACGGTGCGGACGCCCTGCGCTTCGCACTGGCGCGCGGCGCTAACCCGGGCATCGACCTGCCGATCGGCGACGACAACGCCGCGGCCGCACGCAATTTCGCTACCAAACTGTACAACGCCACAAAATTCGCGCTGATGAACGGCGCGGCTGTCGGTCCGCTGCCGGCACGTGAAGACTTGACCGATGCGGATCGTTGGATCCTCGATCGCCTCGAGACCGTTCGCGGGCACGTCGATAAGCTGCTCGATGACTACCAGTTCTCCAAGGCCAACGAAGAGCTCTACCACTTCGCGTGGGATGAGCTGTGTGACTGGTACCTGGAGATCGCGAAGACCCAGATCCCGCGCGATGGCGAGTCCGAGCAGGGCCGCAACACCCAGATCGTGCTGGGCCGAGTCCTCGATGTGGTGCTGCGCCTGCTGCACCCGACCATGCCGTTCGTCACAGAGGTGCTCTGGAAGGCGCTCACGGAGAAGGACTCCCTGTGCCTTGCACCGTGGCCGACCGCGGAGGACACCAACGGTGGGGCAGAGGTAGACGAGACCGCGCAGCGTCGCATCCAGGATGCGATCGCGCTGATCACCGAGCTGCGTCGCTTCCGCTCTGACCAGGGTGTTAAGCCGTCACAGAAGGTGCCGGCACGCCTCGACTTTGCCAAGGCAGATCTTGCCGGGCAGGAAGACATGATTCGCTCGATCGCGCGGTTGGAGGTGCCGGGGGAGGACTTCGAGGCGTCGGCAAGCATTGAAGTGCGTCTTGCTGAAACCACGCTGGACGCAGCCCTGGATACCTCGGGCACCGTCGACGTTGCGGCAGAGCGCAAGCGCCTGGAAAAGGAGCTCGCCGCCGCGAATAAGGAGCTGGAAACCACCGGCAAGCAGCTCGGCAACGAGAACTTCCTGGCCAATGCCCCGGCCGAAGTCGTGGAGAAGATCCGCGAGCGTCAAAAGGTCGCACAGGAGGAAGTTGAGCGTGTCACCGCACGTCTTACCGCACTCCCGGAGGCCAAATAAGTGGCGGACAGCGACAAGGAGCGCGGATACGACATCCGCATGGACGAAGACGGGCTCGTGCTCAATTTGGGCGATGAGCTTATCGACGCCCCCGCCGACCCCGACGACACCGCCCCCATCCCGCACCCCGTGACAGACGCTGATCTTGCAGACCTTGCGCGTGTGGAAGGCGAATTGCTCGCGCGTTGGCCCGAAACGAAGATCGACCCGAGCCTCGATCGCATCGAGATGCTCATGGACTTCCTCGGCCACCCCGAGCACGCCTACAAGGTCATTCATGTCGCAGGCACGAACGGCAAGACCTCGACGGTGCGGATGATCGAGTCGCTGTTGCGCTCCTTCGGCGCGCGCGTGGGGCGCACGACGAGCCCGCACCTGCAATCCATCACCGAACGCGTCGGTATCGACGGCGAGCCGATCCACCCCGCGGATTTTGTGCGCATCTACGAGGAAATCAAACCTTTCATCGAGTTTGTCGACGCCAAAAGCGACCACCCCATGTCCTATTTCGAGGTGACCGTCGCGATCGCTCTCGCCGCTTTTGCTGATGCGCCGGTGGAGATCGCCGTCGTCGAAGTCGGCATGGGCGGCACCTGGGACGCAACCAATGTCGTCGACTCCGATGTCGATGTGATCATGCCCGTGGGGCTGGACCACACCGACTACCTCGGTGACACTCTCGCCGAGATCGCGGGGGAGAAGGCAGGCATTATCCGCCGCCCTGAGGCAGTCACGGTGGTTGCAAACCAGGAGCCCGATGCGATGCGCGTGATCCTGGAACGCACCGTTTCTGTCGGCAGTGCGGTCGCGCGCCTCGATGAGGAATTCGGCGTCGAAGAAACAGGTGTTGCCGTCGGCGGCCAGACCCTTTCGCTGCGCGGCCTGTCCGGCACCTACGACAACATTTTCCTGCCTTTGTCCGGGCCTCACCAGGCGCGTAATGCAGCAGTCGCGCTCGCCGCAGTCGAAGCATTCTTCGGCGCAGGTGCGGAAAAGCCGCTCGATGCTGACACTGTCCGCGCCGGGTTCGCCGCAGCTGTTTCGCCGGGGCGTCTCGAGCGGGTTCGTTCCACCCCGACGACATTCATCGACGCGACGCACAACCCGCACGGTGCCCGTGCACTCGCCGCCGCCATCGAGCGCGATTTCAACTTCGCGCGCCTCATCGGTGTGCTCGGCATCCTGGGCGATAAGGACGCCGTCGGTGTGCTCACCGCACTCGAGCCAGTGTTGAGCGAAGTGGTGATCACCCAAAACACCTCGCCGCGCGCTACCGATGCGTACGAGCTGGCCGAGACCGCCCGCGATATCTTCGGCGAAGAGCGCGTCCACGTCGAAGAGCACTTCCCATCGGCGTACTCCCTGGCAGTGGAACTCGCCGAAGAGGCCCTCGAGGCAGTCGGCGTCCAATCCGGTTCCGGTATCCTCATCACCGGTTCCGTCGTCACCGCCGGCGAAGCCCGTGCCATGTTTGGAAAGGACCCCGAATAATGTCCCGTACCCCACGCCCCGTCGAGTACGGCCCACTCGGTCCCGGCTCCGCACCCGTCAAAGACCCCATCAAGGGCCTGTCCGGCGTGCTCTCCGGCACACTCGTCATGGAAGCGATCACCATCTGGCTCTGCCTCACCGTGATCCTCAAAATCGACAACGGCGAACTCTGGACCACCTTCAACTGGGTTTTCATCACCATCATCGGTGCCGTGCACTTCCTTGCGGCCTTCTTCCAGCGTCGCCCAGGAGCATTGCTTTTCGACGTCGCCCTCCAAGTCCCCCTCATCATCATCGGCTTCTTCATCCACTGGTCCGTCGGGGCAGTGGGCATCATGTTCGGAATCGTCTGGTTCCTGATCGTGAAAATGCGCGCCGACATTCTTGAGCGTCAACGCCGTGGTCTGCTGACCACCCAGCACCTGGGAACGTCGGAGGATAAGTAGGGGCGGTGGGGCGTGGATAAGCCTCGCAAAATGTGAGCAAAACGACCTATATATAAAAAAGTGAACTGGGGTCGAAACTCTAGTGTGATCTTCCCTATAATTGTGTGGATGTGTAATCCAGCACAAACCATGAAGGAGATCCATGTCTGAGTCGATTTACATTACCCAGGCCAAGCGCACCCCCGTCGGCACCTTCGGCGGCTCGCTGTCCCGTATGGCCACCATCGACCTTGGCGCCCACCTGGCCAAGGCCGTTATCGAAGACTCCGGCGTATCCGCCGAAAACTTCGACTCCTCCGTGTGGGCCAACGTGGTCACCACGATCCCGCGCGACAACTACACCTCCCGCGCAGTCGCACTCGAGGCTGGCCTGCCGAAGAGCTCCCACGCTTACGGCGTGAACCGCCTCTGCGGCTCCGGCGTGCAGGCCATCATCTCCGCTGCACAGCAGCTCATCACCGATGACGCCAAGCTGTCCCTCGTCGGTGGCGTTGAGGTCATGTCCCAAGCACCGTACTCCGTGGACGGTATGCGCCAGGGCCGCAAGATGGGCGACGGTCGCCTGATCGACTGGCTGACCGGCGCACTGACCGACCCGATGGGCAACGGCGGCATGGGCATTACCGCGGAGAACATCGCCGCGAAGTACGACATCTCCCGCGAGCGCCAGGACGAGTACGCACTGCAGTCCCAGGAGCGCGCTGCTGCTGCGATCGCCAACGGCGAATTCGTTGACCAGATCGTCCCGGTCGGCGACTTCACCACCGACGAGCACCCGCGTCAGACCACCCTGGAGAAGCTCGGCGGGCTGCGCCCGACCTTCAAGAAGGATGGCACCGTCACCGCAGGTAACTCCTCCGGTATCAACGACGCAGCAGCCGCCACCGTCATGACCAACGAGTCGGGCCTGAAGGAATTCGGCCTGGAGCCGCTGGCCAAGATCGTCTCCTGGGGTGTCGCTGGCTGCGACCCTGCCACCATGGGCCTTGGCCCCGTCGCCGCTGTGCCGAAGGCACTGGCCAAGGCAGGCCTGGACCTCAAGGACATCAAGCTCATCGAATCCAACGAGGCCTTCGCCGCACAGTGCATCGCTGTCGCCGACCAGCTCGGCTTCGACAACGACAAGACCAATATCCAGGGCGGCGCAATCGCACTCGGCCACCCAATCGGCGCCACCGGCGTCGTTCTGACCACCAAGCTGATCCACCAGCTCAAGAACGCTGGCGGCGGCTACGGCCTGGTTACCGCCTGCATCGGCGGCGGCCAGGGCATCGCACTTATTCTGGAGGTTTAAACATATGGCTAAGGACATTAAGACTGCAGCAGTTCTCGGCGCCGGCTCCATGGGTGCCGGTATCGCCGCACACATGGCCAACGCGGGCATCAAGGTCCACCTGCTGGACCTGCCGCTCGACGAAGGTGACAACCGCGATGGCCGCGCACAGAACGGTATTGACACCCAGCTGAAGCGCCATGGCTTCCAGCGCCCCGAGTACGCCAAGCTGGTCACCCCGGGCAACACCGAGGACCACCTGGACCGTCTCGGCGAGGTCGATTGGATCGTCGAGGCCGTCTTCGAGGACATCAACGTCAAGCGCGACACTTTCGCCAAGGTTGATGCGCACCGCAAGCCGGGCACCCCGGTATCGTCGAACACCTCCACCATCCCGCTTGAGGTTCTGCTCGGCGAGGCATCGGATGAGTTCAAGCGCGACTTCTCCATCACCCACTTCTTCAATCCGCCGCGCGTGATGCGCCTGGTGGAGTACGTCGAAGGCCCGGACACCTCCGCTGAGGTCAACGAGCAGATGCACCACGTGCTCGAGCGCCAGATGGGCAAGGTCGTCGTGGATTGCCGCGATACCCCGGGCTTCATCGCTAACCGCATCGGCAATTTCTGGATGGCAGTGGGCGCCAAGACCGCCTTCGACCAGGGCATCAAGCCGGAGCAGGCAGATGTCGCATTCGGTCGCCCGTTCGGGGTTCCGCGCACCGGCATCTTCGGCCTGTTCGACTACGTCGGCATCCAGCTCGTCCCGGGCATCTGGGGTTCCCTGCTGAAGGCACTGCCGTCCTCCGACGCGTACCACGACTACAACATCGTGGAGCGCGACGAGTTCAAGACCCTGCTGGATAAGGGCTTCACCGGCCGCACCGCCGAGTCCGGCTTCTACCGTGGCCGCGAAGAGGTCTACGACTTCGCAGCGGGCGACTACCGTCCGAAGGAAAAGTTCCAGGTGGGCAAGGACCCGAAGGAACTCATGGAATCCGGCACCCCAGAGGGCGATTACGCGAAGGAGGTCTTCTCCACCTTCATCAAGTACTGCTGCGATACCGCACCGGAGATCGCGGACACCGTCGACCAGATCGACATCGCGATGAAGCTCGGCTACGGCTGGAAGAAGGGCCCGTTCGAGCTCGCTGATTCCATCGGCATCGACTACGTTGCCTCGCTTTTCGACGACGCACCGTCCCTCCTCACCGCCGCCAAGAACGCCGGCGGCTTCTACGCAGACGGCAAGGTGCTGGGCTCCAACGGCGAGCTCACCGACCTGCCGAACCGTGAAGGTGTTATCCGCGTCGCTGAGTTGGTCGCTGGTGCAGAAGAAATCGCCGGCAACGACGACGCCACCGTATACAAGCTCACCGAGGGTGACTACGCAGGCTTCGGTGTCTTTGTGTACAAGACCCCGATGAACTCCAACTCCAACGCAGTCACCGAGTTGTGGACACACGCACCGGAGTGGGACCTTAAGGGCCTGGTCATTGCTAACGATGAGGAGCGTGCCTTCTCCGCTGGTGCTGACCTGGGCACCCTTGCCAAGCTGTCCGGCCCGGAAGGTGACTCCGAGGAGCTCGCTCGCACCATCAAGCAGGGCATCGACGGCCTCCACGGCGCACGTGTTGCTCCGTATCCGGTCGTTGGTGCTGTCCGTGGCGTCGCACTCGGCGGCGGCATGGAGCTCGTGCTGCACACCGACGCTTCCGTCATCCACGCCGAGGCTCGCGTCGGCTTCCCGGAGCGCAATGTCGGCCTCTTCCCGGCATGGTCTGGTCCGGTGCGTCTGCTGGAGCGCCTGGTGGATCTCGGTGTACCCAACCCGCACGCCACCGCATTCGGCGTGCTGCTCAACGTCCGTCCGGTCCCGGCAGTCAACGTCGATTTCTGGCGTGAGCACGACGAGGTCATCCAGTCCCCGGATCACGTCGTCGAGGGCGCACTTGAGCTGGTGAAGAAGCTCGCCGACGGCTACACCGCCCCGGCAGATGTTGAGCTTCCGCTCACCACCGGCACGCTTGCCTACACCGACGGTTCTGAGACCGACAAGGCGATTGGCGAGGCCCTGGCCAAGGTTTTCACCGGCGACGGCACCGCGACCGAGGACGAGCTGGCACAGCGCCAGGTCGATGCCGCGACCGAGGTGCTCAAGCGTCAGGAGAACCACGACCGTGCAGTGTCGATGGCGACCACGCGCAAGCCGCTGAATAACTAGCGCTACGCCTCTAACAGTTCCGGCGTCCAGGTTGTTGCCTGGGCGCCGGTTCCATGTAAATGCACATTTTAGTGTGCAAACAGCGCTTTTCACCGGTTGCTTATCCGGTTAACGTGCAAACCATGACGTTTAACGCACTGATCCAGACGCTGACTGACAGCGCTGTGGATATGCTTGCTGACTTCGACCGTGAAGTCGCGATCAGTGCTGGCATCAACCCACGGACAGTCACCGGGTGGGAGTCCGTGCACCGCACGTATTTTGGGCGGACGAAGTGGAGGAAGTGGCAGAGGAATGCGTTAGCTAGGGCGCGCAAAAGCAAGCTCTCCATTGATCAGCTCGCTTACATCGAACAACGCCTTTCGCTTATCGACGACCCCTCCACCCGCTGGGAAACCCGCCTTTCCCTTCTTGATACCCGTGGCAATTTTGATGCTCTCAAGCGGCGCGCAAGGAAGCTGGTGCCGGATCCGGAGCCCGCGCCGCCTGTCGATGCCGTGAAATTCGGTCGCTCGAAGATGGGCAAGCGCTCCATGACGGTGACCGCTGACGAGCGCCTGCTCGCTGATACCGAGCATTATCTGCGTCGTGGCATCGATTCCTCGAAGCCCGCCATGCCCCAAATGGCTGCCAAATTCGCGCAGTTGCTTCGTGGGGGAGGTGCTGTTGCCCATGCCCGTCCGCGACCACTCGTGCTCGTCGGCTTACCCGATTTCGTGAGCATTGTCCGCGGCGAGGGTGATGAGGTGATTCTCGGGCTCACCGATGGCACGACTATGGCGGGAGCAGAATTCCTCAACCAGTTCATCGCCACTGCCTCCAATGAGCTCGAAGCCGCTGTTTTCCACCCCGCAGAGGGGGCGGTGAATCTGTACCGCATGAGTCGCTTGGCTAATCAGAAGCAGCGCGATTTGGCGCGTGCGACGATGCCGATGTGTGCCCAGCCTTTCTGCCGACACGGTGCAGATGCCTGCGAAATCCACCACGTCACCCCGTGGAGCAGGGGAGGGGAGACCAACCAGTCCAACCTCACCCCGTTGTGCAGCTATCACAACCGCGTCAATGACGAAGACCCGCGAAGACGAAAACGCGGTCACATCGTGATGCGCCGTGGCAGACCAGTGTGGATCTCACCGCGCGGAAACCCCGTCCCTCGTACACACCATGCATACGGTGCGATGGCGACGCTATTCGGGCCGGACTGATACCGTCGGCATGCATGAAGCTTGTGCCATGGAACCAGGTAAAAGAGATCCTCAATGTTGCTGAGGACATCCTGGAATCCGTGGAAGATGAACATACGGTGCGTTACACGCATGTCCCGCAGCCGTATACGCAGAAGCATTTGCGTGCCTTTTTGGCGACCCCTCCTGCAGGTGTGACGCGGTGGGCGATCGCTGTTGATGACCGTTATGCCGGCAACGTCGAACTGCGACACCGCTCGCGTCACATTGCGGACCTGGGGTACACGGCTGCGCCGTGGGCGCGTGGTCGTGGCATCACGAGTGATGCGGTCCGTCGCGTCACACTGTGGGCGCACGAAACTGGAATCCACCGCGTGGAGCTCCGAGCCGCGGTGAACAATCATGCTTCGCGACGCGTCGCGGAACGCGCCGGATTCATGTTTGAAGGAATCTGCAGAGATGGGGAGCTGCTGCGCGGCGAGTACAACGACCTCGCGGTGTACTCGCACCTGTCCCAGGACACGAAAAACCGGGCTCACCCGAATGAGTGAACCCGGTCATTCAGAGTGGCTTAGGAGCGGTAAGCTGAAACGCCGGTAATCGACTTGCCCACAATCAAGGACTGGATCGTGTCCGTGCCCTCGTAGGTGTGCAGTGATTCGATGTCGGCGTGGTGGCGTGCCACGTCGTTCTCGAGGAGAATGCCCACGCCACCGAACATGTCGCGTGCATCAGCTGCGACCTTGCGGGCACCGCGGGTGTTGTGCACCTTGGCCAGGGCTGCCTGCTTCTCGTTGAGCTGGCCGGACTCCTCAAGCTCGAGGAGACGACGGCAGTACAGCGCCATGGAGGTGACTTCCTGCAGCATGTCAGCGAGACGCTGCTGGATGATCTGGTTCTTCACCAACGGACGACCGAACTGGACGCGGCGCTGTGCGTAGTCAAGAGCCTTCTCGTAGCAGTCGATCGCCATGCCGAGAGCCACCCATGCCACTGCGATGCGGGTCCCGGTGAGCACCTTCGCGGTATCACGGAAGGAGTGGGAGTTGGGGAGGCGGCGGTCGTCGGAAACGCGGACGTCGTTAAGCTTGATGTGCGCTTGCGGAATGCCTCGCAGCGACGCCTTGCCGACGATCGTTTCCGCCGAGTACCCCTCCTGATCCTGGTCGACGATGAAGCCCTTGACCTCGCCGTCTTCCTCATCGCGTGCCCAGACGATGGAGATGTGGCCCACGGAACCGTGGCCGATCCACTTCTTCTCACCGTTGATGACCCACTCGTCGCCCTCGCGGCGTGCAGAGGTCTCCAGGCCGATGGAATCCGAACCGTGGTCCGGCTCCGTCAGCGCGAAAGCACCGCGAATCTCCATGCGGGACATCGGGCCCAAGTACTTGGCCTTCTGCTCCTCGGAACCGCAGATGTCGATCGAGCGCATCGCCAGGCCGGACTGCACGATGTGTGCGGTGGCAGTGGATGCATCAGTACGCGCGAATTCCATCTGGATCAGGCGGTTCGCACGGATGGAAATGCCGGGCTCACCGTCGATAGAAATGCCGTCGGTGACGAGGCCGCGGCGTGCCGCTTCCTCAACACCGGGGATGTTGTACTCGGCCTTCTCCCACGCCTCGTTGATGGAGGGACGAGCGAATTCCATGAACTCGCGGGCCTTCTTCCACCACTGCAGGTCCTCACCATCGACGTCGGCGAATACCTGGTAGTAGTCCGTCTTCGGGTCCAGCAATGCTGCGACCTCGTTCACATTCTGATCTGCCATGGCGATTAACCTGCGAATGCGCCGACGCCAGTGATGGACTTGCCCACGATGAGGGACTGCATGGTGTCGGTGCCCTCGTAGGTGT
>NZ_CAMXWS010000023.1 GCF_947253065.1 uncultured Corynebacterium sp.
GTACTGCTGAGATCGGTGAGGATGGCACCATCACGGTGACGCCGAACGAGGATGCGAAGCCGGGCGACAAGATTGTCGTTGAGGTCAAGGACAAGGACGGCAAGGTCATCGACACCATTAAGGTCAAGATCACGCCGCTCCCGCTGTCCAGCCGTGAGGGCTGCACCGAGGCTCTGGTTGGCTTTGGTTTGCCGCTGCTGGCTCTGATTCCGCTGGGTATTGCTTCCCAGACTGCGATCCCGGGTCTGCAGAACATTCAGGCTCAGGTTGGTCGTCAGATCCAGGATGCGAACACTGCTCTGCAGAACCAGCTCGGCATCATGGATCCGCGTCTGGCTAAGGCTGCCGCTGACTTCCAGGCACAGCTGAAGGGTGCAGGTGCAAACCTGGGCCACGTCCTGGGTGGTATTGCGGTTCTGGCTTACGGCATCGCTGCGATCACCACGATTGCAACTAAGTGCGATCCGGGTAACACCAATCTGAAGACCGAGGCTAACTCCTCGAGCATCTTCGGTCAGGGTTCCTCCTTCAAGTCTGAGACTGGCAAGGGCTCCTCGATCGAGAAGGGCGAGAACCAGGGTTCTTCTGAGGGCCAGGCCGAAGGCGAGGAAGGTTCCTCGCTGAAGGGCTCCAGCGACAAGGACAACGCTGATGCCGAGGCAGGCACTCCGGCTCCGGAAGCTCCGGCTGAGGAAGCTGAGGCAGGCAAGGACGCAGCTCAGTAAACCTGAGTAGCTCTCACCAGTTAGTGGTTGGTTCCACGGGACTAGCCACTGGCTTCGGCTAGTTCTTTAGAACAAAACACCGCCGATCCCTACCTGAATGGGTAGTGGGTCGGCGGTGTTTCTATTGCTTGGAAATGGGGGGAAGAGATGAATTGGCACTTTAGCTAGTTGGGGGACTGCACGGTCAAGGCGTCATGTGACAGATGCATCGTGTGAACGTCATGCGCTGTGAAGTGGTGCTGCGGCACATTCCAACAAATACCCAGGGTGTAATCGAAGCTGATTGCCTTTGGGTCTGGCGTTGGGGCGCGTGCATTCATGGAGGCGGTTGTTTCCGGTTGCGACTGTGTTGTTTCGTTGTGGGATTGCCGCCGTGTGTGGGGGCTGCGCATGACAAAGCCCCGAGAGCGGTTGGCACTGTGAAAAGTGCCGTGGTGCTGGTGGGGCTTAGGGGAGCTGGTGCTACTGGCGTAGCGGTGCTAGCGCGTTGCCTAGAACGAGTACTCGGGGTGGGAGGCGTTGACCGTGTCGTCCCACTCGACAGACTTCTTGTGTTCGCGGCCTTCGGCCTCGCCGAGGGTGCGTTCGGTGGTGTAGGGGCTTACTCCATCAACCGGCTTTGGCTTTACATTGCCAGTCGGGAGACATTTAGGAGACGTTCGCGTCAAGGTCGAGTGGAACGCGTGTGCCGTCGGCGCGTTTAACAAAGATTTTCAGGTCAGCGTTTAAGGCTTGGAGGTACTTCTGCAGCGTTTCTACACGAGCGGATGAAATGTTGCCGTGCTCGATCTGGGAGATTCTATTCTGGCCGACGCCGATTTTCCCCGCGAGTGAAACTTGGGTCATGCCGAGTTCTTCGCGGAGGGAACGGAGACGGTAAAGCTGGGTCTCCCGGTGCATCTCGGCCTTGATGCGGTCAATGTTCTTGCGGTTGCCGGGGCGCTTGGTGCGTCGCTGATCAAGGGTGCTCATTGTTCGCTCCTGATCGTGGTGGCTGGTGATCAAAAGAATAGTGGGGCCACGTTTCCGTGGCCCCACTGGGGATTGTTGCTGGTTGAACCCTAGATCGAGTACTCGGGGTGGGAGGCGTTGACCATGTCGTCCCATTCGACGATCTTCTTGCGTTCGCGGCCTTCGGCCTCGCCGAGGGCGCGTTCGGCGGCGTCGAGGTTGTGCCAGCCTTCCCAGGTGGTCACCTTGACGCCTTTGTTCTTGAGGTGGTCAAGGATGGCCTGGTCGTCGCGGTGTTCGGTGGGGGTGAGGGAGCCGGCACGGTAGTCGTCGAGAAGCATGGTGGTGGTGTCCTTGGCATCCGACTTAGTGTTGCCGATCAGGCCGACGGGGCCACGCTTGATCCAGCCGGTGGTGTACAAGCCGGGGACGATGTCGCCGCCGAATTCGGTGAGCACGTGGCCCTCATCGTTGGGGATGACGGCGCGGAGATCATCGAAAGGTACGCCCTTGATGGCATCGGAACGGTAGCCGACGGCGCGGTAAACAGCCTGGACATCCCAGGTGGTGGTCTCACCGGTGGCGGTCACGCCGCCATTGCCGTCGAGTTCGGTGCGCTCAGTGACAAAGCCAGTGACCTTGCCATCCTCACCGATGATCTCAACCGGGGATTCGAAGAAGTGGATGAACAGCTTGTGCGGGGCGCCCTTCGGGTCACGCATGGCGTAGCCCTCCAGGGTCTGGCAGACCAGGTCGACGCTTTTCGCTTCACGACGAGCCGCTTCCGACGCCTCGTCATAGTCGATATCCTCCGGGTCGACGATGACCTCGATGCTGTCGGAGTGGTCGAGCTCCTTGAGCTCCAGCGGGGAGAACTTCGCCTGAGCGGGGCCGCGGCGACCGAAGACGTGAATCTCCTTCGCGGCGGAGGCATTCAGATTGTCGTAGACATTGTCCGGGATCTCAGTGACCTTGAGCTCGTCCGCGGTCTTGGCCAGCACGCGGGCGATGTCAAGTGCGACATTGCCCACGCCGACGATGGCGATCTTCTCAGCGGTGAGGTCCCAATTGCGCTCAAAATCCGGGTTGCCGTCGTAGAAACCGACGAACTGGCCAGCGCCGTAGTGGCCGTCGAGCTCCGCGCCCGGGACATTCAGGTCGCGGTCGGCGGTAGCGCCGGTGGCGAAGACAACTGCGTCGTAGTACTCCTGCAGCTCCTCCACGGTGATGTCATTGCCCACATCCACATTGGCCAGTAGGCGGATCTCCGGCTTGTCCAGCACGTTGTGCAGGGACTTCACAATGCCTTTGATGCGAGGGTGGTCCGGTGCCACGCCGTAGCGGATCAGGCCGAAGGGGGCGGGCATGCGCTCAAAAAGATCGACGTGGACATCCACATCGGACTTGACCAGAAGGTCAGAGGCGTAAATGCCAGCGGGGCCGGAGCCCACGACGGCGACGCGGAGGGTGTTATCGGAAGCGGGAGTACTCATAAAGGTCGAACGTGTCCTTCCTGTTGCTTTTGTTGCTTTTTGCTGGTGTGCAAGATTTTGCGCAGTGATTCCTTGTTATTTCTAGTGACAGTATAGTCCATACAGCAAACAGATCTAGACCGAGTGGTCTTTTCAATTCAGACCGCTTGGTTTGTGCCTGGCTTCACTGTCTGTGCGCAGAGTCATAAAGACTGTTCATTGCGGTCATAGCTAGACTGGAAAAGAGCTGGATAAACCGCGAAGAGCTTGACTGAAAAGCTCGCGAGAAAGGATTTTCCATATGGCGACTAACAGGTCCGTTCTAATCACCGCTATTGGCTGCACACTCGATACGCAAGCGCAGGAAACACTCCAGGCGCTGGCAAACGAGAAGAGCTTGAAGCTCGTCCTTCTGGCAGAACAGGAGGCTGATGTTGCATCGATCGTGTCGGCGGACCTGCTCGCAGAGGGGGACAGCCTGATCGTCGGTACCGGCGACTACTCCTTCGATACCGAGGTGGCCACCGCACTTGGCGTGCCGGTCGTGCTGCTCACCGCAGAAGGTGCAGTGGATGCACCAGCTGCGCAGCTCGCGCTTGCGCGGATGGAAGAGCTGGGAGCGGTGGCACGTGGCGTCGATAAGCTTGATGCTTCTGTGCTCGATGCTGAAGAAGCCCGACAGATCATGTCGCCGGCTGTGTTTGAGAACTGGCTGATCACTCGCGCGAAGGAAAAGCGCGCGCACATCGTCCTGCCGGAGGGTGAGGATGACCGGATTTTGGAGGCCGCCCACCAGCTGCTCAAGTATGACGTGGCGGACCTGACCATTCTTGGTGTCAGCGATGATATTGCGCGCCGTGCCGACGAGCTGGGTCTGAACCTGTCGGGCGCGAACATTATCGACCACCTGAACTCCGAGCTGCTCGAGGAATTCGCTGCGGACTTCGCTGAGCTGCGGAAGAAGAAGGGCGTCACGCTTGAAGAGGCACGGGAGACCATGAAGGACATCTCCTACTTTGCCACCATGATGGTGCACAAGGGCCTTGCAGACGGCATGGTCTCTGGTGCTGCGCACACCACGGCACACACGATCAAGCCATCCTTCCAGATCATCAAGACCGCGCCGGGCGCATCGGTTGTGTCCTCGATCTTCCTCATGGTCATGCGCGACCGCCTGTGGGCATTCGGCGACTGTGCCGTGAACCCGAACCCGACCGCGGAGCAGATCGGTGAGATCGCTGTTGTCTCCGCGAAGACCGCAGCGCAGTTCGGGATCGACCCGAAGGTAGCTGTGCTGTCGTACTCCACCGGTTCCTCTGGCGCTGGCCCGGACGTGGAGCGCGCGGTTGCCGCAACGGAGAAGGCACGCGAGCTCGACCCGTCTCTGGCTGTGGACGGTCCGCTGCAGTTTGACGCTGCTGCGGATTATGGCGTGGGCAAGAAGAAAGCCCCGGATTCCCCGGTCGCGGGCCAGGCGAATGTCTTCGTCTTCCCCGACCTGGAGGCAGGCAATGCCGGTTACAAGATTGCGCAGCGCACTGGCGGCGCACTTGCCATCGGCCCCGTTTTGCAGGGTTTGAATAAACCGGTCAACGATCTGTCCCGCGGAGCGACCGTCGCCGATATTGTCAATACTGTCGCTATCACTGCTATTCAGGCGCAAGGAGCTAAATAATGGCGTACGCACTCGTGCTCAACTCCGGTTCCTCATCGATCAAATTCCAGATCGTTGATCCCACCGCTTCCGCTTCGGACCGGCCGTTTGTTTCCGGTCTGGTCGAGCGCATCGGCGAGCCGATTGGGCGCATCGCCATCAAGATTGAAGGCCGCCAGGTTGAGTCCAATATGCCCGTGCGCGATCACCGCGGCGGTCTGATGCTGGCCATCGCCATGCTCGACGCGAATGGTGTCGGCCCGACCCAGGTGGACATCGTCGCTTGCGGTCACCGCGTTGTTCACGGTGGTAACACCTTCACGGGGCCCGTGCTTGTCGACGACAAGGTCATCGACCAGATCCGCGACCTCGTCCCCCTCGCACCGCTGCACAACAGCGCCAATGTCGACGGCATTGAGGTGGCCCGCGACCTGCTGCCGAATGTCCCGCACGTTGCTGTGTTTGATACCAGCTTCTTCAGCGACCTGCCGGCGGCTGCAGCGAATTACGCGATCGACCTGGATGTTGCCCGCGAGCACCAGATCCGCCGCTATGGCTTCCACGGCACCTCCCACGAATTCGTCGCTGGTGAGGTCGCTGACCACCTGGGCACCACTGTTGAGGACCTCAACCAGATCGTCCTGCACCTGGGCAACGGTGCATCCGTTTCCGCCATCCGCGGTGGACATTCACTGGACACGTCCATGGGTCTGACCCCGCTGGAAGGCCTGGTCATGGGTACGCGTTCCGGTGATATTGATCCTGGCGTGATCTTCCACCTCAACCGCACCGCCGGCATGAGCGTCGACGACATCGATGACCTGCTCAACCGCCGTTCCGGCCTGAAGGGCTTGGCTGGTGTGAATGACTTCCGCGTGCTGCACGAGAAGATCGAGCAGGGCGATGAGAAGGCCAAGCTGGCTTACGACGTGTACGTTCACCGCCTCCGGCACTACATCGGCGCTTACATGGTCACCTTGGGCAAGGTGGACACCATTACGTTCACCGCTGGTGTTGGGGAGAATGCCGAACAGATGCGCAAGGATGCCCTGGCTGGTCTGGAGAACTTTGGCATCAAGCTTGATGAGGAGAAGAACGCCACCGGCTCCGGCCCGCGCATCGTGTCGGCTGATGACTCCGCCGTCAAGGTGCTGGTCGTGCCCACCAATGAAGAGCTTGCTATCGCCCGCAAGTCCGCGGAGATGGCCCAGGCTCTCTAGAACCAGGTCGCCGGGCGCACCTTATTCGCGGTGTCCACCAGCGCATAGCGGTGGCGGGCGAAGGGTGCGCGGCGGGCCTGTTCACGCAGGGTGATTGCTAGGCCACGGCGGAGATCCTTGATGGTGAATTCGTATTCAAACAGGTGATTTCGCCCCGTTGCGGCTGATGCGCCGGAATCACGCAGGAATGTCAACGCCGCACGTAAAACGGCCACTTTGATCTGCAGCAGGCGTGGCTCGTTGGTGGGGATTTCTTCCAGGCGGCGGGCGGCACGCCGGATGCGGGACTCGGTCAGTTTGTCGCTGACCAGGTACAAGATCGTGGTCAGTTTTGCCATGCGCTGGTGGCGCGATTGCTGGGGGACCTTGTCCAGTGCGGCGACGGCCATTTCCACCTCACCCTCGTACATCAACTGTCGAGCCAGACCGAAAGCGGAAGAGACCGTGGTCGGGTTCGCGGCCCACACCAGGGCATAAAGCCGCATGGTATTCAATCGCAGCGTGGCCGGATGAGTGGTCACGTGCGACCAGTGTGGGGAGACAACACCGGCTTTTTCCTGGGTGGTGAAATAGGAATTAGGCAGCTCACCCAGATCGGTGCGGATGGAGCTGAGGTGGCGGGCGAGTTTGTCGTCGATAAGCTGTTGCTGCTGTAGCCCGGTTTCTTGGAGGAGGAGCTCGTCCACGGCGGCGAGCGCGAGTTTGGGGGCGGCCTCGCCGGGGACGATGTCGAGGACGATCGAGAAATTCTTCTGCGCAGCCTCGAAATCGCCGTGGATGAGCTCGGTCAGCGCGAGGTACCAGTGGTAGCGCCAATTATTGCGCAGCGGCCCATCCAGCTGAGCGAGCCACTGCTGTGCTTGTGTGGTCAATCCCAGGTCAAGCATGGTGCGCGCCACCGCGAAGGGGATCTCCGCGGAATCGGCGTACTCGGTGGTCTGCAGCGCTTGGCGGAGAGTTTCCAAAGTCTCCTGTGGCTCCGCGTATGAGGTACCGGAGAGCATGCCGGCGCCGACATCCGTGCGGTCGATGAGGGGAGTGGGAAGGCTTGAGACCACTTCGGTGGGGGTGATCTCGACGGTGCGGTCGATGCCGTCGATAAGTTGATCCGTGCGGAAGACTAGGTGCTTTGTGCCGAACGTCTTACGCTGCGGGGAGAACAACGAATGCTGCGCCGGATGGTCGATGCCATCGCGTAATGCGATCACTTCGCGCAACACCCCAAGCAGCTGGACCTCGAGTTCTTCGACGCTGCGGAAACGCTGCTCCGGATCCGGGTGACAGCAGCGCGCGAGCAGACGGTAGAAGGAAATGTAGCGGCGCAATGTCGGCGACTCACTCGGGGTGGGCAGCTCGTGGAGGAACACGCCGTCCTTCTTCGGAAGATCCAACGTGAGTGCTGCGAGCGTGCGGCCAATGGTGTAGATATCGCTGGCGATCGACGGGCCCTGGCTTGCGACCTCTGGTGCCTGGTAGCCCTTCGTGCCATAAATGAATCCGTAGGCGCCGATGCCGCTTACCGCGCCCAGGTCAATCAGCTTGATCTGGTCCTCGGAGACAATGATGTTGTCCGGCTTTAAGTCGTTGTACACCACGCCACGGCTATGCAGGTACCCCAGCGCGGGAAGCACCTCGAGGATGAACGCGATCGCCTCATCAATAGGCAACAGGTGCGTGGGTTGCTCATTGCGCCTTTCGCGTAACGACGGCCCACCCACGAACTCCATCACAATGAAGCCCTCGTCAACCCTGGGGTCGTCGATGAAGTTGAAAATCTTCACAATGCCCGGGTGCGTAATATCCGCCAGGAATTCACGCTCCGCCGCCGCAGCTGCTGCCTCGTCCGCGCTCTTTTCTGCCTGCATGCCTTTGAGGACCACCACGCGGCCTGCCACATAGTGGTCCTGCGCCAGGTAGATCCAGCCCATACCGCCGTGGGCGATCACACCTTGGATCTCATACTGGCCGGCGACAATATCGCCCTTGTGCAGCTGCGGTGCGGGGATCTTCTTATTCACGATCGCATTCGTGGGGTCCTTGATCGCATCCTTCGGATCAACCGGATCCACCCACGGCAGCTCCACCATGCCGTCCGCCACGCTGCGTGTGGCACGCTTTGCACCGCGCAATTCACGGAACGTGTCCAGCGCCTGCTTGCGTGCCCGCTCACTCGTACTCGCCTGCGCACGCGCGAGCGCTTCCTGCTGCGCCTTGGCCAGCGCTTCCTTCTCCGCATTCGCCGCCTGCGCACGCTGCACCTGGCCCGCGCGCAGAGCACCTAAGTCCTTGAGCAGCCCCGCATACTCGCCGTCACTGCCATGAATATCGGGCACATGGGTGCTGTCGGTGGACTCTTCATCATCATCGTCCGCGAAGGGATCGAAGGCGACAGCGGCGGTGGCTTCGGGCTCGTCTTCATCGTCCGCGAAGGGATCGAAAGCCACGGCCGCGGTGGCTTGAGGCTCCTCGGTTTCGACCTCTTCTTTTTCCTCCGGGCGGACGTGCTCGGTCACCTGGTCGATATCACCGTGGTCGTACCAGGACAGCCAATCATCATCATCGCTGGCTGGGCTCTCATGCTGCTCAGGTGTAGTTGGGCGGTCGGTCACGGCTGGTCTCCTTCCGCGGGTGTCTCCTCGGGACGGTACTTCGGGGCGGGGGCGGAGCGGTCAGCAATGTGCGGGCTCAGCCACTGGTTAAACATCCGGTTCCAGGTGCCATCACGACGGATCCGCTCAAGCGTCTCATTGACCTGGCGGGTCAACCCGTCCTGTCCCTTCGGGATTCCCACCGAATACTGCTGGTTCGCTACCGCATCACCAGTCACCTGAGTCAATGGGTCTTGGGCGGCGGCACCGGCGAGGATCGTTTCGTCGCCAAGCAGTGCTCCCGTTTGGAATTGCTGCAGCGCCATGAGACAGTCCGTCCATGTGCGCGTGCGCAGGATCTCCTGGTCGGGGAAAGTGCGTCGCGCCATGTCCACCACATTCGAGCCGTCGGCGACACAGATGCGCTCATCCGTGATGTCACTGGCCGAGGTAATGCCGGATGACGTGGGCACAAGCATGCGCACGCTCGAATCCAGGTATGGGGCGGAAAAGTCGATCAGGTCCAGACGCTTCTGCGTGATCGACATCGTGCGCACCACAATATCCACGTGGTCGGACACGAGTGCCTCCGTGCGCATCGTCGAATCAATGAAGCGGAAATCCACCTTGTCCGGGTCCCCGAAAATATCGCGGGCGATCTCCCGGGCCAGGTCCACCTCAAAGCCCTTCAGCTCACCGGTGGCGTTATCGCGGAAACTGAGCAGGTACTGCGACTGGTCCACACCCACGATGATGCGGCCACGCTTCACGATCTCCGGGATCCGCTCCTCCGGCTTTTTATCGTCTGGACGGAGTGATCCAGGCCAGTCAACATCGGCGCTGGCCTCACCTGGGGTCTCACCCGGCTGGTCCAAGTGCGCGCCGGGCGGGAAAAGCTCATTGTGGCTTAACCGTTCGCCTTTCAGTTCCGGTGTCGGTGCTGGGGGAGGGGCACACGCCGAAAGCAGGACGCCGGTGCAGGCAGTGAGGGCGAGGAGCGTGCGGTATGGATAAGCGTGTTTCTTAAAAATGCGCGACATCACAAGTACTCCTGAACTCGCGGACGAGCGCCCACCCACACCATGATGATCGCGCCCAGCATGAGAATCATGATGCCCTCCGAGACATGGCGCGTGGTGCCCAAGGCGTCACTGATGTGGTCGCGGAGCTGGAAGCGCGACGTGGAGATCAGATCTGCCAACGTCTCATCCAGCACCGAGAAAGCCGTGCGGGAGGTCTGCTCGTCGCCGTCCGCGGCGAGACTGACCGCCTTGTCATAATCGCCGGACTGCAGCGCTTCCATCATCTCCGCGTGCGCGGTGCTCCAATTCGACAGTGCATTGCGCGCAGCCGTGACTGCATCCAGATTCGAATCCGTCGCGATCGCATCCAGCGCCGTAGAAACTTCCGCCACCGTGTCATTCATCGACGCCTTGCGGTTCTGCGCATTACGCGTGAGCAGCGTGACCGTCTCCGCCGTGCGCATCTCCTGGGCCGCGGTACGGGCGACAGTCAACTGCTCATACGGGCGTGCCGTACTCGCGAAATCGTGCTGCGAGATATTCCACGCCGCCATATTTGATGCGCCCAACCAAATGATCGTGACCAACGACAAAGCCGTAGCCACCAAGAAGCCCTTGTTCAGGCGGCGGCGGAACATGAGCCACAGCACCCACTGCGCGATGGCCAATGCGATCAACGCGGCCAGCAAGCCCGACAGTGGCACCAGCTGCGCGCCGGTGAGACGCTCCATCTCGTGCTCCACCTGGTCACGCGTGATGTCCAGAATCACCTGCGCCTTAACCAGCATCTTCGAGTGCATCAGCGTGCTCGCCTGCGACATATACGCCACACCCAGTGGGTTGCCCACGCGCTGATTCGCCTGCGCACGCTCCATCAGGCCGGTGTACTGCGGCATCAGTCTTTGGATATCGCGCACCAGATCTTGCACGCGCTCGGTGTCCTCCGCGCGTGTTTGCACACTGCCACGCAGCACCTCATCGGCCGCGACCACCGCTGCATCAATGGCCTCCTGGTATCCCAGGTGCGATTCCGCGGTTTGCAGGCCCGGCTGAATGAACGATGTCGTGGCCAACGTGTCCGCCTGACTCATGCTCGTGTACAGCGTGTGCGCCGAATCGCTCATCGGCTCGGTGGCATTCAACAGCGTCTGCAATTCCGACTCACGGCTCGCGGCCGCCTGGGATGCCGAAGACGCGCCGGCGAACATCAGCAGGGTCAGCACCACCAGCATGAGCAAAAGCTTGCCCACGGTCGACGTGATGAACCCCCAGGCTTCGCCCACCCAACGGCCGGTGCCACCCATGTACTCAGCCAACCGGGTGCGCAGACCACGCAAGCCCTTCTGTGGTGGGGTTTCCTCCAACAGGTCCAGCCACGCATCCTCATGCTCAACGAGCTCTTCCGGACGGGCCTTTGACTTCCGCGGAGTGAAGCGGGGCAATTTCGCGCGGACACGCGCAGGTTCAGTGGCAGTCGCTCCTGCCGCCTTGTCCCGTGACTGTCCCCGCGCCATTGCCCCAGAATAGCGCACCACAGTGGTTCACCCAGCCGTTAGACTGGTCCGCATGGAAGGTGACGGCAACGGGTGGGTCGACGGCCCCGGCGGCAAGCGCGTGTGGGGCAAATACGGTGCGGCAGGACTATTCCTCCGCGCCGGGGACACGGTGCTGCTTCAGCACCGTGCGCACTGGGTCGCAGACGGCGGGACCTGGGCACTTCCCGGCGGTGCGCGTGATTCGCACGAGACTGCTGAGCAGGCAGCGCTGCGCGAAACGGTGGAGGAATGCGGGATTGACACCTCTCTCGTTGAGGTGGAACAAGCCATCGTCACCGCTGGCGAGGAGCCTGGCTGGACCTACACCACCGTCATGGCCCACACCACGACTGGTGAGCCGATTGAGCTTGAGCCCAACGCAGAATCTATGGAGCTTGTTTGGGTTCCGCTGGACAAGATCAGGGAGTATGAGCTGCACCGGGGGTTTGAGTCGTCGTTAAGCGTGCTTTTGTGGCACGCTGAATCGCATGATTGACGTACAAAACCTGACCAAACAATATGGGCAGGTCCGCGCCGTGGACGACCTGACTTTCCAGGTCGAGCCCGGCGTGGTCACCGGCTTCCTCGGGCCAAACGGCGCAGGCAAATCCACGACGATGCGCATGATCCTCGGCCTGGACACGCCCACAGCGGGCACCGCGCTTATCGACGGAGCACCCTACCGCTCCCTTGCCAACCCCCTGACCAAGGTCGGTGCGCTGCTGGACGCCAAGGCGATCCACCCGAACCGCTCCGCCCGAAATGCGCTGCTGTGGCAGGCACAGGCCTCGGGCATCCCGGCCTCGCGCGTTGATGAGGTGCTGGACTTGGTTGGCCTGACCTCTGTGGCCGATAAGAAGGCCGGTGGCTTCTCGCTTGGCATGGGCCAGCGCCTCGGCATTGCTGCTGCAATGCTCGGCGACCCTGAGTACCTGATTCTTGACGAGCCCGTCAACGGCCTCGACCCCGAGGGGATCCGCTGGGTCCGCGAACTACTGCGTCGTTTTGCCGCTGAAGGTCGCACCGTGCTTGTGTCCTCGCACCTGCTTGCTGAGATGGCGCAGACCGCTGACCGCCTGGTGGTGATTGGCAAGGGTCGCCTCGTTGCCTCCGGTTCGGTGCACGACTTCATCAAGGAAAACTCCGCCGTGACCACCATCGTGCGTACCCCGCACCTGGAGGAGTTCTCCTCCACTCTGGGCACCGAGGGCATCGGGTTCACTCAGTCCGTCGACCTCGATGGCCGTCCTGTCCTTGAGATTCCTGGTCAGGTTTGCGAAGACATCGGCGCCTTGGCGTTTTCTGCAGGCGTCATGCTCACCGAGCTTTCCGAGCGCCGCGCCTCCCTCGAAGACGCCTACATCCGCCGCACCGAGAGCGCTGTCGAGTACCAGACCGGGATGCCTGCGGAGCCCGCTGCTGGTCCTGCCGCCTTCGATTCCATGACGGGAGATCACCATGCTTAATACAATGCTTTCCGAATGGACGAAACTCCGCACCACCGCCTCGTTCTGGTGGACCTCCGGCCTAATCCTGGCCATCTCGCTTGGCTCCACGATCCTGATGGCAGCACTGGACAACCCCGAGATTCCCACGTACGGCGGCGCCATGGCCGTTGCCGGCTTCAACTCCCTGGGCCTGATGATCCTGATCATCCAGGCCATCATGGTGGTCACCACCGAATACCGGTTCAAAGTGAATTCCACCAGCTTCACCCTCACCCCGCGTCGGTGGCAGGTGGCACTGTCGAAGTTGTTGGTCTACGGCCTTTTTGCCGCGATTTTCTCGTTTGTGACCATTCTGCTGTGCTTCATCATCGGTGACCTGATCGCAGCTAACCCGATCGAGTGGACCGACAATGTCTTTGTCTCCCGCTCCCTCTGGGCGATCCCCCTGAGCGCGTTTGTCGCCGTGGTTCTCGCCCAAGGTCTGGGTTGGATCGTGCGCAGCACCGCCGGTGCGCTGGCCCTTTACCTCGGTTGGCAGTTGGTCCTCGAGCCCATGCTCGCTTTCATTCCGCGCGTCGGGTCCAAGATCCAGACCTACGCGCCGTTTACCAACCTGACCTTCTTCATGCAGAACTTCCAGAACCCGGGCATTAACGGCCAGCCCCTCGAACTATGGGCCTCCTTCGGCCTGTTTGCCGTGTGGGCAGTGGTTCTTTACGGCATCGGTCTGCTCCTCCTGGAGCACCGCGACGCCTAGGCGTCAACCCGTAAGAAACGGCTTCACCTGCGGACGGGATTTTCCCGCCGCAGGTTTTCTCTCTCCCGACCGCTTCCTCCTACCTTCCGCCGCGGATCGGCGCGCTTTCAGAGATCGCTGGTGAACGATTTAACAGTGTGGGCAGTGCCAAACTTTGAAGGAAACGTCGCTACCTGCGCTTATGCGGGACGGCGCATGTGGGCGATGTCGAATCGTTCACACGCTGGTCCGCGCCGCGACGCCTAAGCATCAGACAGCGCCAGCTACTGAAGCGCTGAGGTCAATTTGAGCACGTTGTCGATGTAGCGGCGGAACCAGGACCGCTGCTCCCATTCTTCGAGTGTGAGCTCGTGGGAGACGGAGAGGTAGGCGGCGGCGAGGTCGCACAGCTGGGTGATCAGGGGACCGCCCAAGACGAACAGGCTGTTCTCGTAGTTGAGGGAGAACGAGCGCATATCCATGTTCGAGCTGCCCATGATGGCGATTTCGTGCAGGTCGGCGGCGGTCGCAGCTTCAGGGGTGGAGCTGGCTTTGGGGGAGCCTTCGAAGGCTTCCGGATCGGACTGCTCCGCAGGGCCGTCCGCCCAGACGACAGGGTCAGCGATAGCGAACTTGGAGTGGAGAACGTAGGGGGCGGGGAACTGCCAGATGTGGACGCCGGCCTCGAGAAGTTGCTGGTAATAAGCCGACTGAGCGTGATGGACCATGAACTGGTCGGCCTTTTCGCCAACCAATAGATCCACACGAACACCGCGGTAGCAGGCAGTGGTGATGGCTTCGAGCATGGAATCATCCGGCACGAAATACGGCGAGCACAGCACCAACCGCTCGCGTGCATGGTGGATGAGGGTGTTGAACATCCGCAGGTTCGGTTCCGTCGAATAACCAGGCCCGGAGGGGATGAGCTGCAGGACGTTCTGGTCGTGGGTGGCCTCAGGGGTCTCGTCGTGGGGCTGGGTGATCTCGATGACTTCGCCAGATTCGGTGTACCAATCAACGGCGAACATGGATTCCAGCGACGCGACAATGGGGCCGGTGAGCTCCACAAACGAGTCGACCCATTGGCGGCCCTTCTTCACGTGGTTGCGCATCAGGTAGGACCGGTCGATGAGGTTGAAAGATCCCATCATGGCCACGCGGTCGTCGATGATGATGAGCTTGCGGTGATTGCGCAGGTCAGGTCGGCGGAAGCGCCATTGCAGCGGCAGGAGCGGCAGCATGAGGTGCCATTCGATTCCGGCGGCGGTCAGGCGCCGCTTGAACTTCCGGAACCCGGGGTATTTCTGGGAGCCGATGTGGTCAAACATCACGCGTACTTTGACGCCGCGGGCAACGGCGCGTTCCATCGCTTCGAAGACGGGGGCAGTCGTTTTGTCCCAGGCTTGGGCGTAGATTTCGACGTGGACGTGGGAGCGGGAGGCGTCGATAAGTTCGGCGATGCGAAGCATCGTTTTTCGGTAGTCGCTCCACAGCGCTTTCGCGTGCCCGTCGAGCGCGGGGTACCCGGTGAGCGTGCGGTTGAGGTGCGCCATCGAGGCGACATCGCCGGAGATGCGCATGCCGTCGGGAATGTCCGGGATGTCTTCGTGGACGTCGTTGATCTCGGCATTTGCTTCGCGTTGGATGCGGTGGCGGCGCCGCGATAGGTACGTCGAGCCGAAGAAGAAATACAGCGGCAGGCCGAAGAACGGGATGAGGAGAATGACCAGCAGCCACGCGTTGGCGCTCGACGGCTTCCGGTTTTCAGGGATGACACCGATGACAACAAATTTGATCGTGTAATCCACGATCATGAGGATCAGTTGCCAGGTGGATACGTCAGGGATCATCGGACGTCGTCGATAAGCGTGCGCGAGATGTCATAATCCGCGACGACAGGTGCGTGGTCAGAGGCACCCTTGCCTTCGCGCTCATGCTTATCGACGAACCCCCTTCCCTCCATTCCCGTCAACTGGAAATCAATGAGCATGCCTTCATTTTTTTGGAAGCGCATGGCTTTGTAATCCCAGTATGAATACGGCTCCTCGTGGGTGATGGGTGCAAGCCCGGATTCGAGGAGATTGGCAAAGGCCGCGCGCTCCGGCTCCGTCACGTGGGTTTTGCCTTCGAAGAACGCGCGATTCCAAACGTCCTTGTCTCTTGGTGCGATGTTGTAATCACCGCAGAAGACCTGCGGCGTTCCTGGCTTAACTACTTCGGCGAGACGCCACAGGTACTCGAGTTTGTAGTCGTAATGACGGTCGCCGATCTCACGACCGTTCGGGATATACAGGCTCCAGACCTCCACGCCGCCACAGTTCGCGCCGACTGCTCGGGCCTCACGGTTCTGTGGTTCTTCGGGGTCTTTATGGAAGCCGGGCTGGTTAGGGAAGTGGTCCCTGACGTCCTTGAGACCGACGCGGGAGATCAGTGCCACGCCATTCCACTGGTGGTATCCGACATGCGCGACCTCGTAGCCTGCCGCTTCAAATGCCGAATACGGGAATTTGTCATCCGCGCACTTAGTTTCCTGCATGGCCAAAACGTCCACGTCATTGCGCTCCAAAAACGCGATGGCGCGGTCGACGCGTGTGCGCACCGAGTTGATGTTCCACGTGGCAATTCGCATGCGCTCTACCCTAGATCACGCCCCGACTTGAGTGTTGCGTAGCGGTGGCGGTGGTGCTCAATGAAGCCCAATTTGTCATACAAGCCGATCCCGGCATCGTTGCTGGCCAACACCTGCAAATATGCATCAGTAGCGCCTCTCGACGCACCCCACCTGAGCATCTGCGCACCAAGACGCGTTCCTAGTCCTCGCCTGCGGTGATCCTCGGCGACTTCCACTGCTGAATAACCGAGCCAGACGCGACCGTCATCGGAAGAAGTGATTGTGCCACGGGTGATCGCGATGGTCTGGTCATCTTGCAGTAGCCGGCCAAACCCCAGCTCCCCGTCGATCTCCTCTGCCAATTCCGCGAGTGCTTCCGGTGGCAGTGGTTGGCCACGGAAGTGATACATATTCAGCCACGCATCATCGGGTTTGGTGTCCACGCGGAATGTCACTTCTGTGTCTGCGGGGATATCAAGGTCCTCCAGTGACCGAGTCATCGTGATGATTTCCGGGCCCAGCTCCCACATGTCCGGATCACGCTCCACCAAGTGGAGAGCTGGCTTACCAATCCGCTCTGGAATCAACAACTGCACCGGCATATCCCGGTCCTGATAAAACTTCGCGATTTTATCGATCGGCACCGGCTGCAAACTCGCCGAATGCCCAATCGGGGTGGCGCTATTAGACCGTTCGGTGATGGAGGAGCCGGAGCGGGCAAGCCAGGCGTCGATAAGCGAATGCTCCTGGCCCGGGAACGCGCGGGCCGTAGCTGTTTCGACCGCGCGGATGTCGCTGTTGCGGATGCGACGCGGGCTGAGACGACGCACGATCAACGGCTCGTCGATCTGGATCGCCTCAGCCTGAGATGGCAGCCCGCCGACCTTCTGCGGCCGGACGACCAGCGGATCCAGCGTGACCACGTGCCCGATCACGTCCGTCAAATGCGATCCCGCGCGACGACGCACCACCACGCGGTCGCCCGGTGATACTGGTTCTTTGCGGAACACTAGTGGCCGAACGGGTCCGGATCCGTGCCAGGCAGCCACGTATTGCCCGCGTGGTCCCAACCATTGCGCTTGATCGCACGCTTCGCCTCACGTTTGTAGCGACCCGTCAAAACATCCAGGTAGACATAGCCGTCGAGGTGCCCAACCTCATGCTGCAGACAACGCGCAAAGAAACCAGTGCCCTCGACCTCGATCTCATTACCGTTCTCATCCAGGCCCGTCACCTTCGCCCACTCCGCGCGACCAGTCGGGAAAGACTCGCCCGGGACGGACAAACAACCCTCGTCATCGTCCTCGCTCGGCATCGTCTTCGGGACCTCACTGGTCTCCAATACCGGATTGATCACGGTGCCCCGACGCATCGTGTCCCCATCCGGGCAGTGATAAACAAACAGACGCTTATTCACACCAATCTGGTTCGCCGCCAGCCCCACCCCGTGCGCAGCATCCATCGTCTCATGCATATCCGCAATGAGCTCCTGCAAATCCTCAATCGGCTCCGTCACCGGTTCCGTCGGGTTATGCAGGACAGGGTCGCCATAAATGACAATCGGTCGGATCATGCGGTTCAGTATAGTTTCGCCGGTCCGGCCGTTATAGTTTCGCCTGTGGACCCCTTTGACTTGGCAGTTCTCGACTTCGCCGGCCGCGCCCCCCGCAGCCTCGGCGCCCGCGAAGACGCCATCCGCGCTGAACTGGGCATCTCCCCATTCCGCTACTACCAAAAACTCAACACGCTCATTGATTCCCCCGAAGCACTCGCCGAACGACCACAGCTGGTCCGTCGGCTGCAGCGAATCCGGGACCAGCGTGCCTTTGGGCGGGAGGGGTAGGTGCGGTTTGGCTTGGGCTTAATTGGCCTCATGGTCAGCTTGATCAGCCTGGTCAGTTTGATTGTTACCTTTTCGGTTTGGTGGGTGGCTGGCTTCGGTATTTGCTTAGTTGTTAACCCCAAAACTTAGTTCTCCCAGATGGCTGATTTGGGACGATTTTGGCGACCTGGGGAAACTTAGTTTTAGGGTTAACATCCTCAAAGGGGTAAGCATTTGGGGTTAACACCCTCGGTCGCGGGATCTGCCGACTCTGCTTCGGGTGCTGCAAAACCGCAGGAACTATGCAGCGCATAGTGTGCGAGTGATTACTGCGGTGAACGTGGGGGGCGATGGGTATAAAACCGCAGGGACTATGCAGCGCATAGTTGGGGGATTTGGCGCGTCGTGAAGAAGATCGGGGACGCGACCACATTAGGGTGACTGTTGTGACTGATGTGAACCCTGGTAACCGTGACCCGCGAAACGGCCGCGAAGGCATTTCCCGAAAGCTTTTTGGCCGCGACAAAAACGACGATTTACTGCAGGACCGCGAGCAGCTTGCTGATCCGGAGCACTACGAGACCGCCGGTGATGGCTCTTTTGATGAGGCGCTGGATGAGTACTACGAGGCTCGCGACGCATACCCAACCGACACCGATGCCGAGTACGAAGCAGCTGCTACGGAGCCAGTGGCACGTGGCAAGCACCACCGTCGGGACGAAGACGAACTCGAAGAAGAGTACGTAGATTACGAAGACGATGAGGACGACCGCGGTGCAGTGCCGGTCGGCGCCATCGCAGGATCTGGTGCTGTCGCAGCAGGCGCAGGAGCTGCAGGTGCAGCGGCGGCTGGCTCGGGTGCCGGCGCTGTTGCAGGTGGTGTGCCGAAACGTGGGCTCGCGATGATCCTGATCGCCGTCGCGTTGCTGCTTGGCCTGTGGGGTATTTATGCCATGACCAAGGGCGACTCGAGTGATCAGGCTGCTAATGAGCAGACGAATCAGTCGGCGCAGGACGGCAATGGCCAAGGCACAAATGGTCAGGGCCAAACGGGCCAGGCAGGCCAGGGTGCAACCGGTCAGGACCAGAACCAGCAGGACCCGAACGCGCAGAATGCGAACGGTCAGGACCAGAACCGTGGCCCGGGCAATGAAAACGGGGCCCAGGAAGGCGCAAACGGCGCAAATGGTGCAAGCGGCGCTAACGCGATGACCGCTGAGAACCAGACGATCAACGTGTACAACAACTCGGCGGTGCCGGGCTTTGCTGACCGGGTGGCTGGCCAGGTGCGTGAAAATGGCACGAAGGTGGGCGAGGTCGGAAATATTCCGGGTGAGTCTGTGATCTTCGAGCAGAACACGGTGCTGTTTGACCCGGCGACCCCGGGTGCAGAGGATCGTGCACGTGAGCTGGCGGACAAGGTTGGCGGTATTGCGATCCCGAATAATGACAGCATTCCGGCGGAGGCGAAAAAGCCGGGCTCGCTGACGCTGGTGCTAGCGGAGAACCGCGAAGTGAACCTGTAAAACGCGCGGCAAAGCTAAGCCCGTGAAACTAAACCTTGGACCGTCCCTGCACTGATTTGCGCGGGGGCGGTCCATGACGTATTCAGAGAGAATGACTGTGCCAGCAAACCAGGCCACGATGGATCCGTTCCGGGATTTCAACCGTTCGGAGGGCCCGAGCCTGGGCGTGGAATGGGAGATCGCTCTCGTTGACCCGACTACCAGGGATTTGGTGCCGTATGCGGCGGAGGTCATTGAGGAGGTCGAGAGGCGCTGGCCGGAGACTCATCTGGAAAAGGAGTTTCTGAAGAACACCATTGAGTTGGTCACCCCGGTGTGCACAAACACGGGTGAGGCGATGGCGTATCTGAAGGAGACGAAGGACAAGATCCAGCAGGTCGCCGATGAGAAGGGCTTTGAGTTGTGGGCGGGGGGCGGTCATCCGTTCGCGGATTTCCGGACACAGCCGGTGGGGGATAAGCCGACGTATAAAGAGATCATCAATCGCACGCAGTACTGGGGGCAGCAGATGTTGCTGTGGGGTACGCACGTGCATGTGGGGATCCGGCATGAGGATCGGGTGTGGCCGATCATCAATGCAGTAATGACCAAGTACCCGCACCTGCTGGCCATCAGCGCATCGAGTCCGGCGTGGGAGGGCCTGGATACGGGCTATGCGTCGAACCGGACGATGCTGTACCAGCAGCTGCCCACGGCGGGCATGCCGTACCAGTTCGGTAGTTGGCAGGAATGGGTTGATTTCATGCGCGACCAGACGAAGTCGGGCGTGACGTCACACACGGGCTCGATGCATTTCGACGTCCGACCCGCCGCCAAGTGGGGCACCGTCGAGGTGCGTATTTCGGATGCGGCGACGAACCTGGAAGAGCTCGCCGCGGTGGTCGCGCTGACGCACTGCCTGGTCGTGTACTACGACGAAATGATCGACCGGGGCGAGGAATTGCCCACTCTGCAGCAGTGGCATGTGGAGGAAAATAAGTGGCGTGGAGCGCGCTACGGTCTTGAGGCTGAGGTGATCACCAGTCGTGATACGGATGAGCGCCTGGTCACCGATGAGCTGAAGGATATGGTGGCGCAGCTGCAGGGCGTCGCTAAGCGTCTTGGCTGTGTTGAAGAGCTGAACTTGGTGAACAAGATCGTGGAAAATGGTGCGGCCTACCAGCGCCAACGCGCGGTGTTTGAGGCGACGGGCGACTGGCACGGCGCGGTTGACCAGGCGGTTGCGGAGCTGCGCGCCGGGCAGGCCAGCGCTTAAGCCCAGCGCCTAAGCGCGCAGGTCGCCGGGGTGCTCGTTGATGGCGATGGCGTCCTCGTCGCCGTAGAGGCCCTCACGGCGCGAGACACGGCCGAGGCGCTGCGCGGTGACGGGGTTGGTCATCAGCGCAAACAGTACGAGTAGGAAGAGCATGCCCACGTCGCCGCGCTGGCCGACGTCGAAGTGTTCGGAGCCGATGAGGCGGAAGATCACGCCGAGGATCACCATGATCAGACCGACGGTTTGCGGTTTGGTCACGGCGTGAATGCGCGCGAGTGCGGTGTCGAAGCGTGCAACACCGACGGCAGCGAAGAACACCTGGAGTGCGCCGGCAACGATGAAGATCAGCGACAGGACATCGGTGATAAATTCCCAATTCACGTTCATCTAAAGCGCACCGTCCCTCTTACGGAAGCGGGCAACGGACAGCGAGCCGATGAAGCCGAGCAAGGCCACGACGACCATCGCGTTGACCACGGTTGTGTCGAGTGTCCAGCAGATATAGGTCGCCAGCGCGCATTGCAGCGAGGCGACAATACCGTCCATGGAGATCACGCGGTCGAGCGAATTCGGCCCGACAATCAGCCGCCACGTGGTGATCATGAACCCAGCGGCGAGCAGCACCGCCGCTACCGTAAGCACGGAGTTGTAGATCGCGTCATCCATGTTTAGTGGGCCTTTCTCTTCTCAAAAATAGCGATCATCGAGCGCTCAAGCTTATCGACGTCCGCCAGTGCCTTCTCCACATCTTTCTGCGTCCCCGCGGATAAAACGTGAATGGTCCAGACTCGGTTGGCCAGGTCAATGTCTGTGACACAGCCACCAGGCTGAAGGTTGTATGCGCAGGTGGCGAAGTACAGTGCGAGCTCGGAGTTGAGGCGCATCGGGACTTTGAAGATCGCGCTTTTCGGCGGGTCCGCCGGGCGGATTGCCAGCCAGGAGACCTGGATAGCTGCGACGATCAGCTCGCCGACCCAACGGATGAGGAAGCCGATCAATTTGGGGGTGTCTAGACTCACGCCACCGGTGGGCAGCTTCGGCAGCGGCAGGACCATGGTGATAATCAAGCCGAGCGCAAACCCGGCGAAGATATTCGCCCAGGTGAGCTCACCCATGAGCAGGATCCACATGAGGGTGAGCCAGAAAATGAACCAGGGGCGGTAGCGGTCGGAGACGTGACCGCCGAAAGAGCGGCGCGGAGTCCGGTGCTGCGTGGGCCGTTCTTGGATGCTCATCAGTTCGCCTCCTCAGAGGGGGTAGCGGGAGCCTGCTCGATATTTTCCGCTGGTTCAGGCACAGGCACCGTAGTTACGCCGGCAGTCGGTTCCTCAATTTCGCGGACGCGGTTGGGGAGGGCATCGGAGCCGTCGTCAAGCTTTTGCGTGTCGAGCGTGCGCGACGGATTGGACCAGTCTTCGCCGAGGACTGCCGTGCGGTAGAGGTTGGTGTCCAGGACGGAGTCGGCGGCGCGGCCGGTGATCGCGGAGATCGGGCCGGCGAGGAATGTGATGGCCACGGATGCTGCGACGAGCGTGGCCGTGGAAGCGACCATGCCGGCGGGAACGCGGCCGGCGTCGGTGCTGTCCTCCAGGGCGACGGTGTCGGAGACATCGCCGAGCGGGCTGACGCGGACGGAGACGACATTGCCTTCGGGGGCGTCGGAACGGTCGCGGAGGAAAGCCTTGGACCAGACGATCATCATGGCGTAGAGGGTCAGCAGTGAGGTGATTACTGCGCCGATGATGAGGACCCAGGAGCGCCACGAGCCTTCCTCGGCACCCGCCTGAATAAGCAGGACCTTGCCGATGAACCCGGAGAACGGTGGGATACCGCCCAGGTTGAGGGCTGGGATGAAGTACAGCAGCGCGATCAACGGTGCGGTGTACAGCAGTGAGCCAAGGCGACGCAGCTGCGAGGAACCCATCTGGCGCTCAATGAGGCTGACCACCAGGAATAGGGAGGTCTGCACCAAAATGTGGTGGACGGCGTAGAAGATCGCGCCGCTCAAGCCCAGCTCGGTGCCCAGGGCCACACCGTAGATCATGTAACCGATGTGGCTGACCAGGGTGAATGACAAAAGACGTTTGATGTCATTCTGGGCCAGTGCGCCCATCACGCCGATGATCATGGTGGCCAGTGCGACCCACATGAGCAGGTGGCTCAGCGGCTGGTCCGGGAACATGGTCACGCGCACGCGGATAATTGAGTACACACCCACCTTGGTCAGCAGGCCGGCGAAGACCGCGGTGACCAAGGATGCGGCGGTGGGGTAGGAGTCCGGCAGCCACGCATCGAGCGGGAAGACCGCTGCCTTAATGCCGAAGGCGACCAGCAAGGTAGCAAAGATCGCGGTGCGGGTACCGTCCGGGATCTCTTCCAGGCGCAGACCCGCCTGCGCCATATTCACCGTGCCCACCGAGGCATACACCAAAGCGAGGGCGAACAGGAAGATCATGGACGATGCCATGGACACCATCACATAACCAATGCCCGCGCGCACACGCTGTGGGGATGCGCCCATGGTGAGCAGGATGTAGGAGGCCACGAGGAAGATCTCAAAGCCGACATAAAGATTGAACAAATCGCCCGAGAGGAACGACAGGTTCACGCCCATGGACAACAGCATGTACACGGGTAGGAACACATCAACCGGGTCGTTCTCATTGCCATCGCGAATACCCTGGCTGATCGCGAACCACATCACGCAGAACAGCACGATCGCGGAGACGAACAGCATGATGCCGGACAGACGATCAGCCACGAATGTGATGCCGATCGGGGCATCCCAGCCACCTAATTGAAGTGTCTGGATACCGGCGATATCCGCCACCAGAATCATCGATGCCGCGACCACCGCCAGCACCAGGAAGGTGATGAAGGCGATATTGCGTTGCAGCATGCGGTGCTTACCTGCCAGAAGAATCAGCGCGGCAGCAATCGCGGGCAACAGCACCGGCAGAGGAATCAGGTAGGGCATGACCGGCAGGAGCAGGTCGACGTACGACTCGAAGAAGGAAGGGCTAGGCATCCTTGCGGACCTCCTTCACCGGCTCCTCAAACGAGCGCGGACCGAAGGCATCCCCACCACTGCGCAGGCGGCCGGTCTCCGGGTCATCGGAGGCATCCGCATCCGGTGCAGCCGATGGCGTGGCCGGACGCGCGGCGATTGCCTGGTCCTCTGCGTCGTGCTCAATCACATCATCGGCGCGGTAGCGGTACTGCCTGTACAGCAAGGCTAGGATGAAGGACACCATCGCCATGGAGATGACAATCGCGGTCAGGATCATGCCTTGTGCCAGCGGATCAGCCACCTTGTCAGTGACGATGGATTCACGCTCCAAGATCGGCGGTGCTCCCGCTTGGCCGCCAGCCTGGAGCAGCAGCAGGTTAGCGCCGTTACCGATCAGCATGACACCGAGCAACATGCGCGTCATCGCGCGATCCAGCATCAAGTACACGCCCGCTGCGATGAGTACGCCTGAGGCGATCAGGAGGAAAAGATTCGCTTCCATCTACTGCACCTCCCCAGTCCGTGACGTTGATATTCCAGTTTCAGAATTAGCTCGTCTATCCACGCGGCGTTCCTTCACCGCTTGACCTGCCCTTTGAGCGCGTTCGGCGATACGGGCGGAAGCACGCTGCTTCGCCTTCTCCTCACGCGCACGCTTGCGTTCCTCATTCTTGATCTGCAGAGCACGGGCACGATCACGTGCACGCTCCTTACGCTCGTCCTCTTCACGGTCGATCTGAGCGCCAAGGGACGTGAGAATGTGCATGGCCAGGCCGACGACGATGGTGTACACGCCGGCGTCGAAAAGCAGTGCCGATGGAATGGTGACCGCACCGATCAGCGGTATCTCCGGCTCGATATAACCACTGGTCAGCGGTGGGTAGCCCATGAACATCGGGATCACCGCGGCCGCGCCGGAGAGCAGCAGGCCAACGCCCAGCAACTTCGACGGATCGACCGGGAGTGCCTCTTCGAGCTCGTCGCGGCCACCGGCGAGGTAGCGCAACGTGAGGGCAAGCCCCATGACCAGCCCGCCGGCGAAACCACCGCCGGGCGCATTGTGGCCGGAGAAGAAGAAGTATGCGGACAAAAGCACCATCGCCGGGAAGAGTAGGCGGGTGACCACATCCACCATGATCGAACGGTTCTGGGCCTTTTCGCCCTCCACACCCGATGCGAGCCAGCGCGGGCGGCGTGTGGACAGCGTCGGACGACGCGAATCGCGGGTGAAGGACTGCGTGCGGTAAATCAGGCTGGCCACGCCCGTAGCGGCGATGACCAGCACGGAGATCTCGCCGAGTGTATCGCCTGCACGCAGGTCCACCAGCAGCACGTTGACCGTATTGCGGCCATGCCCGATCTCGTAGGCCAGGCGTGGCATGAGCAGCGAGATCGGCTCGTGGATGCGCGCCGACATCGCCGCGACTGCGACGACGACCACCGAGAAACCAGTGCCCACTGCCAACCAGGCGCGCAGACGAACATCGGCGTCTTTACGCACATCCACCTCGGTGGGCAGCTTGCGCAGCACCAGCATGAATACGACCATCACCAAGGTCTCCACCAGCACCTGTGTCAGCGCCAGATCCGGCGCGCCGTGTAGCGCGAAGATCATGGCAGAGCCATAACCAGTCAGACCGACCAGGATGACCAAGGACAAACGGTTGCGGATCACGGTCGCGGCGACTGCGCAGGCCACCATCACCAAAACAGTGATACCCTGCCACGGGTTGTCCCACAGAATCATGTGCGTGACCGCCATGTTTCCGGAGATTAGTGCGCCCAGCGGGACCACGAGCAGCACGCTGAAGATCACCGCCAGGTTGATCGTCAACGAACCGCGCTGCGTCGATGCCGTCAAGCGTAGCGACGCCTGCCGGAGCACCCTCAACATCGCATCCCACAACGCATCTGCATTGCCCAAGGCAGGACGCTCAAACTGCGCCTTCTTAACCAGCTGACGCTGCCAGAACATCGCCGCACCTGACGCGATGATCACCGCGCTCAGCGCCAGCGGGATGGTCAGACCATGCCACAGCGCCAGTTCCTGGTGCTCCCCATGCGGGAAGCGCACGCCCAGGTACTGGTTGATCAGGTTCGACAGTGGAGCCGGAATGACGCCAAAGACCACGGTGAGTGCCACGAGCAACCCCGGCGGGGCCCACTGGAGGAATTCGATGCGGTCCATGTTGGCAACGGCGGGGGACGTGCCGTGGACAAGCTCGCGGCGAACGTCTTGCTGTGGTTTGCGCGCGAAGGCGCCCCACAGGAAATAAATTGAATACGCCATCGTCAGGATTGAGCCGAGCACAAACCCGACGAGCAGCACATTGCGCGGCATGCCCACGAGCATTTCCTCGTGCAGCGTCGCCTCAAGTGCGGCCTCCTTGGCCACGAAACCCCACAGCGGAGGAATGCCCGCCATCGATGCCGCCGCGATCATGGCCAACACCATCACGAGCGGCTCCCGACGGCCGAGACCGGAAAGCTCGCGGACATCGCGCGTGCCGGAGGCGTGATCAATCGCGCCAACAATCATGAACAGAGCGGCCTTGAACAGTGAATGCGCGAACACGAGCGCCAGGCCAGCCATCGTCGCTTCACGCGAGCCGATGCCCACCACCGCAGTCATAAACCCGAGCTGAGAGACAGTGCCGTACGCCAGAATCAGCTTCAAATCGCGCTGTTTGAGCGCCATCCAACCGCCCAGCAGCATCGTGAACACGCCGGCAGGGAGCACCACGAGGTGCCACACGCTTATCGACGCAAAATCCGGCGCCAACCGCGCCACCAAGTACACCCCTGCCTTCACCATGGCAGCGGAGTGCAGGTACGCCGACACCGGTGTTGGCGCCGCCATTGCGCCTGGTAGCCAGAAGTGGAAGGGTGCTTGTGCCGACTTGGTCAGCGCACCCAGCAGAATCAGCACGACAGCCGGGGTAATCCCCTGGACAGACTGCAGATCCGACAGAGCTGCGATCTCCGACAGCTTCCACACCCCGGTCTGGGTACCGAACAAGATGATGCCCACCAGCATGGCCAGACCACCAAATGTGGTGACCAACAGCGCCTGTGTTGCCGCCCTGCGCGACGATGCACGCTCCCCGTAGTAGGAGACCAGCAGGAACGACAGGATCGACGTGATCTCCCAGAAGATGTACATCATCAAGAAGTTGTCCGAGATGACCAGGCCATACATGGCCATCGCGAACATGGTCAGCTCTGCTGCGAAAATGCTCAGGCGCCGCGGATTGGAATCGAAATACCCCCAGCAATAGAGCAGCACCAATGCGCCGACACCGAGCACAATCAGCCCGAACAGCCCTGCCAGAGCATCGAGTCTGAACTCGATATTCAGATGGATTCCCGGCATCCACGGATACGAGGCGAGGATCTCGCCACCATTGCGGAATGTCCCATTCGCGAACTGGTAAACCAGCCACACAAATCCAGCACCAGGCACAAGCGCGAGAAGACCAAAGCCTGGCCTGCCTAATGTGCGCACCGCGAAAGGTGCGGCAGCTGTGGCGGCGATCAGCGCGATGAGCAAGGTGATCACAGTGTCACGGCCCTCCCAAGTATCTTTCCGGCGGGGGTCTTAAAGACGCTGGTTAACGGGGCAACCAGCAGCGCGCGAGCAAGTAAGACACCCTGCCAACTTGGGAAAAACTAAGTACAACCAAATCAAAAAGGCGCGTCAAAAGCTGGCGCGGCCAACGTTTTGCAGTTTACCTATTTAGTTCTATGTGTGGGGCGTTGGATTTATTCCAACTTAACGGCTAGTGCCTTAAGCAGTTTCTTTTCAGCCGTAGATACGCTGTGCGCCCGAAGCCATTGCTGCGGCGATGGATTTCTCGCTCGTCGAACCGAAGCCGACAGCCCAAGCAGTGCTGCGCTCGTTGATCTGGTGCGCGACCTTGATCGCGGTGAAGGTGGCCTCGAAGAGCTCGAACTGGTGGAATTCCAGGATCTCAACATAACGGTCAGCCTCAGCCAACATTGCGCTGAATGCGTGCGCCGGACCGGAGGTGGTGATCTCGTGGTGCGTGGTCTCCGGCGGGAATGTCTTCGACGTGCGAGTGACGTCAGCTGCGTAGGTGGTGTAGCACCAGTTCTCGCGGGAGACCTCAATATCAGAGATCTTGACGGTCGGGGTCGGTGCGAAGGTGGCACTGAACAGTGCCCAGCTCATCCCCATTGCTTCCTCACGCAGTTCGCGTGGCAGGCGACGTGGGGAGTCGAAGCGGATCTGGAATGGATCGAGCTCTGCATTGCGAGCTGGAGCGTGCTGGATCTGCTGGTTCGGGGTGGTGGAGTCGGTGGTGAAAGTGGTGTGCTGAGTCGAGGTGTAAGACACGTCGATGTCCTTCTACGTTTCGCGGTTTTCTAAGTGGGGCGTCCGACTCGCTGTACTGGGTGGCTAACGACCACTACCCCACACCGCGGGGAGTCGGTTACTCCGCGTTGGGGTCGGTGGCCTGTAGTACCACCTTGAGTACTAGGGCTCGTAGAAGAATCGGCTTTCGCATGACCACGACACTATCCAACTTGGTGGGTGATGCGCAACACATTCCGGGAAATTAGTTTTCGCGGTCTCGCCGTGGGGGTGTGTCGCGGGGCCGGTCCGGGGACGGTGCGGGGTGTCGTTCGCGGGCCTGCTCACGTGGTGCTCGGGGGCGGTGGATCTAGATTGCGCAGTTGCCGGTGCAACTAAATCTGACCTGGGGTTTTAGCCGCGTTCCTGGAGGCGAATGCGATCTAAATCCACCGGCCAGTTTTGCTAGATCCAGCGGTCAAGTATGAATGATCTGGGGTGGGGCCGCGTGAGTGACCCGCCTCGATTCATGTTCGGGTTGGGTCTTCCGTGGCGGGCCCGGTCCCGCCTGGATCTAGATTGCGCAGTTGCCGGTGCAACTAAATCTGACCTGGGGTTTTAGCC
>NZ_CAMXWS010000024.1 GCF_947253065.1 uncultured Corynebacterium sp.
GCTGAAGGCAAGCTCTCGCCCGTATGAACAATGGTCAAGCCTTGCTCAAAGCGCGCAGCCGCCAGCAGGAGGGCAGAGACGAACTGCGAGCTTTTCGACGCATCCAGCTCCACCCGGCCACCACGCGCCGAACCTGTACCGTGCACCGTGAATGGCAAGGAACTGCCCTCCACATTCACGCCGGCATCACGCAGTGCATCCAGAACGGTATCCACCGGACGGGTGCGTGCTTGCTCATCGCCATCCACATGCACCGAACCATCTGCGAAAGCAGCGATCGCTGGAACGAACCGCATGACAGTGCCAGCCAAACCACAATCGATTGTCGCACCCGTCAGCTGCCCTGGAGTAGCAGTCAACCGGTCGCCATAGAGCGAGAATTCCACGCCCATGGCTTCCAACGCACGCTGCATCAGATCAGTATCGCGGGAGCGCAAAGCCCCGACGAGTGTGCTCGGCTGGCTAGCAAGAGCTGCGAGAACGTACGCGCGGTTGGTGATGGATTTTGAACCAGGTACCTGCACGGTGCTGGTGAATGGGTCAGGATGAAACGGCGCTGGCCACAATTGCGTCATGCGGGCCATCCTACCGAGCGTGTGTCGGCATAATGGGAAGGCATGTGCGGACGTTTCGTTCTCTTCACCACCGGCGACGACCTCATCGATGCCATCGGCACACTGCCCGGCATCACAAAGGTCCACGCGCCCGACGGCACCCCACCGGCGCGCTACAACATCGGCCCCACCCAACAAGTGCCGTTGATTCGCATCAACGCCTCTGAGGCGCTTATCGACGCCGCCCGTTGGGGCCTCCTTCCCACCTGGAAGAAGGACGAGACCGGCGCACCGCTGTTCAATGCACGCGGTGAGACCGTCGCTGAAAAACCGTCCTTCCGTTCCGCCTTCAAATCCCGTCGTGGCCTTATGGTCTTGGATGGCTACTACGAGTGGAAACAGACCGGATCTGACCAATCGGGCAAACCGAAAAAACAGCCATTTTTTGTCCGCCCCGAAAGTGGCCTGCTCTATGCCGCCGCGCTGTGGGAAACCGGCCTGGACAAGCTGTCCACCACGATGGTCACCACCGATGCGACCGACAACATGGCCTGGCTCCACCACCGTCTGCCACTCTTCTTGCGCGAAGATGAGATTGAGCAGTGGGTGAGTGGCACTCCCGAGGAAGCCCTCGAACTAATTCACCCGTCCCGCGTTGCGGACCAACTCCAGTGGCGTCCCGCTGCCGGGGAAGTGGGCAATATCCGCAATGAATACGCCGAGTTGATCGGCGATGGCTCTTTCACCACCGAGCCGGTGCAATAGACCGCCTATTCAGCTGCGATATCAACGAACTCTGCGCCGCTTAGTTCGGCGAGATCAACCGGCGACATCGCGATTGACAACCCCCGCTGGCCGGCGGAAACGGTGATGGTATCTGCGTTGCGCACGGATGCGTCGATAAGCGTGGGCACCTGTTGTTTCGTGCCCAACGGTGAAATGCCTCCCACGATGTACCCGGTGAGGCGCTGTGCTGCCTTCGGGTCCGCCATCTCCGCGTTCTTCCACCCCAATGCCTTCGCCGCGAGCTTGAGCGAAAGGTGGCCCGCGACCGGCACGCAGCACACCGCATAATCGCGCTCATGGTGAATGACCAGCGTTTTCAGCGTTTGTGCTGCATCGAGCCCGAGCTCTTCTACCGCGTGCGCCCCGAAATGATCCGTGCCCGCGGTGTAGGTGAGAACCTCGTGCTCCACGCCGGCTTTTTGCACGACTTCCAACGCGTGAGTTTTAGCTGCCATAGGGCCAAGCCTAGTTGTCGCGCATGGTGGCTAAGATGGCACCCATGGCCGGAACAGACCTTGAACAGCGCTTCACCGAGGAGGCGATGCCGCTGCTAGACCAGCTCTACGGCGGTGCCCTGCGGATGACGCGCAACCCCCAAGACGCCGAAGACCTGGTCCAAGAGACCTACCTCAAGGCCTTTAAAGCATTCGATTCGTTCAAACCCGGCACCAACCTCAAAGCGTGGCTGTACCGGATTATGACGAATACGTACATCAACACGTACCGGAAGAAACAGCGCCGCCCGTTGGAAACCTCTGCTGAGGATGTCACTGACCGGCAGCTGTACACCACCAGCTCGCATGACTCCATCGGCCTTCAATCTGCCGAAGTTGAAGCGCTAAAAAATCTGCCGGACAAGCAGATCGCGGATGCCATGAACTCGCTTAGCGATGACTACCGCATGGTTGTTTACTACGCCGATGTTGAAGGCCTGGCGTATAAAGAAATTGCCGAAGTCATGGACATTCCCTTAGGCACAGTGATGTCACGCCTACACCGGGGAAGAAAACAACTCCGCGAGCTGTTGAAAGATGTAGCGAAGGAACAAGGCATCGGCCTGGAGGAGCAAAAATAATGTGCGACTGCAATCTCGAACCAACACGGGCACACGCGCTACTCTGCGAATACTTCGACCCCGAGACGCCTCAAACGCGCGTGGCGGAAATCCGTGAGATCATCCAGACTTGTCCCGATAGCTTCGCTTGGCTGGAATCCGAAACCGAAGTCCGCCAGCTTGTCCGTCGCTGCTGCTGCCAAGACCACGCCCCCGAAGGTCTGCGTCAGCGGATCGTGCAGTCCATTTCGGTTACCTACACGCGGTACGAGTAGGTCATTTACCTACAGCGTCGCTTGCTTTCTTCGATGCCAAGAAAACAAGGACGAGCAGCAGCACCACAACGGGGATGCTGATCCAGCTGATCACTGCATCTTCCACGAAGAAGCACATGACACCGCCAATCAGTAGCGGAAGAGCCGCTGCCATGAACAGGGGAGCGGCCGCCTTATGCCCGGTCACCCAGGCCTCGTCGCTGGCCATCATCTCCGGTGTCCTAATCCCAATCCACTTATTCTTCGGCAGAGTTCCCTGACCCGACTTCATTCCCAGCCATAGACTGAGCGCCCCGCCTGCGAGCCACACAACGGCCATGAGGATGGCAAAAACGCTCATTTTTCTTCTAACTGGTGCCTTGAGCTTCGAGCTGGGGGGAATGAGAAAAACAAGACTCCCTCCCACCGAATTTATTTTAACGGTGAAAGGGAGTCTTCGTTGCGTTTCAACGCTTATGCGTTGGGACGCTTGCCGCGGTTAGCGCTCTTCTTGCGGCGGTCCTTGCGCTTACGACCACGCTTGCTCATAACGACCTCCTTGGGCCAAATAATCGGACTGTTCTAACTGTCAGTCCACTTTATCGGGCACAGCACCGGCAGCGGTAATTGGTCCACCCTTTGCTTAACTGTGGCCTGTCAGCTGTGAGTCTTTAGTCAGATTAAGCAGAAACGCGCTGGCGGTTGCGCTGCTTGTTGCGACGCTTCAGTGCACGGCGCTCTTCCTCAGAGAGGCCACCCCACACACCAGCATCCTGGCCGGTCTCCAGAGCCCACTTCAGGCACTGGGAAGTCACGGGGCAACGGTGGCACACAAGCTTGGCCTGTGCAATCTGGGTAAGGGCAGGACCGGAATTACCAACAGGGAAGAACAGTTCCGGGTCTTCATCGCGGCAGATAGCTTCGTGGCGCCAATCCATGATTGATCAGTCTCCTTCTAGGTCTTCGAGTTCGTAGTGGGTCAGAAATGAACAGCGAGCGGGCGCGCCACTAACAGCCCAAATAGCAAACACAGGAAAACCAGCGCGCATGGTGGCGCGACAAAATAGACCTGGTTTGAATCAGGGTTTACGCAAAGCAGACGATGTCCGGTGATTATCGGGCGGTGTTCCCGGTGGTTCCGAGATCCGTCTTCCGTTAACCGGAGGTTCACTCCGTGGCTGCTTGGAGTTAGTGGCTAGGTAACTAGCTCTTTGTTTTTGCTACCTGAGAATCATGACACGTTTACATGCATCCCGCTAGAGGTAAACGCCAAATTGTGATGGGAATCATAGAAAAGGCGGTTTGTTTCCTGTGTCGAAAAGCGCTTTCAGGGGGAGCTCAGATGCCCTGTGTTGTCCGCGTTGGCGGCGTGAACTGGAGAAATGCCTTTATTCTGTGAGGAGCGTGAGTGTGTGCCACGTCAAATCGCGTGTGGGGCTGATGGGTTCACGTGGCGGTGGGCTCTAGGATGAGAGCCGTGAATGCGACAAACCCGGACCCCAATAAGCCACTGCCTTCGCCTGAGGCTGCGCGCGCTCATGCCTCAGCGCCGATGCCGATGCGCATCGCCGCGGTGGTGGCCGTGCTTGAAGGCATCGTTGCTATTGGTTATGGCATCTACCTTGCTGTCACTCAGCTGCGCACCGGGGCCGATGAGTCGCTCGTGCAATCCGATACCTCCGCCTTTGCCTTTGTTGGTGTCGGTACCGCACTGTTCATTGTGCTTACCTTCGGGCCGATGGCATATGGAGGCATCAATATCCTGCGCGGCAATCAGTGGGGTCGCAGCATCATCGTGTTCATGAACGCACTGCTTATCGGCATTGCTTTCTACATGTTCATTGGTGGCGCGACGCTGCTTGGTGCGATCACTTTGCTTGTCGCAGCGATCACGCTTGGGTGCGCGCTGCACCCGCAGTCCACGGAGTGGGCGACTGCGGCATTCGATGCGCGCCGCGGCAAGTAGGGGCTAGCGGTTGATCTAGCTTGCGAGGTTCAGGACAGCGAGCTGGTTTCCGCGCTTTTCCACCACAGTCGCGCCTGCCGAGCTGATTGAGATCGGGCCGGTGTAGCCATGCCGATCAACTGGAATGACGTGGTCGATGGACTGAGTATCCCAATTAGCCACGGCAATGCCGTTGGCGGTGGGGTAAATCAACCGGTCGCCGGCGCCGAAGCCGGTTCCCAGCGCATCGGGGAAAATACTGGTTACTTCGAGCGTGGTCGGATCCAAAAGAAGCAGGTTCTCACCGTCGTAATAGGTCATGTGGTGAGGAAGGTCGGCGACGGCTGGATTAGCGATGCCGATAGAAGAGTCCGCCAGCAGGTTTGAGGCAGGAACCTTCGATTTAGTTAGCTGGTCGCCTTCCTTGTCATACGAGGTGACCGTGGAGGCAGCAGGGTCGTAGACGGCGGCGGCTTGCTGGCCGACTGCGATGAGATAGGAACCCTCCGGGATTTCTACGGACGAATGAATTTCCGGCTTGCGGGAATCTTCCGGGGTAGCTTTCTGCGTGCGCAGCCACGCGCCATCCTCGCACTGCTCGGTGACGGCATAGAACTCCTTGCGCGTCAGGGCAGAGGTGCGAGTGCACTCGGCATGTGGTTGGGAATCGGGTTCCTGCGGGGCTTCAACCTCGCCATATTCAACGGTGCGAACCAGATCGCTGCGCCAGATCTCTGAGCGAGAAGGGGCGATGTACCCGACGCGATCGTTGGAGGAGATCACAGCGACGTCTTCCGGGGCGATCGCGGAACGTGTGTGGGAGTACTGGCCCGTAGAAGCCTTAATGGCCACCACATCACCACAGCCGATATTGGTGCGGTATACCGCAACGACATCGCCCCAGGCGCTGGCCATTCCGCAGAGCTCAGCATCACGTTTATAGGACCACTGCTCCTGCCCGTCATGGGTGAAGCCGTGAATGGTCTTAGTAGCCGCGTCGTAGGTGACGATCAGGCCAGAGACGATAAGGGGGCGGGGGTTGGGGGAGTCGTCGTTAAGCGTGGGCCCCTCAGTAAGCGCTGTTGGTGCGACAGCGAGCATGCCGGCATCGGGGATATCCTCGGCGGCGGGCGTCAGGGTGTCCTTGCGGATTGGTGCTGTGAAGAACGCGATGAGCAGGGCAATGATGGCGATGGCCGCGATGATGCCGGTCGCGATGAGATCACTGCGGGTGCGACGCAATGGTGCTTTCATCGGCGACGGCGCTTTCGGGAGACCTTTTTGTGCTGCTCGTGGCGAGGTTCACGCTTCTTGCGCAAGCCGTGAACTGGGCGTGCGGGGCCGACGGTCGGGCGGGCATCCTCGGGGATGTCCAGGGCATCGGCGAGCTCGGGCGAGGTGGAGAACCAGGTCGGGGGTTCAGGCATGTCCAAGGACAGCTCGTCATTGATCAGCTTCCACTTCGCGCTTTCATCGAAACCGACGAGGGTGACGGCAGTGCCGGTGCGTCCCGCGCGACCGGTGCGACCAATGCGATGGACATACGTCATCGGGTCGTCCGGAGTCTGATAATTGATCACGTGGGTGACATCGTCAACGTCAATGCCACGGGCAGCGACGTCAGTGGCCACGAGGATCTCAATCTTGCCGCCACGGAATGCATCGAGGGAGCGTTCGCGGGCCTCCTGGCCCATATCGCCGTGGACGGAGCCGACGGCGAAACCGCGGCGGGCGAGGTCCTCAGCGACATTGGCTGCCGTGCGCTTGGTGCGGGTGAAGATGATGGTCTTGCCACGGCCGTCAGCCTGCAGAATGCGGGCGATGACCTCGGGCTTGTCCATCCGGTGAGAGGCGAACACGACCTGCTTGGTGGTGTCGTGTACCTGGGAAGATTCGGTGGACTCCGCCCGGATGTGCAGCGGCTTGTTCATCATCGACCGTGCAAGAGTGAGGATCTGGCCCGGCATAGTGGCTGAAAACAGCATGGTCTGCAGCGGTTGATGCAGGGCAGCCCAGAGTTTTTGGATATCAGGCAAAAAGCCCAGATCGAGCATCTCGTCCGCCTCATCGAGGACGAGGATGGCTACCTGGCTCAAATCCAGATCACCGCGCTGGTGCAGGTCGAGGAGGCGGCCGGGGGTACCCACGATGACGTCCACACCCTTTTCAAGGGCGTTAATCTGTTCTTCGTAGGGGCGGCCACCATAGATCGTGGCCAAACGGACCGGCGTCTTTTTCGCTGCGAGCGCAAGATCATCGCCGACCTGGACGGCGAGCTCGCGGGTGGGGGTGATCACCAGTGCGCGCGGGGTGCCATCGAGCTCAGCGATCGCGGCATCATCGAAAACGCGGTCAATGAGTGCGACGCCGAAAGCGAGGGTCTTACCCATTCCTGTGCGGGCTTGGCCGATCAGGTCGCGTCCGGAAAGCGCGATGGGCAAGGTGAGCTCCTGGATGGAGAACACGCGCTTGATCCCTGAAGATTCGAGCGCCTCAACGATCTCCGCGGCGACACCGAGCTCGGCGAAAGTCGGTGGCTGCGCTGGCTGCTGTATGGAACGATCGGGCACGTGAACATCTTAACTGGCGGTCGTTACAATGTGCCTATTGCCGTAAAACGGCTGTGAAGAGATTAGAGCGAAGAAAAAGGACGATACGCATGGAAATCAAGATCGGACTGGCCGATTCCCACCGTGAACTCTCCATCACCTCCACCAAGGGGCAGGAGGAGATTCTCAGCGAGATCACCCAGGCGATTGAGTCCGGTGCTCCGACTGTCTCCCTCGATGATGAACGCGGCATGAAATACGTCGTGCGCACCGAGCGCATCCTTTATGTGGAATTGGGTAACTCCAGCCCGCGCGCTGTTGGGTTCTCCGGCTAGTCGCACGATAGATTTGGGCACATGACCTTTCATCACGACGGCCGCATGGACGGCGATGTAGAACCAGCCGCCGGCCACAGTGGGGCGAGCGATTCTGCGCTCGCCCGTTTTGTGGACACCTACGGGTGGCGCGCTTATGCCATTCCCGTGCTGGTCGTGGTGACTCTATTGGTGCTGTGGAGCATCATTAATACCCCCGCGGGAGAGACCGTCGGGGTGACCTCGCGTGCGCCGCAGGGCACGAGTGGCCAAAGCGGTGAGGAGCGTGTGACGGTTCCGGATATGCCGGAAGGTGAGGTGGCCATTACAGAGCTGCCGCCGGGTGGACCCTTCACGGAGCAGGGCAAGGGCACTTTCCGTCCTGTGGGCAAGCTGGGCATGACCGCCGGTGAAGGTAAGGAAAAGGTCGTCCGTTTCTCCACTGAGGTGGAAGATGGTGTGGATACCGCCAGCTTTGGTGGCGATGATTCTTTCGCTGCGATGGTGGATGCGACCTTGTCGGATCCGCGTGGTTGGACCAATGATCCGCGTTTCCGCTTTGAGCATGTGTCCGCCAGCGATAATCCGGATCTGCGTATTCAGCTAACCTCCGTGGGAACGACCCGTGAGGCGTGTGGCAATGATCTGGGGCTGGAGACATCCTGCCGTTTGTACACGGAGCAGGACGGTGACCGGGTACTCATCAATGAGTCCCGTTGGGTGCGTGGTGCCGCACCGTATAACGGTGATGTGGGTTCGTACCGCCAGTACTTGATCAACCACGAGGTGGGCCACTCGCTCGGCTATGCCGAGCACGAACCGTGCAATGGCGACGGCAAATTGGCGCCGATCATGATGCAACAGACGCTGAGCTTGAATAACAAGGAGCTGTTTAAGATTGCTCCGGAGGAGGTCTATCCGGAAAACGATGACACCTGCCTGGCCAATCCATGGCCGTACCCGCGCCCGGCGACGGTTTAAACAGAAAGGCAGATAGCGATGGCGATTCCGGGTCATGTGTTGACGTCATTCCAGGCCGATGAAAGGCAGGCGCAACCACTCGGACAAGAGTGGGGCAATGGTGTCCGTTTCGGCCGTTTCGTCATTTCAGCAGCACCCGCGCACGCCGCGTGGTCATCGAAGGTGCGGGAAAAGATCACCGTTCCTGGTGTCCGCGTTGCCCGCCCGGTGCGTTCCACTGACGGCCGTTTCATCGTCGCTGGTTACCATGCCACGGACTTCGTCGAGGGCGAGCCCGGGCACCGCGTGGACGAGGCCATTGCTGCGGCCCTGCGGTTCGACGATGCGATGGCGTATTTCCCCGCCCCCGACCTCGAGCGCACTGACGCGTGGGCCCGTGCCGACCGTGCTGCATGGGCTGGCCACTCGCTGCAGGGGAAGAAACTCCAGGTCGTACACACAGACTTTTTGGCGTGCTGCTTATTTTCCGGCTCGTTGCCGCCAGCGCTCACGGACTTCGTGCCCGCCGCTGCCGCGCGCCCATACGGCTACAGCGCAGCGCTCACGCTTATCGACGGCATGCTTGCCGACGCCGTCGATGATGCTGTCTTAAACCGCTGGTCCCACATCCCTGATCTGTTGTTCCTCTGCGAGCGCGCCCTGGATTACCGTGAGGTGCTGAACAGGGAATTCGGGGGATCTTCGAACATGGGTGCGAAAATTGAGCGTGTGCGCGGACTGTTAGTGTCCGAGCAAGATGCCACACTGTAGGGCATGACAGAACCGCACCTTGCCGGCGTGACCTTGCCGCCGCACCCGCAAGCGTATTTGGTGGGCCGGAAACGCACGGTCACACAACGTGATTGGCCCGTGGCCCCGCCGGAAAGTGGCGCATGGAAAGTCACGGGTTCTGCTGGTTCAGGGGTGACCAGCTTTCTTATCGATACCGCAGTGGCGAAGATCCGCGCCGGGGCTGATCCCGCCGGTGTCGTCTTTTTGACTGCATCGAAGCAATCCGGCGCCCGCGTGCGGGAGGAATTGTCTGACCGATTGGCTGCCTCCGGGTTTGTCGCTGATGAGCCGATCGTGCGCTCGATTCACTCTTTGGCTTTCGCTCTTGTGCGGTTGGGCGATCCCGCAGGAGAAGCCGCAGTAGGGGAGGAACCGATCCGGCTGATCTCTGGTGCGGAGCAAGATTTTGCCATCCGTGAACTGCTCCAGGGCCATGCCGCTGATGGCGGTGGGACGTGGCCGGCAGAGCTGCGCCCAGCACTCCCGATGGTCGGCTTCGCCCGCCAATTGCGTGACTTCCTCTTGCGCGCCGTGGAACGCACGCTCACTCCGGATGACTTGCGTGAAATGGGGCAGCGTCACAAGATCCCCGTGTGGGCTGCCGCAGGTGATTTCTTGGCAGAATACCAAGACGTCATGGCGCTCTATGGCGCGCGCAGCTATTCGGCCTCTGAACTCGTTGCCCAAGCAGTGCGTGCGCCATTGCCACGCACGTGGCACACCGTGATCGTCGATGATGCACAACACCTGGATCCGGCATCTGCCCAGCTGGTGCAGCAACTAGCCGCAGAAGCTGAGCTCACCGTCATCGGTGGTGATGAGGAACAATCAGTCTTCCGTTTCCGTGGCGCATCGCCGCTCTTCTTCCGGGATCTGGACCGCAATGAGGCGGTCGACGTGATCGATCTCGGTGCCACGAAGCGTCGCCCAGAAGCCGAGGCCGTCATCGCACCGAGCGCAGCGGTGAATCACGCAGCCGTGGTTGATCGTCTGCGCCGCTGGCATCTGGAAGAAGATGTGGCTTGGCGCGACATGGCAGTGGTCGTGCGTTCCGTAGGCATGATTGAGCCGGTGCGTCGTGCACTGCTCCAGTCCGGTGTGCCCGTAGCAGTCAATCCGACTGATGTGGTGTTAGCGGAACAGAGAATCGTCGCGGCGATGTTGCTCGGGCTCACTGCACTGACCGAGGAAATGAGCATGGCGCAGTGGCGTGATCTGTTGCTCGGCCCGGTGGGCGGCACGGATCCAGTGACGTTGCGTCGTTTGCTGCGTGGTTTGCGTCGGTGGCGGCCGGATACGCGTGCAGAGATCACGCTGTCAGAGCTGCTTACCCTAGAGGGTGAGCTGCCTGATTTCGGTTCGATGCTGACGGATCGTGAGCTGAATATTCTCACGCGCATCCGTGGCGTGCTGGAGTCTGGCCGCCAGGCAATGGCTGATGGTGGCAGCGTCGAGGACGTGCTGTGGGCGATCTGGTCGGAGACGAAACTAGCCGATAGCCTCATGGCGATCGCCTTGCGCGGTGGTGCAGCCGGCTCTCAGGCAGATCGTGACTTGGATGCGATGATGGCGCTGTTTGATGCTGCGGGTGATTTCACGGAGCGTCGTCCCAGCGCAACAGTGGAATCTTTTATCGCTCACATCATGGAGCAAGAACTTCCCACTGGTGTGCGTGATCGCCGCACCGCCACGCCGGATGCCGTGCCACTGCTCACCGCGCACGGTGCTGCTGGCCGGGAATTTGAACGCGTGATTGTCTCTGGGGTCCAAGAATTGTCGTGGCCCACGTTGAGCGAAACCGGCACGTTGATGCGACAGGAAGACCTCGTGGACCTGATGGATGAGGGGATCGATCCCGCCACGCCGGTCTCCCACATCGCGGATCGTCTGAAAGAGGAACGCCACCTGTTCCACCTCGCGGTCAGTCGTGCGACAGACCGGATCGTGGTCACAGCGGTGAATTCTGAAGAGGGCGATGAGGTCGTCGAACCGTCCCGCTTCATCGATGAATTCGCTGCTGAATTCGGGGTGGTCCCACAAGAGATCGACGCGGCCCCGATCACAGCCCAGGAACGCATCGGGTTGGAAGCAACAGCAACACCCGCGCTTTTCGACGCAGTGGAAGACGATGATGAAATCCGCGCCGGGGCAGGCTCGGTACGCGTGCTCGCCGTGGACAATATCGTGGCGGAATTACGTCGTGCGCTCACCGATGAGAAATCCAACGAGCAGACTCGGCTTCAGGCCGCGCGGCAGTTGGCGCGTCTGGCTCAAGCCGGTATCGCTGCGGCGGACCCGGGGCAGTGGTGGGGACTGCGGGAGGCGTCGATAAGCGAGCCTTTGCCTGTGCCGAAGCGACTGTCCCCATCGCGCATTGAGGGGCTGCTGGAATGCCCGATGCGTGGTGTGCTTGAGCGTGAGATCGCGCCGGCTGTCAATGATGCGATGACGCGCGGAACGCTCATTCACTATTTCTTTGAGGCGCTTGGCCGTGGCGTTGATCCAGACCTCGCGCGTGCCGACACGATTGAGGCATACCGCGCGTTGTTCACCGCGCCTGCGTGGAAAGAAGCGAATGACCTCGCTGAATTCACCGCGGTGCTGGACCGTTGCGCGCGGTGGATTGAATCCAGCCGTGGCACGTATGAGCAGGTCGGCGTTGAGGTGCCCGTTCACGTGGAGGTCATGCCGGGGTTGACTATCGGCGGGCGTATTGACCGGCTTGAGCGTGAGGAGGGCGGCGCAGTCCACATCGTGGACTTGAAGACGGGCAAGACACCGATTGCGCAGAAGAAGGTCGATGAGCACCCGCAGCTGCTGAGCTACCAGCTCGCATTGAGCCGCGGTGTCTGGCGCGATGGCGGGATTTTCACCGCTACTGATGGCGAGAAACCGCTTGAGGTCAGCGGCGGCACGCTGGTCTTCCCGGCAAAGGATTCGGTAAAGCCGACCACACGCACACAAGCGCCAAAGGATGAGGAGCAGCTCGCTGAATTCACAGAGTTGATCCGCCCGCTAATCGACGAAGTGGCAGGCCCCACTCTGCGTGCCGTCACCGGCGATCACTGCTCGTTCTGCCAGCTCAAATCCATCTGCCCGGCACAGCCTGAAGGAGAGGTGACCACCCGTGGTTAATAACCCCATCCCACCGACAACGTTGTGGCGGTACATGGGCGAGAAATTCATGCCCACCGACCAGCAAGCTGCCGTGATCGGTGCAGAACCTGGTCCTTTGCTTGTCGTGGCTGGCGCTGGTGCCGGCAAGACAGAGACCATGGCTTCGCGTGTGGTGTGGCTGGTGGCCAATGGCTATGTGCGCCCCGAAGAAGTGCTCGGCCTGACATTCACCAGGAAAGCAGCCCAGGAACTGGGCAAACGTATCCGCACTCGGTTGGAAAAGCTCGCCGCGAATGAGCAATTGGTGCGTCGCCTCGACCCATCGGGTGAATTGGCGAAGAACCTGACCGCGATCGCCCCGACGGTGTCCACCTACGACTCTTATGCCGGCAACCTGATCCGCGAATATGGCTTGCTTGTTCCCGTTGAACCGGATGCGCGTTTGATCACGGATGCGGAACTCCACGCGATCGCGTGGGATGTGGTCAATGACCACGGTGGAAAACTACTCGATGGGGTGGAAGCGAACCCGGCACTGGACACGGTGGTGGAAACGCTGCTCGGCCTAGTTACCAACATGGGCAATGAGCTCTTCCCATTTGAACGAATCGCCGAAGAATCAGATGCCTTCTTGTCCAACCTGGCCAGTCTGCCAAAGGGGAAGGCAAGGACCGAGCACTACAACAAGGATGTGCAGCGGTGGGCGGATACACAACAACTGCGCCGCGCCTATGCCGAATTAGCCAAGGAGCTGGGGCGCGAGCTGCGTGACCGTGGTGTGGTCACCTTCAATGAGCAGATGTCTGTGGCTGCCCAAATGGCGACCGACCACGCCTCGGTGGGCGCGAGCCAACGTGATCGTTTCCGTGTGGTCATGCTGGACGAGTACCAGGACACTTCCCACGCGCAGCGGGTGCTGCTGCGCAGTTTGTTTGGTGAGAATCGCGACGATGCCAGCAGGCACGCCCACCCGTTGACCGTGACGGCGGTGGGCGATCCGATGCAGGCGATTTATGGCTGGCGTGGTGCGACGGCGGCGAACCTGGCTGCGTTTGTGGAGGACTTCCCGCTAGCCGATGGTGAGCCAGCCCCGAAGGCGCAACTGACCACCTCGTGGCGCAACCCGCCGGAGGTCTTGGCCACCGCGAACTCCGTTTCCGCTGCCGTGCTGGGTACCCCGGAGGGCGGTCAGCGTGCGGTGGAGCCGTTGACGTCTAAGCCGGATGCGGAACCTGGCGTGGTGGAACTCGGTTTCTATGCCACCGAAGATGAGGAAATCACGGTGGTCACTGACATGCTGGCCCAGGATTATCAGGAGCGCATAAGCACTGGAAAACCTGTGTCTTCGGCCGTGCTGGTGCGTAAAAATAAGCATTCGGCAGCGGTCGCCGAAGCATTGGAAAACCGCGGTGTGCCTTATGAGATCGTCGGCACCGCCGGTCTGCTCACCGTGCCGGAGATCGCTGATGTGGTCGCGGTGGCGCGCATGCTCGTGCACCCACAAGATTCAGCGGCGGCACTGCGGATTCTCGCCGGTCCGGCCTGCGGGCTCGGACTGAAGGACATTTCAGCTTTGGCCGGTCGTGCGGCGAATCTTGCCGGTGAGCGCCGTGGTTCTGCGGTGGATGATCTGCCCGCTGATACAGATCCCCGCGAGCGCCTTCAAGTCCAATTGGCTGAGCTCATTGAATCAGCCGAAAACGCCAAGGGCGCCAATGAGCGCGCTGTTGGTTTGGGCGATGCGGTGGCTGACCTCGGTGAACCGGAGCGCTATTCCGAGCAAGGCCTGATCCGTTTGCAGGAGCTCGCAGCAAAGCTGCGTGCCCTGCGCACTCGGAGTTTGGGCAAGCGCCTGCCGGATCTGTTTGATGACATCGTGTCTATCTTCGGCATTCGCACCGAGGTGCTTGCCCGACCGTCGACCACTGGCACGGTTCACCTGGACAAATTCGCCTCCATCGTGGCGGCATACCCGGGAGCGGACCTGGAGAGCTTCCTGGCCTACCTGGATCTCGCCGCCGAATACGAAGACGGCCTTGAGCTCGGTGCAGTGACCACGAGCGATGACCGTGTACAAATCCTCACAGCCCACAAGGCGAAGGGCTTGGAGTGGGACACCGTCGCCGTAGTCCATGCGGACACGCAAACGTACAGCGTGACCACCGAGACCTTCCTGACCTGGGTCAAATACGTCCCCGATGATGATTTCGACGCCCTCGGTGCAGCCGAGACCCGCAGCGAATTCCAGAAGCTTGCCGAAGAGTATAAAAAGACCAAGAAGGGCGAGCTCGAGGAAGAAGCAGCGCGCCTGTTCTACGTCGCCGTCACCCGCGCGGCAGAACGCCTGCTGGTCACCGGATCCGCGACAGTGCCCGAGCGCGCAAGGCCAGCTGAACCATACGGACATTTCCTCGCTCTGAAAGACGTGCTCATGCAGCCGGATGCTGTCCCCGCCGCGAGTGTTTTGCACTGGTGGGATGGCACAGAAACGGATGATGAGCAAGCACCGAGCGCCGCGCGTGAGGGCACCTGGCCACACTATGCCGCCGATCCAGCTCTGCGCGCCGCAGCGGACGCAGTGAATGCCGCCCGCGAAGAGCTGCCCAAGCTTTCTGATGGCGAGCTCTACTCGCTGTGGGAGCGCGACGTCGAAGCCCTCATCGAAGAGCACGAAGCCGCGCAGCGCCCCGCAGTTCCAGTTGTCATGCCAGCCACACTCACGGCTTCCGATATAGTTGCCTTGCGCGCTGACCCCGAACAATTCGCCCGTCGCGCCCGCCGGCCCGTGCCCTTCAAACCCAATGCGTATGCCAAGCGCGGCACCGCATTCCACGAATGGATCGAAGGATTTTTCGGTGCACGGCCCCTGCTTGACGACGATGAGTTGCCCGGCAACGACGAACCCGACATCGACGCAGCAACCTTGGCACGCCTGAAGGAGAATTTTTCCGCCAGCCAGTGGGCGACCCGCAGCCCCGCGCACATCGAGCATCCCTTTGAGATCGATCTGGGCACATCAACTGTGCGCGGCCGCATCGACGCGGTCTTTGAGGATGAGGATGGCTGGACCATCGTGGACTGGAAGACCGGCAATAAACCCCAGGCCGCGGAAATGCGCGCGGCGAAACTTCAATTGGCGGTGTACCAGGAAGCATGGCGTCGCATCGCTGCGGATGGAAAGCCGATTCGTGCAGTGTTCTTCTATGTCCGCACGGGTGAGGATTTTTCACCGACTGACCTGCCGGAACGTGGGGAGCTAGAAGACCTGCTACGAAGTGCGGCGCCCGCCGGTCTAGAGTCGTGATATGGCGCTTTCGTTCCGGCCGCAGATCGCGTTCCGCAACAGGTTGCGCAGTGAGGAGCTCACTGCGCTGCCTGACCATGCGCTGATCAATGTCATCCGCCTGCCCCAGGCAGCGCGCACAACTCCATGGGCCTTGATCAGTCGGCGATTCCTGTACGCGATCTTCCTTATTGTCCTCGTCGCGCTCATCGTTTACGCAGATCGGAACGCGTACACGGAGCCACTGACATTCATCGATGCCGTGTATTACTCCGCGGTGTCTTTGTCCACGACGGGCTATGGCGATATCACCCCGGTGACTCAGACAGCCAGGCTAGTCAACATCTTCATTGTCACTCCGTTGCGTGTAGCGTTCCTGATGCTGCTCGTCGGCACGACGCTGTCCGTGCTCACGGAGGATTCCCGTAAGACGCTGCAACTTCAACGATGGAGGAAAAACGTGCGCAACCACGTCATCATCATCGGTTATGGCACCAAGGGCAGGTCCGCCGTCGAGGCACTGCTCGCTGAGGGCATGGCGCCTTCCAATATCGTCGTCATCGATGCCAATAATGAGGCTCTTGTTCATGCCGAGAACCGTGGGCTTGTGGCTGTGCACGGCAATGCTACGAAGTCGGATGTGCTCAAGATTGCTGGTGTGAGCCGTGCCCGTTCCGTCGTGGTTGCCCCATCGTCTGATGACACGGCGGTGCTGGTCACCCTGTCTGTGCGTGAGATCAACCCGGGGGTGAATATCGTCGCGTCGGTGCGCGAAGCTGAAAACCAGCACCTGCTGGAACAATCCGGCGCCGATTCCGTAGTGATTTCTTCCGAGACCGCCGGCCGTCTCCTCGGCATTGCTACCTCCACTCCGACGGTGGTGGAGATGATGGAGGACCTGCTCAGCCCGAATGCCGGCTTCACCGTTTCTGAGCGCCCGATCATTGATGATGAGGTCGGTGCCAATCCGCGTCACTTGGCCGATATCGTGCTGGGCGTGGTCCGCTCCGGCGAGCTGTACCGCCTGGATTCTCCAGAGGCGGAGACAGTCGAGCCGGGTGACAAGCTTCTGTATATCCGTTATACGGAGGAGACCCCGGAAGATCTGTCTGAGGCTGCCCGCAACGAAGAGGATGATTAATAGGTGATTGACCTCAGTCAGCTTGATGAGGATCAGCGCGTTGCCGCCACGGCACCCCGTGGCCCGGTGTGCATTCTCGCTGGTGCAGGTACCGGCAAGACACGCACGATCACGTACCGCATCGCGCACCTGATTGATCAGGGATTCGTCGTCCCACAGAAGGTGCTCGCGGTGACATTCACCTCGCGCGCTGCCGGTGAGATGCGCGATCGTCTGCGCACCATGGGCATCGGGGGAGTCCAGGCCCGCACCTTCCACGCTGCAGCACTGCGTCAGCTGCGCTATTTCTGGCCGCAGGTGGCAGGGGATCTGCCGTGGACATTGATCGACAATAAATTCCCCCTCGTCGCCCGCGCGACCCGCACTGTTGGGCTGGAACCAGACAAGGAACTCGTGCGCGACCTGCTCGGGGAGATCGAGTGGTCCAAGGCGTCGCTGGTCACCCCGGAGAGCTACGCAAAGGCGATTGAGAATACTCACCGTGAGCCACCGGCAGATCCAGAGAAGGTCGCTGCGGTGTACAAGCGCTACGAGGAAGCGAAGACCAGCCCGGAGGGCATGGGCCTCGACTTCGATGACCTGCTGCTTCATGTCGCAGGCGCATTGGAGAACGCCCCGGCCGTCGCCGAGGAATTCCGCAATCAGTACCAGACGTTCGTGGTGGATGAGTACCAGGACGTGACCCCGCTGCAGCAGCGAGTATTGGAAGCATGGCTGGGCCAGCGCGATGACCTCACGGTTGTGGGCGATGCGAATCAGACGATTTATTCGTTCACCGGTGCGACACCGGATTACCTGCTGAATTTCTCACGCACGTACCCGCACGGCACGGTGGTGAAGCTGCAGCGCGACTACCGTTCCACACCCGAGGTCACAGAGCTCGCCAACACGGTGATCTCCAAGGCCACGGGCAGGGAAGCGGGCACACGCCTTGAGCTCGAGGGCATGCGCGATCCGGGCCCGGATCCGATCTTCGCTTCCTACCCGGACGAGCCTTCGGAAGCACGCGATATCGCCGCCCAGATCAAGAAACTCATCGCCTTTGGCACGCCCGCACGCGAGATCGCTGTGCTCTACCGCATCAATGCGCAATCAGCGGTGTTTGAGCAAGCGCTTTCCGACGCCGGCATTGTCTACCAGGTCCGCGGCGGCGAAGGCTTTTTCACTCGCCCTGAGATCCGCGAAGCGATCAATGTCTTGGTCTCTGCTACCCGCCGTGGTGATCTACCTGATGATCCGGTGGCTGTGGCGAAGGCAGCATTCGCACCACTAGGACTTTCTGCCACTGAGCCAGAAGGTGCCCGCCAGCGTGAGCGTTGGCAGACACTCAACGCTTTGGTGGAACTGATCTCTGACATCGTCAGCACCGGCGAGGCCACCTCATTGCCAGGTGTGCTCGCCTCCCTGCGTCAGCGCGCTGAAGCGAAGCAGCCACCAGCGGTTGACGGCGTGACCTTGGCCAGCTTGCATGCAGCCAAGGGCTTGGAATGGGATGCGGTCTTCTTGGCCGGACTGGTGGAGAAAACCCTGCCGATCTCGCACGCGATCAAGGCCGGAGACGAGCAGATCGAGGAGGAACGCCGCCTGTTCTACGTGGGCATCACCCGCGCCCGCGAGCACCTGCACTTGTCCTGGGCGCTTGCCCGCCAGGAAGGTGGTCGCGCATCACGTGAACGCTCCCGCTTCCTCGACGGGATTGCCCCACAGCTCGATGTGGAACAAGCACCGGAACGCCTCAAGCGCTCGAAGCGCTGTCGGATCTGTGGAAACGCTCTGGGTACTCCAGCTGAGAAGAGCCTGGGCCGCCATGAGGATTGCGAGCCGACGTATAACGAAGCAGCCTTCTTAGCGCTTAAGCAGTGGCGTTTGGATACTGCGCGGGAAGCACAGCACCCGCCGTACATGGTGTTTACCGATGCGACATTGCTTTCCATCGTCGAGGCAATGCCGAGCACGCCGGGACAGATGCTGGATATCTCTGGGATTGGTCCCGCAAAATTGGAGCAGTACGGTGAAGACGTCCTCGCGGTACTTGAGGATTTCCGCTAGCTGCCGCTGCACACCGGGCATTTCGGATGCGATTCCGCTGGGAACGGCATGATCTGCACGGGTCCGAAGGGATCGACCATCAGTGTTGAGCCAGGCTCCGGCTTATCTGGCACAATCCCTGGCGGGTCAGCGACACCCATGAGGCGTCGCATCACCGTCACCACCACCGCTGCACCCATGGCAGTGACTACGGGATCAGCTCGGCGCTCGTGTTCAGCAATGGTTTCCATCATGCGGTGCAGCAGCTCATCACGGTCACCTAACTGCATGTACATGCACATCGCACACGGAGAGGATCCCGGTGCGCTGACAGGTCCCACGATCACGCGCGAATCAAAACTGATCACTGGCAGGCACCAATTTCGATGGTGGGCGAGTTGTTTGCCGCAGTCGAAGTAGTCATGAGTGGAATCCACCAGCACCAGCGGCGACCTGTCATATCGCTGTAGAAAATCCTCCACGTCCTCCCGTGCGGTCGGGATCCGCACCACAGCACCGGAGGCGCGCAAGATCCGGGTGATCTCACGTGCCAGAGGCGACGAGCCCATCACAGCCACGGTGGGTTCGGCGGCGGGGATGAGGATGCGGTAGGCGCACAGGTCGTCGATAAGCGATTGCGCAGCGACTTCGTCCGTCCCGCACCTCTCTTTGAGTGTGGCGCGCAGCGCCCCGATTTCTTCTGGCCAGCGCACGTCATTCAACGTGCGGGACAGCGCGGGCGCGACCGGTGATTCGATGAGGCCGCTGCGCGTGGCGTCCACCCCGAACTGCACGGCTGTGTCATCACGTTGCAGGATGTGTACCCCGCGGCTGAGCCTGACTAGTGTTGAATCATTCAACAGCAATTTGCTTCCCCCCTTTTAACCGCCACTATTCCAGCCGAAAGAGGCCACCGCAGCTATGCAACGTCCACTTCAGTCGACATCGTCAGACCAGTGGCCGCCAGCTGGGGTGAAAGTGATTCGTTCCGCAAGGCGCACCCGGACTGTGCAAGCCCGGCATGTTGGCGATGGGGTAGAAGTGCGTATCCCCGCACGATTCAGTGCCACGCAGGAACGTGAAGCCGTCGAGGAAATCCTGGCGAAGTTGAAGCGGCGCAGCACCTCCCAGACTGTGTCCGACGATGACCTTCTGGCGCGGGCGAAAAAGCTCAATGAGCAGGTCTTAGACGGCAAGGCCAAAATCGGTTCCGTGCGCTGGGCGACCAACCACAACACCCAGTGGGGTTCGTGCACAGTGTCCACCGGTGCGATCCGAATCAGCGACCGGCTGCGCGACGTCCCTGACTGGGTGCTCGACAGCGTCATAGTGCACGAATTGGTGCACACGTTCATCCCCGGGCACGGCCCACGTTTTTGGGCATGGGCCGACCGGGCCCCGCGTGCCGAGCGCGCGAAAGGCTATCTCGAGGCCTATCAGCGCTTCGGTGGCTAGTCCTCGTCCTGGTTCGGATCCTCGTCCGTTGGGCGATCGTCCTCACTCGGGCCGGGCTCATTGGCCAGCATCTCTTCAAGTTTGGCGATCTCTTCGTCGAATTTCTCATCCGGCGCATCGTCCAAGAGCGTGTCAATGAATGCTGCCGGATTGTCCAGGTGTTCTGCCGTGGGCAGAAAGTCCGGGTGATCCCACACCTTGTCACGACGATCCACACCGACTGCCGTGGTGGCGCGGCGCCACAGGTCAGCCGCCTCATTCGTCTTCGGTGCGCCGAGCTCAATGCCCACGATGTTGTTGATGGCGTGCTCAGCCGAACCACCGGTAGCGCGACGACGTGCCCAGGACTCAGACAGCGCACCCGTCGAAGGAATGCGCTCGCCCAACGCGTCCTCCACGACGACTTCGACCCAGCCCTCAACCAGCGCCAGCAGCGTTTCCAAACGGGAAGCCGCAGCCGCATTGCGGGAGGTCACGCGCGGCGACATGTCCATGTCCTGCATGCCACTCATCGCCTCCTGGATCTTCGCCGGATCACCCGACTCCAGGTCGAGGCCACGAATCTGCTCCTCAATATGGGAGGTATCCAGCTCCAAACCCAGTGCGTATTCCTCTACTGAAGACACGATGCGCTCCACCAGCCACGGCACGTGAGTAAACAGGCGCTGGCGGGCAGCCTCACGTGCAGCGATGTACACCAGTACTTCCTGGCCTGGCACAGAGAGCTGGTTCGAGATCGACTCAATATTCTTCGGCACAATTCCGATCACACCGCTCGGCGCAACAGGCAACCCGAAATCATTACCCGTGAGCGCTTGATTAGCCAGATCGCCCAGAGCTTGGCCGAGCTTGGCACCGAAATTCATCGAGTTGAAGTGGCCGAGCATCTGCGTGATCGGACCGAAGATCTCCCGTGCCTGCTCCGGCATCGCATCAATCTGCGCGCGGTCCATCTGCTCAACCACAGGGCTGACCAGACGCTTCCAGGTGGGCAGAGTATTCGTCAGCCAATCGTCCGCATTCCACGCTTCCGGTCGTGCACCTGAATCCGGCAGGGCAGAAGCATCGTCGAGCCACAGATTGGCCAATCGAGTCGACTCATCCACCGCAGTGCGGTCATTTGCCGTCACGCCCTTTGGATCCTTGATCGAGCGACGTGCCGTCTTCAGCGCCACGTCATAATTAACCGGATCCTGCTTCGGTGCGTTGGCCTGCTGGCCCATACCGGAGAGCATCTCACCGAATTGGCCAAGGATATCACTCAGGTTGCCACTGAATTGGGCGCCGTTACCGCCGCCGAAGGCGAAACCGAATTGGCCGAACGGGTCCGACTGATCGCCGCGGCCATTATCGCCGTTGCTGTCACCACGGCCATCACGATCATCATCGCGGTCGCGGTCGTCGTCGTTGGGGAAATTGAACCCGAATCCATTAACCATGGTGGCCAGCCTACCGGCGGGGATTGGTGCAGGTCCATGATTTTTGAGGCAGGGAGCAACGCTGTCAGCGAACACGCGCCATGTAGGCTTTAGACCCGTGGAAAAGCCCGCAGCAGTACAGACCGAACCTCACCGCAGCCGCAAACGTGCGGTCCTGTGGGGCGGTATCCCGCTCGCATTATTGGCATTGGTACTCATGCTCGGTGGAATTCCGGGCACGCCGATCAAGCTGACTGTGCCTTTCGCAGCAGAAAGCGCCGGCCCGACCTTCAACACACTTGCGGATGTAGAGGGCACCCCAGTCATTGAGATCACCGGTGGCGAGGTCGACGAGACGTCCGGCTCCCTGGATATGACCACGGTGTCGGTGCGCACGAATATGACCATGGGGCAGGCGATCGGTCGTTGGTTGTTCTCAAATGACACGCTTGTACCGATCAATCAGATTCTGCCGCGGGACATGACTGACGAGGAGTTGCGCGAGCACAATGAAGCATCATTCGTCGCCTCCGAGGCCGCCGCGACCGTTGCTGCAATGAAGCACCTCGGCGAGCCGACGAAGGTGATCGTCCACGGTGTACTCGACGGTTCCGCGGCATCCGGCGCGATCGAAGCCGAGGACACGATCACTGCCGTTGAGGGTAAGAAAGTCACCGAACCACAGCAGGTCCAGGACATGGTGCGCGAGAAGCAACCGGGCGATGAAGTGACCATCACTTTTATCCGCGGCGAGGGTGAAGAGCAGGAGGCGAAGGTCACACTGGGCAAAAACCCGGAGGATGAGAAGCAGCCGTTGCTTGGCATCACCATGACATCCGAGCCCGCCGGCGACATTCACGTCAACTACAACCTCAACGACGTGGGCGGCCCCAGCGCAGGAATGATTTTCTCACTTGCCGTGATCGACAAACTTTCACCCGGCGAGCTCAACGGCGGCCGCAAGGTTGCAGGCACCGGCACCATCAGCGAGGACGGCACCGTCGGCCCCATCGGCGGTATCGCGCACAAAATTGAAGGCGCGCGCGATGGCGGCGCCGAACTTTTCCTGGCTCCCGAAAAGAATTGCGCCGAAGCACGCAAGGCAGACAACGGTGGCATGGTCGTTGCCAAAGTACGCACGCTTGACGACGCCATCTCAGCCATGCATTCCTTCAGCACCGGCGGAGAGGTAGAGACCTGCGACGCTAGCTAGCTTCCTTCGACGTCGTCGGGGTTTCTTCGCTGGTCGTCGGGGTGGTGTTCTCACGCTTCTTCTCGGCCAGGCCGAGTTCAAAAATGCGCTCGCGTGGGTCTTCTACCTCAGACGACATCATCTGCTGCATGACCTTGCCATCAGCGACATCCACAACGGTGATCACGGCTGTCCGCCCGATCATGCTCCACCCGACGAGCTTGTCTTCGGTTTCCTGCACGATCGTGGAACTCTTCAGACCTTCCAGAACATTCGCGGTGTCCTTGGCCATGGCTTCAGATTCGAAGAATTGGAACTGACCAATATCTGCGCCACTGCAGTCATAGGAGTGGCGGAGGCTGGTCTCGGTGCAGGTATCCAAAGCGTCGAAAAGCGATTCGGGTGCGAGTGAAGCGAACGCCCCGCGAACTTCCTCGAGCTTGTCTTCGCCGCCCCCGCGCCAACGGCTATTCGACGTTGTTTCGGTCGACTCCGAGGTTTCGGTCGTCTCCGTCGGCTCCGAGCTCGACTCTGAAGTTTCAGTCGTCTCCGATGCCGGCGTGGTCGGTGTCTCAGGCTCGTCATCCTTTGACGAGCAAGCAGAAAGGCCAAGAGCGAGCGTGAGTGCAACGGACGCGCACACGCCGCGGGTGACAGTAGAAGACAGCACGGTGGAAACGACTCCTTTGAAGTTGATGCCTCTTAGTCTAGGTCCTCGTTATCTAGGCTGTAACGCAAAGCCCCAAGAACAGCCGGCGCTACACCCGGGCCACCACGCAACTTGATCTCATCTTGTGCGAACGGACCTGCTTCCTCCAGCTCCTCCTCAGTAGGACGCAGCTGCAGCAACGTCTGTTCAATGCCCTCTTCACGCAGCACACCAGAGAACAACCGCGCCGGGCGAGCAGAACCCGCTGCGGCCTCAGCTGTGTCTTTGAACATAATCTCCTGGGCCAACACCAACCCCGCGATCTCCTGTGGCCAGACCAAACGCGTCAGATAATCGCCCAATTCATCCGAACCTGGCTGAATGTGCTCTGGCATATCTTCCTGGACGATGAGCGTCAGCGGGGAATCTGCCTCTTCTTCCAGTGAGGCCAACTGGTCAGCCACCAATGCGGTGGGAACCAGCGCAAACAGGGTAGGGGAGGCATCCCAACCTTCAGCGTGGACGAATTCCACAGCTTCCATCATCGCCTTGTTCAGGGCCTGTTGGGGGCGTTGCAACTCCGGCATGATGGAACCTTTCTGGTCTTTCAAGCGTTAAGCAATTTAGTGTTAGAGCCTAATAGCTCAAAAATTATAGATTGTGTAAGGAGCTTCGATCTTGGCCACGCGCCTGAACCGCCCCAGCCCGAAGCCGGGGAAATCCTCAAATAAGTTCGTGACCATCATGGCGGTCATAGCCGTGTTGCTCTTCCTCATTCCGATGCTGGTGGGGGTGTATACAGATTTCCGTTGGTTCGGTGAATTGGACTACCGCGGTGTGTTCACGAAGACCATCCTGGCGCGCGTCGCGCTGTTTGTGATCTTCGGCCTCGTTGGTGCCGCGATCGCGTGGGCTGCTGCTTTCTTCGCGTGGCGCGGCCGTGATGAAGATGCTGGGTTTGCCTCCTTCGGTGACCCGAATTCGCCGGTGACCATTAACCGTGCAGCAATCCAGTCCGGCATTCGTCCGCTGGTGCTGTGGGTACCGCTCGCTGTCGGTGTGGTGGCCGGCATTTTGGGCCAGAGCACCTGGCGTACCTTCATGCTGTGGATCAACGGTGGTTCCTTCGGTACAACCGATGCGCAATTCGGTCGTGATTTGGGCTTTTATGCATTCGCTTTGCCGGCACTGTCCACGATCGTCAGCGTCCTGTCGATGCTGCTGGTCGTCGCCTTCCTCGTTGGCCTGATCGGACACTATTTGTTGGGCGGCATCCGCATCGCTAGCCAGGCCACTGGTGCGAAGGGCCATATCTCCCGCGCTGCACGTATTCAGCTCGCTGTCACGGCCGGTATCTGGATGCTGGTCAAGGCCCTCGATTACTGGCTACAGCGCTACAGCCTGCTGTTCGACCGCAACGACATCTTCACCGGTGCCTCCTACACCGATATCAATGCCCAGCTGCCCGCGCGCATCATCTTGATGGTCATCGCGGTGCTCGTCGCAGCAGCATTCTTCGCTTCCGTGGTGTTCAAGGACCTGCGCGTGCCGGTCATGGCCACCGTCTTGATGGTCCTGTCCTCCCTGGTCATCGGCCAGGCTTGGCCGGCTCTGCTCCAGCAGTTCTCCGTCAACCCGAATCGCCAGGAGCGCGAGTCCGAGTACATCGCCCGCAATATCGAAGCAACCCGCGAGGCATACGGGCTTACCGACGACAAGGTCACCTACGAACACAACTGGGGTGCCGAAAGCACTGATGATGCGAAGGTGGGCGAGGACTCCGCCACGATCTCCAATATCCGTCTGCTCGACCCGGAGATCCTCGGCCCGACATTCACCCAGAACCAGCAGTTGAAGAACTTCTACGGCTTCTCGGATAGCTTGGCCATGGACCGCTACACGGTTGACGGCGAGCTGCGTGACTACGTTGTCGCCGCCCGTGAGCTCGACCCGAAAGCTCTGCAGGAAAACCAGAAGGATTGGCTGAACCGCCACACCGTGTACACCCACGGCAATGGTTTTGTTGCAGCGCAGGCAAGCATTGTCGACGAAGCCGCCCAGGATGCTGGTTCCACCCGTGGTGGTCTTCCGGTATTCACCGTCTCCGACCTGCAGGCTAATGAGAATGCTGCAGAGAAGAAGGACGCTGAGGAACTGGGCATCCGCGTGGACCAGCCGCGTGTCTACTACGGTCCGGTCATCGCTTCTGCTGAAGACGGTCTCGATTACGCCGTCGTCGGTGATGTGGGCCAAGGCCCGCTCGAATACGACACCGACGGTTCGCAGTTCACCTATGACGGCGAAGGTGGTGTGAGCATTGGCAACCCGATCGACCGCCTTGCTTTTGCCATCAAGTACCAGGAGCTCAACCTGATCCTGTCTGATCGCGTCGGCAGCGAATCCCGCATCCTCTACGACCGCGATCCACGCGAGCGTGTGGAAAAGGTCGCACCGTGGCTGACCACTGACCAGCAGACCTACCCGGCAGTTATCGACGGCCGCATCAAGTGGGTCGTCGACGGCTACACCACCCTGTCCGCACTGCCGTACTCCACCCGCACGTCCTTGCAGTCCACCACCGTGGATGCACTGAACCCGGAGGGCACCGACCAGCGCCTGGTGAATAACGAGGTTGGTTACATCCGCAACTCCGTCAAGGCCACCGTCGATGCTTATGACGGTTCCGTGAACCTGTACGCCTTCGACGAGGAAGACCCAGTGCTCAAGGCATGGATGGGTGTCTTCCCGAACACTGTCCACCCGGCCTCGGAGATCAGTGATGACCTTCGTGAACACCTTCGTTACCCGGAGGACCTGTTCAAGGTTCAGCGTGAACTGTTGGCCCGCTACCACGTGTCCGACCCAGGCGTGTTCTTCAATAACGATGCGTTTTGGTCCGTCCCGAATGACCCGACTGCACCGGAGGGGCGCAATGAGCTGAACCAGCCGCCGTACTACGTCGTGGCCGCCGACCCGGAGACGAAGAAGCCGTCCTTCCAGCTGATCACCCCGTACCGTGGCCTGAACCGTGAGTTCCTCTCCGCCCACATGGCGGTGTCCTCCGATCCGGAGAACTTCGGGCAGATCACCGTCCGCGTCCTGCCGACCAATACGCAGACCCGCGGTCCAAAGCAGGCGCAAGACGCCTTGATGTCTTCCGACCAGGTCGCCCGCGATCGCACCCTGTGGGAGGGTTCCAACACGCTGAAGAACGGCAACTTGCTCACCCTGCCGGTTGGTGATGGTGAGATCCTTTACGTCGAGCCGATCTACTCGCAGCGCAAGGACCAGGCATCTGCCTTCCCGAAGCTGCTGCGTGTGCTGGTCTTCTACAAGGACCGTGTCGGCTATGCCCCGACTGTTTCCCAGGCACTGAGCCAGGTCGGCATTGACGCCAAGGAAGCCCAGGACATCAGCATCGCGGGTGAAGGCGTGCCGGACCCGGAGGCCGAACAGCCAGCAGAAGGTGAGGACAAGTCCGCCGAGGACTCCAAGCCTTCCGGCGATAAGGATGCGGCCCTGAACGGCATCCAGGACGCACTCCGCGGCCTGGAAAGCGCCCGCGACGGTTCCTTCGAGGAATACGGCAAGGCCCTGGA
>NZ_CAMXWS010000025.1 GCF_947253065.1 uncultured Corynebacterium sp.
AGACGTCGGTGCGGTTTACTAAATCGCGTAAAGGCAAGCGGTCGTTTACTGCTACCGGTTCCGAGCGTGATATCGCCGCCCTTGAACACGCCCTGCGCCAGAACTTGGATGCCACCCGTCCTGAGGGTCCGCAGATGTATGAGGCGTTTGTCGGCCTGTTGCGTTTTGGTGGTGGGGTGGCCTCTGCGGTGCCGCGGCCGTTGGTGGTCGTCCCGCTGGCAGATCATATTTCCATCCTCGGTGGCCGCGGCGATGAAACAATTCTTGGGTTGTCGGATGGCACCACGATGACCGGTGCGGAATACCTTGCGCAGCTTCATGGTGCTGAGCTTGAGGTGGCACTGTTCCACCCGGCGGAAGGTGCGGTGAACCTGTACCGCACCCAACGCTTCGCCAACCGTAAGCAAAGAGACCTAGCCCGGGCAACGATGACCACATGTCCGGTGCCGGGGTGCCGGCATGCTGCTGATCATTGCGAGATCCACCACATCACAGCCTGGGCTCATGGCGGTGAGACGAATATGGCCAATTTGGCCCCGGTGTGCAGGTATCACAACCGGACCAATGATGATGACCCATGGCGTAAACACCGGGGTCGCATACGAAGACGACGCGGAAGCCCGATCTGGGTTTCACCACGTGGAAAACCGGTGCCGAATACCACCCACCGGTACGGAGCCATGCACCTACTGTTCGGTGCCAATGGATAAGCCCCCGCGCCCACAAGAAGTGGGGCAGGGGCTGGAGTCAGTGCGCTCAGTAGACGATTAGTACTGCGTCTGCGGCTGAACGTTCGCGCCATCAACAGAGATCTGGGTGAACGCCAGAACACCGTCAACATTCTCCGGTGCAGACAGGATCACCTGTGCGTTCTCGACGACGCGGTCCATGTCCTTGTAGTTGCGGGTCGCGGTGCCGCGAGCAATCTCGTCAGTCCACTCTTCCCAGACGATGTTCTCAGCGATGTCATCCTGATCCTTGCAGTTCAAGGAAATCGTGGACGGCTTAACCTGAGACTGCTCGTTGCAGTCGAGGAAGAACGGAGTTCCGTCAGCGGCAGCCTGGGCAGCTTCCTGCTCAGCAGAGGTTGTGGTCTGGGCAGAAGCATCCACGTCGGCAACATTGGTAGCCGATGCGGTAGAGGTGCCGGTAGCACCCTCACCCTTCAGGGAATTCGGGTTCTGGCTCGTGGCGGTGTCGACCTTCTGCTCCGAATCATTCTGGTTTGGAGGGGTGCACGCAGTCACACCGAGAGCGGTGACAGCGGTGAGAGCGAGGGCGGCAACCTTGCGGGAAGTGCGGGTAATCACTGCGGAGTCCTTATCACTTGAGTATCCGGGGCGGTGGGGCCACGGAATCGTCGAAAAGCGTTGAAATGCTGTTATGCGGCGCGACTAGTTCGCGCGCGGGGTCTTAGCCTTAACCGAATCATACGGGTTCGCGGACTCGATCGTGACGGAAATCTCGCGACCATTCGGAGCGGTGTAAGTGCGGGTCTCACCCTCGGTGGCGCCAAGTACTGCTGCGCCGAGTGGGGACTGCTCGGAGTAAGTCTCCAGGTCCTTGTTGTCGGTCGATGCAGCACGGGTGCCGATCAGGAAAGTCTCCTTATCGTCCTTGTCGCCGTTGTAGTAGACGTGGACGACGGAACCGACGACAGCCATGCCATCGACGACACCTGCGCGCTCAGTAGTGGAGTTCGCCAGCAGTTCGGAAATCTGCTTGATGCGAGCTTCTTCCTGGTCCTGCTGCTCACGAGCTGCGTCGTAGCCAGCATTCTCCTTGAGGTCGCCCTCCTCGCGGCGCTCGTTGATTTCAGCGGCGATGACAGGACGGTTGTCGATGAGCTGCTGCAGCTCGGCCTCGAGCTTGGCCTTCATTTCCGGGGTGATGTACTGCTGCTGCGTTTCAGCCATGGAGTATGAACCCTCGTTTCCTCACGTTCGATTAAATAGACGTTCGGATCCTAACATGAGCACCGCTTATCGACGCCCCCTACCTCGCCTCTACAAACTCCTCGCTCGCATCAAGATAGGACGGGATTGTGGTGGAGCAGCCGTACACACCACCGGAGACAGGGGTATCGCGGACCGGGATGTCGACGTACATGCGGGTTTCCTCGTCGCCGCCAGCAGGGATGACCACGTCGCGACGACCGATTTCTGCCATTTCGTAATTCAGCGACGTGATGATGCAGTAGCCGGGAACAGAGGTGTCGTTGCGGGAGACGTCGAACCAGACGCGGGAGGTTTGTTCGTCGATACGCTCGTGCGCAATGAGCGATGCGGTAATGGGTTGGGAGCGCTGCTGCATGACGTAGCGGACAGCGAACACCGCGATGAGCACGACCAGTAAGACACTGATGACCGCGACAATTCGGCCCGGTGTACGCGACGACGCGGCCTCGGTTGTGCTGGTGCCATAGCGGGCGCGTGTGCGTCCAGCGTGGGCGTCCGTCGAAGAATCGGTCTCTGCCACGGTGCTTGCTCTTCCTCGTTGCACTAGGTACTAAACTTGTCTGGCAATCAACCTTAACCCCAAGTAGAGGTGGAACACTAAGTGACGGGATACCGTTTGCTGGCCATTCACGCACACCCGGACGACGAGTCCAGCAAAGGTGCAGCGACAATGGCGAAGTACTCCCACGAGGGGCACCGCGTCAAGGTGCTCACCTGCACAGGAGGGCAGCGCGGCGATATTCTCAACCCAGCGATGGACAGGCCGGGTGTCATCGAGCGGATGACGGAGATCCGCCGTGAAGAGATGGCGCAAGCCGCGGCCGCGCTCGGCGTTGAACATGAGTGGTTGGGCTACGAGGATTCCGGCTTACCGGAAGGTGACCCATTGCCGCCGCTGCCGGAGGGCTGCTTCGCGCTCGAGGATCCGCTTGAGGTGGCGAAAGTGCTGGTGGGGCACATTCGTGAGTTCAAACCGCACGTGATCATCACCTACGACGAAAACGGCGGCTACCCGCACCCCGACCACATCATGGTGCACAAAACCTCCATGATTGCGTGGGAAGAAGCAGGAAACCCTGACTTCGCGCCTGAACTCGGGGAGCCGTGGACACCACTGAAGCTCTATTACACTCACGGGTTCGTCGCGCAGCGCATGCGCCTCTTGCACGACCGGCTTATCGACGAAGGCAAGCCCAGCCCCTACGAGCCCATGCTCAAGCGCTGGGAAGAAAACGCCTCCGACATCATGCAGCGCGTGACAACTCAGGTGAACTGTGGAGATTTCTTCGCACATCGTGCTGCGGCGTTGACTGCGCACGCGACGCAGATCGACCCGGCCGGTGCTTTTCTTGCCAGCCCCGTCGAAGTGCAGCAGGAGGTGTGGCCGACCGAGGAATTCGAGTTGGCACAAACACGAGTGCAGACCTCTTTGCCGGAAACTGACTTGTTCGCAGGCCTCGGAAATGGGGAAGATGTAGAGCAGTCCGGAAGCGAAGGAGAATAACAGTGGGGATCGAAGCACTGGCGACAGCCACGGCGAGCACAGCGAACAGTGTTCTCGTGCTTGCTCAGCAGATGAATAAGGACGCCCCGGTGGGGCCTGAATTCGGCAAGGCAGAGCCGATCGGTGCTTTCATCGTGGTCGCCATGATGGCGGTGATCCTGCTGCTCGGGTGGGCATTCCACCGGCGCTACTCGAGGTTCAATCGTCGGAAGAAATTCGCTGAAGATCGCGGACTCGACGTCTTTGATGAGAAGGCGATCGACGAGGCAATGGAAGCTGAAGGGCTGCTCGACCGACGCAAGAAGACCTTCTTCTAGGTTTCTTCTAAGTTTCTCCTAGGCACCTTTTAGGCCTCTTCTAAACCAAGTCCTGATCTCCTGTGCGCCACCCCGACGACCAATAACCGGAGTAAGCTGATGCACGTGGCTATGCTCGATCGACTCTTATACCCGCTGTATGAGCGGCGGCTGAAGCGCGAGCTCCAAGGGGTGAGCCGGCCGAAGCATATCGCGGTGATGGCTGATGGCAATCGTCGTTGGGCACGTCAAGCTGGTTTCGAAGACATCTCGCACGGACACCGCGTCGGCGCCGAAAAGATCGCGGAGTTGGTCCGCTGGTCGGCGGAGATGGGGGTCGACGTTGTCACGATCTACCTGCTCTCCACAGAAAACCTGTCGCGCACCGAAGAAGAGGTGCAGCTGCTTTACGACATCATCTCAGGTGTCGTGGATGAATTGTCCGGCGACGAATACGAAGCACGCATTCGCCTCGTCGGGCACCTGAATCTGCTGCCGGAAAAGGTTGCTCACCGGATGCAGTCGGCAGCCGCAGCGACCGAGAACAAAGATGGCATCGTGGTCAATATCGCGGTGGGCTACGGCGGACGCCAAGAAATCGTCGATGCTGTGCAGAATTTCATTACAGCGAAAGTCGCCGAGGGAGTTCCCGCAGACAAGCTTGCCGACGAAGTCTCCGTCGAATCCCTCTCCGCCCACCTCTACACATCCGGCCAACCTGACCCAGACCTGGTGATCCGCACCTCTGGTGAACAGCGACTTTCCGGTTTTCTCCTCTGGCAGTCCGCGTATTCGGAGATCTGGTTCACCGACACGTACTGGCCGGCCTTCCGCAAGATCGACTTTCTGCGCGCGCTCCGTGACTTCTCGCAGAGGTCGAGGAGGTTCGGGAAGTAGGGCGTCGGATAAGCCTAAAGTTTGCGCATACGCACGCGCTGCACTGAATGATCCGCTGCCTTCGATAAAACGAGGGACGCCCGCACGCGCGTTGGCTGGATATTCTCGACCAAATTCGGCAGGTTGATCGTTTGCCAAATGCGGCGTGCCTCCGCCGCAGCGTCGGTGTCATTTAGATCCGCGAAGCGCGCGAAATGGGCGCCCGGCTGGCGGAAAGCCGTATTCTTCAGTTTGATGAAGCGGTCGATGTACCACTGCTCAATATCCTCCGTACGCGCGTCAACGTAGACGGAGAAATCAAACAGATCCGACACCATCAGTGTCGGGCCCGTCTGCAAAACATTAAGCCCCTCAAGAATCAGAATGTCCGGGTGGTCCACGACCTGGTACTCGCCCGGAATGATGTCGTACGCGTCATGCGAATACAGCGGCGCCTTGACATTGTCCCGCCCCGCCTTGACCTCCGTGACGAATCGCAGCAGGTCGCGTCGGTTGTACGACTCCGGAAAGCCTTTCCTCGACATGAGGTTGCGCGCCCGCAGCTCCTCGGCAGGCAAGAGGAAACCGTCGGTGGTGACAAGGTCGACGCGCGGGTGCGAATCCCACCTCTGGAGAAGCGCCTGCAGCACGCGCGCAGTTGTCGACTTGCCTACCGCGACGGATCCGGCGATGCCGATGATGAAGGGCACGTGCCCCGGGTTCTCCCCGAGGAATAACTCCGTGACGGCCGTGAGCTTCTGGCGTGCACGGATCTGCAGGTGAATGAGACGTGACAGCGGCAAATAAATGTCTGCGACCTCTTGCAAGTCCATGCTTTCGCCGATGCCGAGGAGCTGTTTCAGGTCGGCTTCGTCGATGACCTGCGGCATGGTTTCGCGACGTTCTTTCCAGGCGTCGCGGGGAAAATCCAGGTACGGGCTTGGGTCTGCGGGGCGCGGCATAGGCACCATTCTTGCACCTGTGTTCCGTGAACTTGGCCTAAAGGGGTGTGTCTTGGATCAGGTAGTGCATACTGGCTCATAACTGCCGTACGGAAAGGAACACCGGAAATGTCAGAAGATCTCCGTTACCAAGACCTCGCGTCGCTTGACCCTGAAGTTTATGAGCAGATTCTTGGGGAGGTGTCCCGCCAGCGCAACACCCTCGAGATGATCGCGTCGGAGAATTTCGTGCCGCGCGCCGTACTGCAGGCGCAAGGCTCGGTGCTGACCAACAAGTACGCCGAGGGGTACCCGGGTCGCCGCTACTACGGTGGCTGCGAGAACGTCGACGTCATCGAGGACATCGCCCGCGACCGTGCGAAGTCGCTTTTCGACGCCGAGTACGCCAACGTCCAGCCCCACTCCGGCGCCCAGGCGAACGCTGCTGTTCTCCACGCCCTGATCAAGCCGGGCGACACCATCATGGGTCTGTCCCTGGCACACGGTGGTCACCTGACGCACGGCATGAAGATCAACTTCTCTGGCCGTCTGTACAACGTCGTCGCGTACGAGGTGGACCCGGACACCATGCTCATCGACATGGATAAGGTCCGTGAGCTGGCTCTGGAGCACCGTCCGAAGGTGATCATTGCTGGTTGGTCTGCGTACCCGCGCACCGTGGACTTCGCTGCGTTCCGTTCGATCGCCGATGAGGTGGGCGCGTACCTGTGGACGGACATGGCGCACTTCGCTGGTCTCGTTGCAGCTGGGCTGCACCCGTCGCCGGTGCCACACTCGGATGTCGTGTCCACCACGATCCACAAGACGCTGGGTGGTCCGCGTTCTGGCATGATCCTGGCAAAGCAGGATTACGCGAAAGCTCTGAACTCCGCTGTCTTCCCAGGACAGCAGGGCGGACCGCTCATGCACGTCGTTGCAGCTAAGGCGACGGCACTGAAGGTCGCGGCAACGGAGGAATTCAAGAACCGTCAGGAGCGCACCCTCGAGGGCGCACGCATTCTTGCAGAGCGCCTCACGGCAGCGGATTGCAAGGAGGTCGGCGTCGACGTTCTGACCGGTGGCACTGACGTACACCTCGTGCTTGCGGACCTGCGCAATTCCGAGCTCGACGGCCAGCAGGCAGAAGACCTGCTCCACGAGGTTGGCATCACCGTCAATCGCAATGCAGTGCCGAACGACCCGCGTCCGCCGATGGTCACCTCGGGTCTGCGTATCGGTACGTCAGCTCTGGCGACCCGCGGTTTTGATCAGGCAGCGTTCACCGAGACCGCTGACATCATCGGTACCGCCCTTGCGCAGGGGAAGAACGCGGATGTGGAGGGGCTGCGGAAGCGCGTCGATAAGCTTGCTGCGGACTTCCCGCTCTACCCAGGCCTCGAAGACTGGAAGATGCTCTAAGCGTCTCGCTCTTCGGCGTGGACGCGGCGTGCTTCCGCGAGCCACGCTGGCTGATCAGCCAGGAGCTCCTTGATCTCCTGGGTGGTCAGCGGCTTATCCATCTCGTTCTTCTTCAGGGCGGTGATGGAAATTCCCAGCTTGCGTGCCACCTCAGGGCGGGGGTGAGGGCCGTTCGCGCGCAGCTGCACCAGCCATTCTGGCGGGGTGTCCTGCAATTCACGCAGCTCGGCGTGCGTGATGCCACCTTCCTGGAACTCAGGCGGGGTTGCCGGTAGGTAGATGCCGAGCTTCTTCGCGGCGGTGGCGGGCTTCATTGCTGTGCTTGACGGCTGTTCGCTCATGACCAAAACGGTAGCATTCTGGACATGTTGCGCCTCGCCTTCGTCACCGGTACTGAGCCCGGCAAGTGGTTCAAGCGGTATCGCGATTCCACTCCGCATGAGCTTCAGGAGCTCCCGAGCGACGACCCATTTTCAACGCTTATCGACGACCGCGCCGACCTCGCCCTGGTCCGACTTCCCGATCCCCGCGTCGGCGAGCCCGGCGAAACGTACCACCGCGTCATGCTGTACGCAGAGAAGCCTGGCGTTGCGGTGCCGAAAGATTCCGTCTATGCGGAGGTGGGGGAGCCGGTCCGCCTGACTGATCTCGCTGATGAGCATGTGAACTATCGCTATTCACTTAGTGATAGTGCTGGTGGCTCGGATATCGACGAGCTGCGTTCAGCTCTCCAAGTCGTGGCTGCGAATGTCGGCGTTGCCTATGCGCCGGCACCATTATTGAAGGTGCTGGCGAAGAAACAGGTCAAGGTGCTTGATCTCATCGACGATCCTGCAGAGGAGGCCACTCAGATCGCGCTTGTCTGGCCCGTTGAAAAGGACAATGAAGTGATCCAAGACTTCGTCGGAGTGGCGAGGGGGAGGACGAGGAATTCGTCGAGGGGGGAGGCGTCGAAAAGCGATGCAAAGCGTGCGAAAGCGAACCGTAAAGTAAACGGCAAAAGTGGTGCGCAGCGCAAGCAGAAACGTGGAAGGCACCCTAAAACGGGGGCACGTAAGCGTCGTAGGTAACGCGGAATTTGCATAATGGTAAACGCGCAGTTTTAAAAATTGCTTACGAAAGGATACGAAATTATGAACCGCAAGATTGGCGCTGGCATTGCAGCTCTCGCACTCACCACTGGTCTCGTTGCTTGCTCTAACGATGAGGGTGCGACCGAAGACGTAGAGGCTACCGAAACCAACACGGTTACTTCCGAGGCTGAAGGCGCTTCTGAATCCTCTGATGCTTCCAGCTCCGAGGAGGCCGCTGACGCCTCCGAGGGTGCAGAAGATGCTGACGGTGACACCGTTGAGCTGACCACCAAGGACGGCGAAAAGGTTCTCGTCCCGGCTGCTGCCGCTAACGCTGCAGACGAGCTTGGCCTGGGCAACTGGGGTGAACCGATCAGCGTCGAGACCAACGACGATGGCACCACCCTGATCGAGTACGACGCAGACAAGAACATCGTCTACTCCGAGGAGACGGGTGCTGTCCCGCTGGTCGGCGAGATCGCTAATACCTGGAAGAAGGAAGGCGGCCTGAAGAGCGAGATCGGCCTGCCGACCAAGGCCGAGGACAAGCGCGACGACAACAACGGCTGGATCCAGGACTTCCAGAACGGCACCATCGAGTGGCTCGAGGAAAACGGCGAGTTCGGCGCCAAGATTAGCTAACTAGCTGCGCCGAGCCGGCGCGATGAGGTTTAACGGAAGTTAACCTTACATCGATGTAATTTACACTTTGCTCCCTTAGTGTGGCGGGTGTCAGGCACCGCGAAGAACGGTCCTGGCTACAACCCAACCGCACTAGGGGAGCAAGTTCATGTTTGACCCTTCTGTTAGCCAAATCGACACTGCTGATGCTCGAACGGAAAGCATTGGCCACAATCCTGAACAACTCACCTCGCCCACAGCACTGAAAACGTATGTGCTGGACACCTCAGTTCTGTTGTCCGACCCGTGGGCATTGAGGAAATTCGCGGAGCACAGCGTTGTCCTCCCGCTCGTGGTCGTCACGGAACTCGAGCAAAAACGTCATCACCCAGAGCTTGGCTGGTTCGCCCGCCAAGCTCTTCGCTTTTTGGAGGACCTGCGCGCTGACTATGACCGGCTGGATGAACCGATGCCGGTCAATATTGACGGTGGCACGGTGCGCGTGGAGCTCAACCACCAGGACCAGTCGAATCTGCCGGTAGCGTTACGTGGCCCGGAGAATGACAATCGCATTCTCGCCTGCGCATTCAATTTCAAGCAGGAGGGCAAGGACACGGTCTTGGTAACCAAGGATGTGCCGCTGCGCGTCAAGGCTGGTGCCGTGGGGCTCGCTGCACAGGAATACCGTGCGCAGGACGTTGTGCTGACTGGCTACACAGGAATGGCTGAGCTGGAGGTCTCCGGGGAAGAGATCGACGAGCTGTACGCCACCGGTTTCGCGACGGTCGACACTGGTGATTTGCCGGTGCACTGCGGTCTGACGCTCAATGCAGGCTCCCAGTCCGCGCTTGCGCGCGTAGCACCGAGCGGGGGCGTCAAGCTCGTCCGCGGCGATGCAGATGCGTTTGGTTTGTCCGGCCGGAGCGCGGAGCAGCGGGTCGCGCTTGATCTGCTTCTCGACGACACGGTGGGCATCGTCTCCATCGGCGGCCGCGCCGGCACCGGCAAGTCCGCTTTGGCTTTGTGTGCGGGGCTTGAATCCGTGCTGGAGCGGGGGGAGCATAAGCGCATCATTGTTTTCCGTCCGCTCTATGCGGTCGGTGGCCAGAATTTGGGTTACCTGCCTGGCGACGAAATGGAGAAGATGAACCCGTGGGCCCAGGCTGTCTACGACACATTGGAAGGCGTGGTCTCGGACAATGTGCTCGACGAGGTTGCATCGCGTGATCTGCTCGAGGTGCTGCCATTGACGCACATTCGTGGCCGCAGTTTGCACGACGCTTTCGTCATCGTCGACGAGGCGCAGTCGCTCGAGCGCAATGTGCTGTTGACGGTCCTGTCCCGTCTTGGTCGGGGATCGCGAGTCGTGCTCACCCACGATGTCGCCCAGCGCGACAACCTGAGGGTGGGGCGTCACGATGGCGTGCAGGCGGTGATCGAGAAGCTCAAGGGGCAAGACCTCTTCGGGCATGTGACGCTGACGCGTTCTGAGCGTTCTCCGATCGCCGAACTGGTCACTGATCTGCTCGAGGATCATGCCTAGGAAGGCTGCTCGGCAGCCAATTCACAGGTTGGCAGGAGCGGTTGTACGATGGTCGCCATGTCGAATCGCGATTTCAGGATCCGCCCAATCCGGCCCGAGGACTACCCTCAGGTCCGCGAGATCTACGAAGCAGGTCTGGGCACAGGCCACGCTTCGTATGAAACTGAGGGCCCGACGTGGGCGAAATTCTCCACGAACAAGATCATCGAAACGGTCTTCGTCGCCGTTGAACCAGATGACGACGACAAGGTGCTGGGCTGGGTAGCCGCCGCCCAGGCATCGACTCGTTCCGTGTTCTACGGCGTTGTGGAGGACTCCATCTACATCCACGAGGATGCCCGTGGCCGTGGTGTGTCCGGTGCTTTGCTGGACAAGCTGATTGAGACCTGCAAGGCGCTGAACAAGTGGTCGATTCACTCGTGGATCTTCCCGGAGAATGAAGGTTCGGCGGGGCTCCACGTCTCCCGTGGCTTCGTCAAGGTGGGCACCTACCACCAGATGGCCAAGATGACCTACGGCGAGATGGCCGGCACGTGGCGAGACACGGATATCTACGAGCTGCTGCTGCCGAAGCCAGGCAAGAAGCTCTCGACGGATGAGGAGCCTACTACCGGCGAGTAGCTTCCATCTCGCCTGCTACTCGACGGTCTCCTTCAACGTGTCCTCCTGCACCGGCACGAGCAGCAGAGCAGCTGCGAGAACTAGGGGGATAAGCAGCACGAAGATCGGGGTGAGGCCGTCGTTGTAGCTGGAGGCGATGGCGTTGTGAAGCGGCTGCGGTAACTGATTGACCACGCCTGGCGTCATGGACTGGGCAGCGCCACCATCGAATTGCTGGGCGTATTCCGCGCCCTTCGGCCCCAGTTTTGCAAGGGCCTCAGGGAGGCGCTCCTTCATGTTGTTTTGCATGTTGTGAATGAAGACGGTGCCCACGATCGACGCGCCGACAGACATGCCGATTTGGCGGAAGAAGTTATTCGCCGCCGTTGCAGTTCCTACCACCGTGATGGGGAATGAATTCTGGACAATCAGAATGAGGACCTGCATGACCATGCCCAAGCCGAAGCCGTAGACGAAGATGTAGATACCAAGTGTCCACAGGCCAGTGTCGGCGGTGAGCTGCGACAGCAAGTAGCAGCCGACGGCGACGACGCAGAGGCCGATGATCGGGAAGACCTTGTAGTGGCCCGTGCGCGTGATAAGGGCGCCGATACCGATGGAGGTGAGGATCATGCCGCCGACCATCGGAATCATCATGAAACCAGCTTCGGTCGGCGTCATGGTGTGGACCATCTGTAGGTACGTGGGTAGGTAGGCCATCACGCCCGTCATGGAAACGCCGAGCACGACGCTGGCGGCCGTGGTCAGCGCCATGTTGCGGTTGCGGAAGAGGTGCATAGGCACCAGTGGGTTCTTGGTGCGGAGTTCGACCACGACGAAAATCGCGGCGGCCACAGCCGAGGTGACCAGCAGGCCGATGATGCGTGCGGAGCCCCACGGGTACTGCAATCCACCCCAGGTGGTGGCAAGGATCAGCGTGGAGGTGGCCACGGTGATGAGGGCCGCGCCTGGCCAGTCGAAGCGGAAATTCTCGCGGTCGCCCTTGGACAGATTTAGAACTATCGACGCCACAGTCATGGCGAGCAGCCCAAGCGGGATATTCATCCACAAGCCCCAACGCCAGCCTGGCCCGTCGGTGAACCAGCCACCCAGGACAGGGCCAAGCACTGATGAAATGCCGAAGACTGCGCCCATGACGCCCATGTATTTGCCGCGCTGCCGTGCTGGGACGACCTCGGCGATGATTGCTTGGGAGTTGATCATCATGCCACCGGCGCCGAAACCCTGTACGGCACGGCCGATGATCAGAAGCGTCATGCTGTTGGCGAATCCGCCCAGAGCGGAACCGATGACGAAGAAGACGATGCCGGAGATGTAGAACCATTTGCGGCCGAGGCCGTCGCCAAGCTTGCCGTAGATGGGAAGCGCGATGGTCATGGTGACCATAAAGGCGGAGATGACCCAGCTCATGTGCTCTACACCGCCGAGCTCACCGACGATGGTGGGCAGAGCAGAGGAGAAGATCATTTGCCCGAGCGAGCTCATCAGCATGGTGATGAGCAGCGCGCTGAACACGAGGCCGACGTTTGGTTTTTGTGTGTCTACCATTCGAGTCTCCTTGCCAGGTCGGTGATGAATTCTGCGGCGTTGCGGACGTTGTCGTGCAGGCCGAGATCGGGGTCTGAAATTTCAGGAATGAAAGCGGTGATGCTCATCGCGTTTTGAACGATTTCGATGATGCCTTGGATCTCAGCACCGACTGGTGTGTCGGGGGAGAGACGGTCGTCAGGGAAGTTCTTGAAGTGTTCTTGGAGTGCTTCGGCGATAGATGTCAGGTTGGTACGCCGTCGCGCGATGGCGAGGTGCGCTAATGACGGGTTATCGGTGAAGATCTTGTGTCGCCTTTCGATGGTGGCACGATCGAGGGTTTCGCCATCGGGCGGGCTGGTCTCGGAGATGATGAGTGAGACGAGATTGTCGGACTGTGTCGTGGCAATGCGGTGCAGTGCTTCATCGGTGACCCGCAGTGGGGAGGGGCCAAGGACAGCTTCGTCTTTGCATGGCATGTAGTTGAAGAAAGTGCGCCGAGAGATACCTGCTGCGGCGCAGATGTCCTCGACGGTGACCTGTTCAAAGCCATGCTTTTCGACAAGGGCAGTAGCACTATCTGTGATCCTGCGTCTTGTTTCTTGGCGTTTGAGTTCTCGTGACACGAGCAGAAAGATTACACCGAGTGCAAAATACTGCAAACTGTCCAGGATTCATGCAACCAGAAAAGCCGAAAACCCTGGCAGGAAACCTGCCAGGGTTATTCGTGGAACTAACTAGGAAGTGTTAGTTGCGGTCGGTATTAGCCATGTCCAGGACGTTGAGTCGACGGTCCAGCTCTTCCTCAGTCAGGTCATCGCCGATGAAGCCCAGGTCGATAACGGTCTGGCGGATGGTCTTGCCTTCCTTCAGAGCGGTCTTAGCAACCTTTGCGGCGTTCTCGTAGCCGATCGCGGAGTTCAGCGGGGTCACGATGGACGGGGAAGACTCCGCGAGGGTCTTCATGCGCTCGACGTTGGGCTCAATGCCGTCGACAAGCTTGGTGGCGAACTGGCGTGCCGTGTTGGCGAGCAGACGTGCGGATTCGAGGACATTGCGTGCCATGACGGGGATGAACACGTTGAGCTCGAACTGGCCCTGGGTGCCGGAGAATGCGACAGCTGCGTCGTTACCAATGACCTGGGCGGAGACCTGCGTTGCGGTCTCGCACAGGACCGGGTTGACCTTGCCCGGCATGATGGACGAGCCCGGCTGGAGGTCCGGCAGGTGAATCTCGGCGAAGCCGGTCAGCGGGCCGGAGCCCATGAGGCGGATATCGTTGGCGATCTTGTACAGGGAACCTGCGACGGTGCGCATTGCACCGGAGAATTCGACGAGGCCATCGCGGTTTGCCTGTGCCTCGAAGTGGTTGCCTGCCTCGCCTAGGACGCTGATGCCGGTGAGGCTCTTCAGCTCCTCGGTGACCTTGGCACCGAAGTCGGCCGGAGTGTTCAGGCCGGTGCCCACTGCGGTACCGCCGATCGGCAGCTCGCCGAGGCGCTCAAGGGTGGACTCGATGCGTGCGATGCCCAGTTCGATCTGGCGTGCGTAGCCGGAGAATTCCTGGCCGAGGGTGACCGGCACAGCGTCCATGAGGTGGGTGCGACCGGACTTGACCACGTCCTTCCACTCTTCAGCCTTCTTCTCCAGGGATTCCTGTAGAACCTTCAGGCCCGGGATGAGGTCGTTGACTGCGGCCTCGGTTGCAGCGACGTGAGTTGCAGTGGGGAAGGTGTCGTTGGAGGACTGGCCCATGTTCACGTGGTCGTTCGGGTGGACCTCGACGCCGTTCGCCTTGGCGATGGACGCGATGACCTCGTTGGTGTTCATGTTGGACGAGGTGCCGGAACCGGTCTGGAACACGTCGATCGGGAACTGGTCGTCGTGCTTGCCGTCAGCGATTTCCTTCGCTGCGGCGATGATGGCATCAGCCTTGTCGGCATCGAGGGTGCCGGATGCCTTGTTCACCGTTGCACATGCAGCCTTGAGCAGACCGAGCGCACGGATCTGCTGAGCTTCGAGGCCACGACCGGAGATGGGGAAGTTCTCCACGGCGCGCTGGGTTTGTGCACGCCACAGAGCATCAACGGGCACCTTCACTTCACCCATGGTGTCGTGCTCAATGCGGTATTCCTGATCAGCCATAATCATCCTTTACGGTGAGTCGCATGCACGTCCCAATTTCCGGCGTGGACTACGGCGGATTGGTGCGTGCCTTTTACACCCGCGATTATGCCTCAATCGGAGGTTTGGGGGACAAGAGGTGCCCGCATGTCGCCCCCGCAATGAGGGGGCATGCGTTTATTTGACCGGGCCGGAGTAGTCGATCACGGAGTATTCACGAAGCTTTGCCAGCTTGTGCAGGGACTCAATGTGACGGACGGTGCCGGACTTGGAGCGCATGACCAAAGAACGCGTGGTAGCACCGTCAGCTCGGTAGGACACGCCACGGAGCATGTCGCCATTGGTCACGCCGGTGGCGGCGAAGTAGCAGTTGTCGGAGCTGACCAGGTCGTTGATGCCCAGGACGCGGTCCAGGTCGTGGCCAGCAGCGAGGACCTTTTCGCGCTCCTCGTCGGACTGCGGGGCAAGCATGCCCTGGATTTCACCGTCGATGCATTTGAGTGCGCAGGCGGTGATGACGCCTTCCGGGGTGCCGCCGATGCCCATTGCCATGTCGATGGAGTTGTTGTTGCGGGCTGCTGCGATCGCGCCAGCTACGTCGCCGTCCATGATGAAGCGGACCTTTGCGCCGGCTTCGCGGATGTCTGTGACGAGCTGCGTGTGGCGGGGACGGTCGAGAACAACCACGGTGACGTCGCGAGGCTCAATGCCCTTTGCTTTCGCCACGACCTCGATATTGTGCGCAACGGGAGCGGTGATGTCGATCTTGCCGGCAGCTTCCGGGCCGACGGCGATCTTGTTCATGTAGAACGCATCGGTCGGGTTGAACATCGTGCCACGTTCTGCAGCCGCGATAACGGAGATGGAGTTCGGGCGGCCCTCAGCCATGAGGCGGGTGCCATCAACAGGGTCAACGGCCAGATCCATGGCAGCGCCTTGGCCATTACCCACGTTCTCGCCGTTGAACAACATGGGGGCTTCGTCCTTCTCGCCCTCGCCGATGACGATGATGCCGTTCATGTTCACGGAGTTGATCATTTGGCGCATGGCATCGACTGCGGCGCCGTCGCCCTCGTTTTTCTTGCCGCGGCCGACCCAGCGGCCGGATGCGAGCGCGGCCGCTTCTGTCACGCGGACAAGTTCCATCGCGAGATTGCGGTCCGGGGCTTCAACGGAGTTGGACATTAGGTGCGCCTCCTGGGGCAGTCAATGTGGGGTTATGCGTCGGTGAAAATGATGACACCTACGGTTCCATTCTGACATTTTTGTGGGCGGGGGAAGTTTGGTTTCTCACCTGTTCGGGGGCGGTGGTTATATTTCGGCTGCGTCGTTGGGGCATGTCATACTGGCTAGCGTGGCTAAGGAAAAACCCCGTATTTTTCAGGACGGCAGAGACATGGCGATCAATGTCGTTGTCATTGTCTTGCTGATGGTGGGTGCCGTCGGGTTCACAGGTATGTGCAGTTTCGAACCGGGGCGACCGGAAAATGGGCCTGTGCAAGAGGTCGATGGTGCGACGTTTATGTCCATGGAGGCTCGTGCGATGAGCTTCCCGGTGCGGTTCCCACAGATGCCGGAGGGCTGGGTGAATAACTCGGCGCGGCGATCGACGATTGGTGAGAATCCAGTGCCGGTCGTGGGGTGGGTGACTCCGAAGGAAGGGTACGTCCAGCTCACGCAGACGGATGCTGATGTAGATACTGCGGTTGAGCGGATCGATTCCGCACCACGAGAGAAGACGGGCACGCAGCTTATCGACGGTCCCGAGTCCGTCGAAGCCACCGTCTATTCCTCGGACGATCCTGAGGTCCGTGACCTGTGGGTTGTTGATTTGGGGGATGTCCGCCTGCTGGTGAAGGGCCAAGCTAAAGAGGAAGATTTCCGCGAACTGATGGCTACCGCGATCAGTACAGAGCCGCTGCCGCATGAGGCGGCAGAGACGAACTCTTAAGCTTCTTCTTCGTTGCCGCTATCGGTCTCGGCTGCTTCAGCGGTGGAGCCGAGGGCGGTTTCGACGCGCTGCTGGGCGCCGTCGAGAAGCACTTCGCAGCGTTTGGCGAGCGCTTCGCCGCGCTCCCAATACTTGAGGGATTCGTCGAGGCTCATTTGGCCGAGCTCGAGGATCTTGACTGTTTCGATGAGCTCGTCGCGTGCCTGCTCGTAGGTGAGTGTGGTGGGGTCAGGGAATGCATCGGCACCTGGGGTGCCCTGTCCGAAGGTGTTGTCTGACATGTGTTGTTCTCCTTATTACTCGGCTGGGGTGGTGGACATGCCGGCGGCGGTAATAGAGCCGTCGCCGACGCGGATGCGCAATTGTGAACCGGGTGGCGCCTGTTCAATGCTCGTGACTACCTGGGCTTCGGTTCCGTCGCGGGGCTGGACCTGGACGACGGCATAGCCACGGGCCAGCGTTGCCGACGGACCGAGCGCAGATACTTGCGAACGAAGTGCGCGCACCTCGGCTTGCTCGGTGGTCAGCAAACGCGTGATGTCGCGGCGGATAGAAGCGCGTGCGCGGTCGAGTTCTTCGCGACGCTGCACGATCGGGGTGAGCGGGTTCGCCATGACTGGGCGGGAGCGGACCTGACGCAAGCCTTCGCGTTCGCGGTGCACCCAACCACGCAGAGCAGCTGCCATGCGAGCACGAGCTTCACCGATCAATTCCCGCTCAGCGGCGACATCTGGGACGACGCGCTTTGCGGCATCAGTCGGGGTGGCAGCTCGCAGGTCAGCGACATTGTCCAGCACCGGGTTATCAGGCTCGTGGCCGATCGCCGAGACCACTGGTGTCTGTGCCGCGGCAACCGCACGTTGCAGCACTTCCTCGGAGAAGGGAAGTAGGTCCTCGACGGAGCCACCGCCGCGGGCAATGATGATGACATCAACGGCTGGATCCGTATCCAAAGTCTTCAGCGCATCGACGACTTCCGGGACAGCATTCGCGCCTTGGACAGCAGTATTGATGACACGGAAGTCCACTGCCGGCCACCGGTCCTTGGCCACGGAGAGCACGTCACGCTCAGCGGCGGAGCCACGGCCGGTGATCAGACCGATCCTGTTGGGCAGGTAGGGCAGGGGGCGCTTGCGTGAGACGTCGAAAAGTCCCTCGGCGGCGAGCATTTTGCGGAGCTGTTCGATCTTGGCCAACAGCTCGCCCTCGCCGACATGGCGGATCTCGGTGACCCACATCGAGAAAGAACCGCGGCCAGCATAAAACGCGGGTTTGCCGCGCACGACCACGTGATCGCCGTCTTTCAGCTGTGTTGGCATTCCGCGGAGCAACTCTGTCGGCGCAGTGAGCTGCAAACTCATCTGCTCCTGCGTGTCACGCAAAGTCAAATACGACAGCTTCCACGTTGGCTTCACATTGACCTGGGTGAGCTGCCCTTCAATCCACAACCAACCCAGTCGCTCAATCCACTGTTTGACCGTCTGGTTGACCTGTGAAACCGACCACGGAGTTTCCGGTGTACTCACCGGCGGTTTACCTGCCATCAGCTAGCGCCCCCTTTCTTATTGCCACTTGATGCTGCTCGAGCAAGCCAGCTTACCTTTTAGACTGCCTATCTATTACCCTTGGTTCCATGTCAACCACCGGAAAAAACGTCCTCCTTGCAGCCCCTCGTGGATACTGTGCTGGCGTTGACCGCGCAGTCGAGACCGTAGAAAAGGCGCTGGAAAAATACGGCGCCCCGATTTATGTGCGTAAAGAAATCGTGCACAACAAATATGTTGTGGAAACACTTTCGAAGCGCGGCGTGATCTTCGTCGAGGAGACCGACGAGGTGCCTGAAGGCGCTCACGTTGTTTTCTCTGCCCATGGCGTTTCTCCGGCGGTTCGGGAATCCGCGCAGCGTCGTAACCTCATGGCGCTTGATGCGTCGTGTCCGCTGGTGACCAAGGTGCACAACGAGGTCAAGCGTTTCGCCCGCGATGGCTACCACATTCTGCTCGTTGGTCACGAAGGCCACGAAGAGGTTGAGGGCACCGCTGGTGAGGCGCCGGACGTGGTCCACCTTGTCGACGGTGTTGAGGGTGTGAAGACCGCACCGGACTTCCCGGAAGACCAGAAGCTGGTGTGGCTGTCCCAGACCACGCTTTCGGTCGACGAGACGATGGAGATCGTCGCGCTGCTCCGTGAGAAGTACCCGAATCTGGAGAATCCGCCGAGCGACGATATTTGCTACGCCACCCAAAACCGCCAGGTCGCGGTCAAGGCGATCGCTGAGCGAGTTGAGCTGATGATCGTGGTCGGTTCGCAGAACTCGTCGAATTCGAAGCGCCTTGTGGAAGTCGCACTGCAAAACGGTGCTGATGCGGCATACCTCGTGGACTACGCGCACCAGATCGATGACGCATGGCTCGAAGGTGTCGAGACCGTTGGTGTCACCTCCGGTGCATCCGTGCCGGAGATCCTGGTCCGTGAAGTCATCGAGTACTTGGATGAGCGTGGCTTCAACAATGTTGAGCAAGTCACCACGACCACGGAGACAATCACCTTCGCACTGCCGCGTGATCTGCGCGCGCCGCGGACCCGGGCATAAGCGGTCCGGGTGGGGGATTAGGGGTTATACAGGTCGTCGCTAAGCTTGCGGCTCTTGCCACGACTGCTTTCAGTGCCGGCCTTTTGTCGTTCAGCCCTACGAGCAAGTAGCTCTTCGACGGTGACCCTGCTTTCGGGATTTACGTTGCGTTTGCGGGAACGCGTGGCCTCGCGGTTTGTTCGCCGGTTGGTGGCACTGACCTGGCGGCGTTGACGCTCTTCACGTGCGAGAATGTCGTCGTTCTGTGTTTTCAGAAGGCGGTAACGCAACAGGGCGATGAGTGTGGTGCCGAGTGCGACGAAGAGCAGGACGGGGAAATACTGCACGAGCGGATACAGGATCAGCAGTACCGACGTCTTGCCCAGCGAAGTTTGGCCTTCCGGCAGCTGAAAATACGCATTCAACGTGCCCGTCAGTAGCAGGAAGAATGTGTAGAGCAGCGGGGTTGCCGCGACGGTGATGAAAAGGCCCTTCGGGTTGACGAAGGTGGTGACCACGATCGCCGCAACTGCGAAGAGGATGAGGAAGGGCATTCCTATCGCTTCGTTGTACAGCGCAATGAGTCCACCGGTGACGAGTGCAGCAATGATGATGCCGATGCCGGAACCCGTGGAGAAGCCGGACAGGGTTGAACCTGGCGAGGGCATTGAACGCGGGGAAGCATGAGACACGCTGAAATATATTACCCGTCAGGTTCTCCCACCTGAGATTCACGCGGCGGTATCAGTCCCAATTTTTGGTGGGTGTCTCGATTGCTTCCTCATGTTCTGTGCGGGGGATGGCTGCTCGTGTTCGGGATGACACCGGGTCAAGCGGCGCAGGGGAGCTCGCGGAATGGGCAGGCACGTCGAGGTCTTTGAGCTTGCGTGCGGTGACCATGACGCGTGAATCGATTGAACCCAACGTGGAATTGAATGCTTCGACGGCTTTATCCAGGGCAGCGCCGAGCTTGTTGTAGTGGTCCGCCATCGTGCCAAGGCGGTTGTACAGTTGCGCGCCGAGCCGTTGGACCTCCTGGGCGGTTTCAGCGATATTCTCCTGCTGCCAGCCCAGGCCCACTGTTCGCAAGAGTGCGAAGAGGGTCGTCGGGGTGGCTAGCACGACACCGCGAGCAAATGCGAAATCTAGTAGCTCTGGGTCTTGTTCCAGAGCAGCATCGAGGAACGGGTCGGCCGGCACGAACATGACCACGAATTCTGGGGTGGGTGAAAACGCCTCCACATAGCTTTTCTGTGACAGCGTTGTCACATGCTGGCGCAACAAGTGACTGTGGCGGCGCAGATAGCCTTGTTTTTCTTCCGGATCTTCGGTGTTCAGAGCATCGAGGTACGCACCAAACGGTGCTTTGGCGTCGACGATGATATTGCGCCCACGGCTCAAGCGAACCACCATGTCGGGGCGCACCATTTGACCATCGATCCAAGCTGTGGCTTGGACATCGAAATCGCAGTAGCGGGTCATGCCGCCGAGTTCTACGACGCGTTCAAGCTGCATTTCGCCCCAGCGTCCGCGTGTATTGGGGGAACGTAGTGCAGAAACGAGCTGGTCAGTTCGATCGCCCAAGCGTGACGACGCCCGCGTGACCGCCTGCACCTGACTGGCCAACGCCGAATATGCCACTGCGCGATCTTCATCCATGTCGCGGAGCTGACCGGAAAGCTGCGCCATGGTCTGCTCAAGGCGTGCGAGCTCCCGCTGTCGGGCTTCCGCTAAAGCAACTGTTTCATCTGCTTGGGGAGCAGGAGGGAGTTGGCGGGTCTCAGGACGTGCGCTGGCACGCGCGGTGCCCGCATAAACCCCAGCGGCAAAAGCCAGAATGGCGACGATGACGAGCAAGACGGTGACGGTGGTGGTGCTCATGGACCACACCATTGCACACGCCTAGGACACATCGTCTGTGCCTCGACCGCGGGAACCGAACGGATTTTCGAACTTCCAGTTTTTTGGTGAGCGGAGATTGATCGACCTGACTTGTTTGACCAAGGTCGATCCGGTTGCTTGGCGCTGCTCGGGCTCTTCGACTGATTCTTCCTCGAGTGTGGGCGGAGTCCAGATCCTCTGCTCCATCAATTCGTCGCGCTCGGCATTGCTCTCACGTTCTTCGGCTTCGGCAAGGGCTCGGCCGACATCAGTGGCAAAGGTGAGGTCAGAAGCACTGACCTCACCAGCATGCAGGCGAACAATGTCCTGGGTGTAGCGGAAGACCACAGCCAGCATCGCTGCGACAGGGACGGCGAGGAAAGCGCCGACGAGGCCGAAGAGCCCACCACCGACGGTGACCGAGACCAGGATGATCACCGGGTGCAGGTTCATTGCGCGGGACTGCAGCAGTGGGGAGAGAACGTTGCCCTCCAGCTGCTGGACGGCAATGACGATGCCGAGTGTGATCAGTGCTTCGGTGAACCCCAAGGAGACAAGTGCGATCAACACTGCAAGCGCACCGGCTACGATCGCACCGACGAGAGGAATGAACCCGGCCATGAAGGTGATCACCGACAAAGTGAACGCCATGGGTACTCCGACGATCCAGATGCCGAGACCGATAAAGATGGCGTCGATAAGCGAAACGAGCGCTTGTGCCCTGATGTATCCGCCGAGCGTTTCCCATGCACGCGTGAGCAATTCGGTTGCGTGCAGCCCCGCGCGACCACCGGTGGCGCTGCGTACCCAGGGCAGGAATTTCGGGCCGTCCTTCAGGAAGAAGAAGGTCAGAACAACCACGATGACCAAGGTGATGGACATCGATGTCGCGGTGCTGATGCCAGAGAAAATGCCGCCGGCGATCGCGCCAGCTTTGTTCTGAATCCACGTCGCAAGATCTTGGACGATACTGTCGAGCTGCTCAGCGTTGATATCGAACGGCAGGGTTTCCTGATTTTGCAGCCAGAGCTGTAAGCCTTGGATACCTTGACCGGCTTGAATCACAAGAACGCGTGAATTGCGCAGAATATCCGGCAGAATGATCGCCACGAAGAAGACCAGCACGGAGAAGAACACCAGCAAAGACGCCAATGCTGCGAGCCCGCCAGGCACCTTGATTCGGCGCAGACCATTCGTGATGGGGGACAGCACCGTGCACACGATCAGCGCGAGAATTACAGGCAGGACACCCGCCCAGAATTTGCCCATCAAATACAGTCCTGCGCCAACCAGGACAACGATGATGAGCATGCGCAAAGAGAATTGCGCCGCGGACTTCATCCACGAATTGATGATTACGGACCGGTCGACCCGGTTCGCGTATTCATGCACGTCACCAGAGCCGGAACTTTGCGCGTCCGACGCCTGGACCTCTTCGGCCAACGCCTGAGCGTTACGTGCGGCCCCATCTTCGATAGCGGGATCCTTCGTCGTATCCGGGCGCTTTTCTGCAGAACTCACGCGCTCTATTGTGCCCTAACGGATCGCATCACAGCTATGAGTTCGCTGATCGCTTTTCGACGAGCGAGCTTGGGTGACCCGTGCTACATTCTTGTGCGCAGACGCAGGGAAACCTGTCTTTTCCCTGGCTAAACCGTATTCCTGTGCCGCCCATTTTTGAGAGTTTGAAGAGGATGACATGCGCCTGAAAACCACCGCAGTCGCCACCGCGCTGACTTTGTCACTGACCGGTTCGATCTTTGCAGTGCCCCAGGCAACTGCACAGGCCCAGGGCGGTCCGATCACATTGAGCTCGCTTCAGATCGGTGCGGATGCGACTGCAGTGAATTTCGCATGGCGCACCACCTACCGCGGTGCTGAGTTCGTGCGGTATTACAAGACCTCTGAAGGGGAGGCGAATGCCCAGACTGCGCCTTCGCAGTGGAAGCCAGGCGCTGCACGTTACCGCGCAAAGCATGCGAGTCTGTCGGACCTGCAGCCAGGAACTGAGTACACCTACCAGCTGGGTTCTGATGAAGGCGGGTGGAGCAAAGCCGCTACCTTTACCACCCAGGACACCGATCCGAACTGGAATTTCCTCGCGTTTTCTGATGCCCAGATTGGAGCGGGCGACTCGAATGAGGCCGATGGTGCCGGTTGGCAGGAAACTCTGACGCGTGCAACTGAGGCGTACCCGGATTCTGCCTTCATCTTCCACGACGGCGACCAGGTCAATGCTGAATCTGATCCCGTCGCGCAGTACGAACAGTTCCTCGCGCCCGATGAACTAGACCAGTACCCACTCGCCGTGGCAAAGGGCAATCACGAACTGCTGCTTGATGCTGGTCAGCACTACAACTCGCACTACAACATGCCGAATGCTGCGGCGGCATCGCAATATCACTTCGAGCGCAATAATGCCCTGTTTGTGGTGCTGAATTCGAACCTCGCCACCGCTTCGATGGAGCGTTACCTGCGCCGCACCGTCGCTGAGCACGGTGAGGGCAAGGACTGGATCATCGTCGGTTTCCACTACGCACCGCATTCCTACGGCGGCCGCTATGACAACACGAAGCAGAAGAACCTGCGTGAAAACCTCGGCGCAGCGATGTCGGAACTCGGCGTCGACCTAGTTCTCAATGGTCACGACCACATGTACAACCGCTCCTACCTGATGAACGGTAATACACCGACCGTGCCGGAAACCCCGGCCCAGCCGAGAGACGTGCTCCGCCCAGAGGACGGGGAGGTGCTGTATCTGACCATGAACAGCCCGTCGGCAAGCAAGTTTTACACCTTTAAGGGCAGCGACGGGCAGCGCTACGAGGGCATGACCCCGGAGCGCGCCCGCGAACTCGGCATTGAGCAGCCGACCATCGCATTCTTCAACCAGGACCGCACGCCGGACTTCACCGCTGTTGAGATCACGCCCGACACGCTCGTTGCGCGCACCCACAATCCGGATGGCTCGCTTGTCGACGAAGTGACCCTCGACCGCCGCGCCCCCTCCACCCCGGACAACCCAGACACGGACAACCCAGACACGGACAACCCAGGCGAGGACGACTCCGATGACGTGGCTGCTTCCTCTGGTTCCTCGACTGGCGGCATTATCGGCATCGTTGTCGCTCTGTTGGCCCTCGGGCTGGGCGCCGCTGCTGTGCACTTCCAGCCGCAGATCCGCGCGATGATCGCCAACCTCCGGCCGTAAAATTCCTTCAAGCACCTACAGAAAGAAGATGTATATGACTGTCCGCCGCACCACCTCGATGGCTGCCGCATCGACAACACTGGCCCTTGCTCTTTCGCTCGTGGCTGTCCCGGATGCCGCCGCGCAATCTTCAGGCTCAAACCCGGTGACCGTGAGCCATGTCGGTGTTGGCGCGACGTCGACAGACATGAACTTTGCCTGGCGCACGTCGTACCGCGGCGCGGAGTCGGTGAAGTACTACCCGTCTGGTCAGCCGGAAGCAGCACAGGTCGTCTCGGGCGAGGAGGCCCGTTTCGGTGTGGCATACCGCTCTATGCGCGCTGGTGTTTCTGATCTTCAGCCGGGCGTTGAGTACACCTACCAGTTGGGTTCCGATGAAGGTGGTTGGACAGATCCTGCAACCTTCCGTGTTCAAGCAGCAGGGGATAGCTGGTCCTTCCTCAATTTCGCTGACGCACAAATCGGCGTTGACCTGAAGGTGCAGGAGCAAGCAGATGCGTGGCGTGCGGCAGTGAAGCAAGCGACCACCTCGTACCCGGATTCCGAGTTCATCCTTCACGCCGGCGACCAGACCGAAGGTTGGGGAAACCCGAAGCGCCAGTGGGAAGAATTCTTCTCGCCTGAGGAACTGCGCAATTACCCAATCGCAATGGCGAAGGGCAACCATGAAACCTATGCGCTGCCCGGCCACTTCGATGAGCACCGAAACTTCCCCAACCAGCAGGGCAACACCGCGAATTACTTCTTTGAGCGCAATAACGCGCTGTTCGTCGTGATCGACTCCAATGAGAGCTCCAGCCGCGACATCAGCCGCCACGCGGACTTCATTCGCAATACCGTCGCCCAGCACGGCAAGGGCAAGGACTGGATCATCGGCGTGATGCACCATGCGCCATACACCCAGGGTTCACACGCCATGAAGGACGCCGATGTGAAGCGTCTGCGTGAGGGTTTGGCACCGGTCTTCTCTGAAGCGGGCGTGGACATGGTCCTGGCTGGCCACGACCACATGTACAACCGCACCCACCTCATGAATGGGCTGGACCCGACCACGCCGGATACAGATCCCGCGCCGGGCGATGTACTCACCCCGCAGGCAGGGGAGGTCATGTACGTCACCACCACCACAGCCGGTGGCGGCAAGTACTACAACTTCCACAGCCCCGATGGCCAGGAACACCCGCAGTACACCAGCTACACCCAGACGCGTGGCACGGAGCTGCAAGCGAAGGAAATCGCTATCTGGGAGCAGGACAAGACTCCGGATTACGCAGTCGTCGATATCGCAAAGAACACACTGACGATGCGTACCTACAACGTCGCGGACAATTCGCTTGTCGACGAATTCACCCTGGACAAGTCCTCCACCGACCGCCCCGCGCCGGGAACCGTGACCCCGGGTGAACCGGGCCAGGGCGATAACGATTCCTCGAACGGTTCTTCCAAGGCTGGTATCGGCGTTGGCGTTGGTATCGCAGTCTTGCTGGCGCTGATCGGTGGGGCAGTGCTGGCCGCCCCGCAGCTGCGTGAATTCGCAGCCCAGGTCCCGCAGGTACGTGATTTCGCTGCCCAGTTCGGGATTCGTCTCTAAATAACCGCATCACCTCGTACGCCCCGCTCCGCCCATCGCCCAGGGTGGTCGGGGCGTGCGTTATCATTGGCCATCGTGAGCCTTACTCTTGGAATTGTCGGTCTGCCCAATGTGGGCAAGTCCACCCTGTTCAATGCACTGACCCGCAACGAGGTTCTGGCGGCTAACTACCCGTTCGCCACCATCGAGCCGAATGTTGGTCTTGTCCCACTGCCGGATAAGCGCCTGAACCGTCTGGCTGAGATTTTCGGTTCGGAGGAGATCTTGCCTGCCACGGTGTCCTTCGTGGACATCGCCGGCATTGTCAAGGGCGCCTCCGAGGGCGAGGGCATGGGCAATGCCTTCCTGGCCAATATCCGTGAGGCCGATGCCATTTGCCAGGTCGTTCGCGCATTCTCCGACGACAATGTCATTCACGTTGACGGCAAGGTCGATCCGGCTAGCGATATCTCCGTGATCAACACCGAGCTGATCCTCGCTGACCTGCAGACCATTGAGAAGGCCCTGCCACGCCTGGAGAAGGAAGGCCGCAAGGACAAGGACATCGCTGCGCAGGCCGAGGAGGCAAAGAAAGCGCAGGCGATCTTGGAGGATGACAAGACTCTGTTCGCCGCCTCCAAGGCCGGCGAGATTGATCTTGTGCTTCTCCGCGACCTGCACCTGATGACCGCGAAGCCATTCCTCTATGTCTTCAACTCGGATGAAGGCGTGCTCACTGACGATGCGAAGAAAGCTGAGCTGCGTGAGCTCGTTGCACCGGCTGAGGCTGTCTTCCTCGACGCTCAGACCGAGACCGAGCTTCTTGAGCTCGACGAAGAGGACGCCGCCGAGCTCCTCGCCGCAGTAGGCCAAGATGAGCCCGGCTTATTCACGTTAGCGCGCGCCGGCTTCGAAACCCTCGGTCTCCAGACCTACCTGACTGCCGGCCCGAAGGAATCCCGCGCCTGGACTATTCACAAGGGTGACACCGCGCCTAAGGCCGCTGGCGTGATCCACACCGACTTCGAAAAGGGCTTCATCAAGGCCGAAATCGTCGCCTTCGAAGACCTCGACGAGCTCGGCTCCATGGCCGAAGCCCGCGCCGCAGGCAAGGTCCGCCAGGAAGGCAAGGACTATGTCATGGCTGATGGTGACGTCGTGGAGTTTCGTTTCAATGTAACCTGAGGCGCGCTAGTGTTAGCGGCAT
>NZ_CAMXWS010000026.1 GCF_947253065.1 uncultured Corynebacterium sp.
CAGGTCAATCCCTAAAAATCCGCGATTCCGGACACACTTTTTGCCCCTTAACCCTCATTCCCCCGTCGGACCACGAGCTAGCTCAAGCCAAAGAGCTCTCGCTGGAATTGCGTGGGATTCTTCAGGCGCTCGGAGTGAGACGCTGCGCCTGGGAGAGTGGTCCCTTCAGCGAATGGTGCACCCGGCAGGTGGTCGCGTCCGTGGGGCTCAGCCAGTCCAGAGAGGTCTGGGCCAGCCGGTACGATCTGCGTGGGATTAACTTCACGGTGAACGATGTAGTAGTGCTGCTTGATCTCGGTGAAGTCAGTGGTGTCGCCAAAGCCAGGAGTCTGAAACAGCTCGCGAAGGTAGCCGTAGACATTCGGCATCTCGCTGATCTTGTTCCGGTTCGTTTTGAAATGGCCGTGGTAGACAGCATCAAAACGAACCAAAGTGACATAAGTGCGGATATCGGTTTCAGTAATATGCTCACCCAAAATGAACCGTCTGTGGGCTAGACGCTCTTCGAGCCAGTCGAGGAAATCAAACACATCTGCATACGCTTCCTCATAAGCGTCTTGCGATGCCGAAAATCCTGCGCGGTACACGCCATTATTGAATTTTTTAAAGATGGTGCTGTTGATGTTTTCCATCTCTTCCCACTGCTCTGCCGGCGGGAGCAGGTTGGGCGCACCCGGGCGGTGGTACTCGGTCCACTGAGTCTGGAAGTCGCGGACAAGGGTCTTGAAATCATTGGTCACGATCTTGCCGCTGGATACCTCCACCAATGAGGGCACGGTGATACCCCGTGGGTAAGCCGGGAAGCGCTTGAAGTAGGCATCTTGCAGGCGAGGGATCTTCAGTACTGGATCGACCTGACCCGGATCCAAATCAAATGTCCAGGAACGCTTGTCATGGGTGGGCCCAGCAAGGCCCAGTGAGATCACATCTTCCAGTCCCATCAGACGTCGCACGATGACTGCGCGGTGCGCCCACGGGCATGCGCGTGCCGCGATGAGACGATAGCGGTCGGGTTGTACCGGCCAGTGCAGGACTTCACCGTTGCTCTCTGCTGCGGGCTGCGGTTCGTCACCGGTCACTGATGCGACGATGCGGTCTTCAATGTAGGTGGTATCCCGCTTGAATTCGCCATCCGTTGCAGCATTTTGGGCATCCCCAGCCCAGTCCTGCTGAGTATTTGTAGCCACGTTGAACCTCCTTACCCCGTGGGAGGACACGTTGTGCTCCCCAGTGCTCAGTCCACACTAACCCGAGTGGGGATGCAGGCTACAGCCAAAGATCAACCGTCCCCGCTTGGGGCGCAGGAGCAATGTTGGTGACAGTGGCTAGTTGACCGTGGCACTCGGCGATTTAGGGTTCCCACGGAAGCACCACGCGGTGATCGCACAGAAAACCGCGGCGGCGCCTGCGAGGAAGAAAATCGTCAGCTCGTGGGCGTGCGCATATGCAGGGGAAGCAGCGGCATTGGTGGCCGGGTCCAAGATGGCGTCCATGCCCTTGTCTGTGAGCTCTGGGGGCAGGAAGGACAGCATCAGGGATGTGAGCATTGAACCCGACACAGCGACGGTGATCAGCGTGCCGAATTCGTAGGAGACTTCCTCGACACTGGCAGCCATCCCAGCACGCTCAGCCGGGGCGGCCCCAATGATGGCGGTCGACGTGACGGACATGGAGAAGTTCGCAGCGGCACCCACGACGATGATCCCGAGGAGGAAGACCGGGAAGCTGTCAGTATGCGAACCCCACCACGCGATGACAGCGCCGATGATGCAACCAAAGAAACCACCGGCAATGATCGTTTGGAAGCCAATGCGGTGCAGCAAAGCGCCACCAGCGATAGCAAATGGCAGCGCAGCGAAGCCGACCACACCGACAGCGAGTCCAGCGTGGAAGGGGGAGAAGCCGTCGACAAGCTGAAGGCGCTGCGTCGTGGTCATCTCCACGCCGATGGCGACGAACATTGCGCCCGCGGCGGCAATGGCGCCACCAGTGAAGACCCGGTTGCGGAAAATATCGAATTTCAGCAACGGATCATCCATGTTCTTCTGTCGGTGGCCGAACAGGAAGCCGCCGATGAGCATGACAATAATGGCGCCAACAAGAATGGCTGGGTTCGTATCCAGGCGGGCGGCTTCCTTGATGGTCATCGTCAGACCTGACAGGGCGAACAGGGCGTAGAGCGAAGACAGCAAATCCCAGTGCTTTTCCGGATTTGGCTTATTGCGTGGCCCAATCAAGAACGTGCACAGCAATGCGATCACGACGACTGGGACGTTGATCAAGAAGACCGAACCCCACCAGAAGAATTCCAGCAAGGCGCCACCGACAACCGGGCCAAGTGCAGCGCCCAGGACAGCGGATGCCACCCAGATGCCCATGGCCACGTTGAGTTCCTTCTCCTCCGTGAAGATCTGCTTAATCAACGCCAGGGTGGCTGGCATCATCGTCGCAGCGCCGAGGCCAAGGAACGCACGAGCAGCGATCAAAGTCCACACAGTAGGAGAGAAGGCCGCGGCGAGAGAAGCGAGACCGAAGATGATCAGGCCGATGATGAACATGCGGCGGTGACCAATGCGGTCACCCAGCGTGCCAGTGCCCATCAACAAGCCAGTGATCACCAGTGGATAGGCGTTAATGATCCACAGCGACTGTGAAGCTGTCGCACCGAGCTGCTCATCCAATTCGGGCAGCGCGGTGTAGAGAATCGAGTTGTCCAATGCCACCATGAGGAGGCCCAAGGATACGACAGCGAAAAACGGCCAACGGTTCGGGTTAGCCGCTTTATTACGGCGCTTACGGTCACGGGAAATCACCCCGGTGAACATACCGTTTAAAGTGGTGTTTTGTCACAGCAGGGCTGAGTTGAAAGCGCTACCTGCGAAAAATGTGGGAACTTTCTTACCCATCGGGGGTACTAGTACGGCAACGTTAATTTACGTACGACAATGTCGAACAGAGGAGACAGTCTTCAATGGCACGCACCAAGATAGCTGCAGCAACCCGAACACTGCTTGCAGGAAGCGCGACTGCACTGCTGGCAATCGGTAGCGCCCCTTATGCTTCCGCGCATGATTCGGTAGTGGATGCGCGCCCAGGAATTGATGCGACGGTGACGGAATTCCCGACAGAGATCGTTCTGGAATTCTCTGGCCTGCCGAAGGATGACTTCAACACGATTGCACTTTCTCGTATTGCAGACAACGAAGTCGTCTTCAGCGGCGAACCGGAGATCAATGAGCGTGAAGTGTCCATCGCTCTGCCAGAAGACATCGATGCCGAGCCAGGGGAATACCGCATCGGGTACCAGATCACTTCCTCTGATGGTCACGCCACAAAGGGGATGACCAGCTTCACCTTTGAACCGGCCGGTGCTGAAGGGGAGAGCACCGCGCCGGGCGGGGAGGTCGCGCAAGATGACCAGGAGAACGGGAAAGCAGATGCTGCGCAGACCAACGCTGAGGAAGAGCAGGAGACTGGTGCGGGATACAACTGGCTGTGGATGCTGCTGGGTGCGCTGCTGCTTGGTGGTGTCGCAATTGCGGCGTTGAGCCGCCGCCAGCGCAATGATGATGCGAACCAGCGCGTGCGCGATATGGAGTCCCTCGACGAGGATTCGAAGGACTAAGTAGGGAAGTCCGGGTAAACCGACTCCGGGGGCAGGGGTAAGATCACCCCCAGTGCCCACGCGGCAACCATCATGCGATGAGTGTCGGTGCGGGTTTGAGATATGAACACACCGCGGGCGCGGCCAGGTATGCCGTCCCGCACGAGCGCAAAAGGAGCGCTGAAGAACATATGTCCAGCGGGATTGCCCCAACTGCCCTGAACCACGAGCCCTTCGAGGTCCCCGCCGGCACACCGGTCGGTGCAGCGATGCGTGAGCTGGAGCTGCCCAATAAGGGCGAAGACGCCATCGTCGTTGTGCAGGATGCTGAAGGAAACCTCAAGGATCTCTCCCACGTCCCGGAGCAGACCGAAAAGTTCATTCCGGTTGCGGCCAATACTGAACTGGGACGCAGCGTGATCCGCCACTCGTGTGCGCACGTCCTCGCACAGGCCGTGCAGGAGGAATTCCCGGACGCCAAGTTGGGCATCGGCCCGGCGATCAATGACGGCTTCTACTACGACTTCGATGTCGCTGAGCCGTTCACCCCCGAGGATCTGAAGACGCTTGAGCGTCGTATGAAGAAGATCATCAAGCAGGGCCAGAAATTCGTTCGTGGAGTCTACGATTCTGCGGAGGAAGCTGCTGAGGATCTGAAGAATGAGCCGTACAAGCTGGAACTCATTCAGGACAAGGGCTCTGTCGACCCGAATTCGGATGAGGCGACGGAGGTTGGTGCGGGCGATCTGACCCACTACGACAATGTCAACCCGCGCACGAACGAAGTCGTGTGGCATGACCTGTGCCGTGGCCCGCACGTGCCCACCACCAAGTACATTCCGGCGTTCTCCCTGACGCGTTCCTCAGCTGCGTACTGGCGTGGTGATCAGTCCAATGCCGGTCTGCAGCGCATCTACGGCACCGCTTGGGAGTCGAAGGAGAAGCTGGAGGAATACCAGCACATGATCGAGGAAGCTGAGAAGCGTGATCACCGCCGCCTTGGTTCCGAGATGGATCTGTTCTCCTTCCCGGACGAGGTTGGTTCTGGCCTACCGGTCTTCCACCCGGACGGCGGCATTGTGCGTATGGAGATGGAGAACCACTCCCGCAAGCGTCACATCGAGGCTGGCTACTCGTTCGTGAATACCCCGCACGTGACCAAGGGCGATCTGTTCCAGCAGTCCGGCCACCTTGATTGGTATGCAGACGGCATGTTCCCGCCGATGCAGCTGGATGGCGAAACGAATGATGCCGGCGAGGTAACCAAGCAGGCGCAGGACTACTACGTCAAGCCGATGAACTGCCCGATGCACAACCTGATCTTCGATTCGCGCGGTCGTTCCTACCGTGAGCTCCCGCTGCGTCTCTTCGAGTTCGGCACCGTGTACCGCTACGAGAAGTCGGGTGTGGTTCATGGTCTGACTCGTGCGCGTGGCTTCACGCAGGATGATGCGCACATTTACTGCACCGAGGAACAGCTCGAGCAGGAGCTCACCGATGTGCTTGAGTTCATCATTTCCCTGTTGAAGGACTACGGCCTCGACGATTTCTACCTGGAGTTGTCCACCAAGGACCCGGAGAAGTACATCGGTGATGATGAGATCTGGGAGCGCTCCACGAATATTCTCCAGTCTGTCGCTGAGAAGTCTGGCCTGGAGCTCGTTCCGGACCCGGCAGGCGCTGCTTTCTACGGCCCGAAGATTTCTGTTCAGGCACGCGATGCGATCGGTCGTACCTGGCAGATGTCCACTGTCCAGCTGGACTTCAACCTGCCGGAGCGTTTCGACCTGGAGTACACCGCATCGGACGGTACGAAGAAGCGTCCTGTGATGATTCACCGCGCTCTGTTCGGTTCCATTGAGCGTTTCTTTGGCGTGCTGCTTGAGCACTACGCCGGTGCTTTCCCGGCATGGCTGGCTCCGCGCCAGGTGATGGGTATTCCTGTGGCAGATGATTTCGCACCGCACTTGGATGCACTGACGGAGAAGCTGCGTGCTCGCGGTATCCGTGCAGAGGTCGACCACTCGGACGACCGCATGCAGAAGAAGATCCGTACGCACACGCAGGGCAAGGTTCCGTTCATGCTGCTGGCTGGCGCACGCGATGTTGAGGCAAATGCGGTGAGCTTCCGCTTCCTCGATGGCAGCCAGGTCAATGGCGTGCCTGTTGATGAGGCAGTGGAACTCATCGGCGCGTGGGTGAGCGATCAGATCAATGAGCAACCGAATGAGGTGTCTTTTGAGGCACGCCGCAGATAACAACGCCGAAAGCACAGTGGACTCGTCTGTTTCAGAGGAGTCTGCTGCGCCGCAGGAATACGTCGACTCGGGCGTGGGCAACCATGACCGTCTCGTGCGGTTGTGGGCGCCCTTCCGCTCGTCGTATATCTCCAAGATTCCTGGGGATAAGGGCCGCAAGGCGGATCCTTTTCTCGCTGCCCCTGAACAGTCCGACGAAGACGCGTTAATCATTGCGCGTGGCAAAACGGTTTATGCGCTGCTGAACTTGTACCCCTACAACGCCGGCCACTTGATGGTCGTGCCGTATCGCAAGGTCGCTGAGCTGGAAAACCTCACTGATGAGGAAACTGCAGAGCTGATGGTCTTTGCCAAACATGCTGTGCGCACGCTCAAGCACGTGTCCAAACCGGAGGCGATCAACGTTGGGCTAAACCTGGGCAAAGCATCGGGTGGATCGGTCGGTGACCATTTGCATCTGCACGTTGTTCCCAGGTGGGCCGGGGATTCGAATTTCATGACGGTCATCGACGGCACAAAGGTCCTGCCTCAGCTGTTGCGCGAGACGCGTGCGCTCCTTGCCCAAGGGTGGGAGGAGATTTCCGAAGGGGAAGACACCTAGTGCTCAGTCTTCATGGAAGGAAACCAGCGGCGACGGTGGCAGAGCCCGTCGCAAAGCTGTTTTTGCGTCTCGGTTTCACGGCTAATTCCGTTACGGTCTTGGGCACGCTGGCCACGATCGCGGCTGCGGTGACGCTGATTCCGCAAGGACACCTCGTGTTGGCTGCCGTGCTGACGATTTTCTTCGCCGCATTCGACATGATTGACGGCACGATGGCGCGTTTGCGTGGTGGCGGCACGGCATTTGGCGCCACGCTTGATGCGTCGTGTGACAGGCTTTCCGACGGCGCATTGTTCGGCGCCATTATCTTCTGGCTCATCTACGTCGATCAGGCAGACAAAGCGACTGTGGCCGTGGCCTTGGTGGTCCTCGCCCTGTCACAGACGATCAGTTATATCAAGGCGCGCGCTGAGGCTGGCGGCTTGAAGGTCAACGGTGGGCTGATTGAGCGTCCTGAGCGCCTCATCTTGGCACTCGGCGGACTCTTCCTGGAAGGTCTCGGCGTGCACGGTTCGATCGAGGTCGCGCTGTGGATCCTCGCGGCGGGCTCGGTATGCACGGTTGTGCAGCGCCTGATCAAGGCTTCGCAGGACCCAAATGCTGGTCAGCGGATCGCTCCGCCGGCCGGATTGCCTGAAGCGGAAGGTACACATTAGTCGTGGCGATCCCTGCGAGCTCGTGTTCAGAGCGCGTTTCTGCCGCCGGATATCTCGCCGGGTGGAAGATCGTGCGACACATGCCTCCGCGCGTTGCAGCAACGCTCTTCAATTTTGGTGCTGATCGCGCCTCGGATCAAGGCCGTGGCGCTGACATGTTGCGACGAAACCTCACGCGTGTCGTCGGTGCTGAAAATGTCACGAGGGCACTCGTGCGTGATGCGATGCGCTCATACGCGCGGTATTGGAACGAGGCGTTCCGTCTTCCTGCTCTCGCTGGGGATCCCCACTTGCTTGAACGCCTCGATGCAGGAGTGCAGGGCCGTGAGCACATTGAGACAACATTATCGCGCGGTAAGGGGCTGATTCTTACCCTTCCGCATTCAGGCAATTGGGATATGGCCGGCATGTGGCTGGTCTCGCGTTATGGCGGATTCGCGACAGTTGCGGAGCGTTTACGGCCCGAGGCGCTTTTCGACGCATTCGTTGACTACCGTCAGTCCCTTGGTTTTGAAGTCCTGGCCGCGAGTGGATCAGCTCAGCCACCATTTGAACGGCTCAAGCAAGTTCTTGCCAGTGGTGGGATCGTGTGCCTGATGGGGGAGCGTGACATGACGCCGCGCGGGGTGCCAGTGAACTTCTTTGGTGAGGAAACAACGCTGCCGGCAGGTCCAGCCAAGCTGGCGTTGGAGACTGGGGCGGGCTTGCACGTCGCACACTCGTGGTTTACCGGGACAGCAGCTGAACCGGGGTGGGGCCATTGTGTATCCGCGCCACTTAAGGTGACGGATGTTCCGGAAACGACCCAACGGGTCGCCGCAGGATTTGCTGCAAATATCACTGCACACCCAGCGGACTGGCATGCTTTGCAGCCGATCTGGCCGGTAGACCGGACACCGAGGAAGCAGTGATCAGTCATGCGGATCGGCATGGTGTGCCCGTATTCATTCGACTATCCAGGTGGAGTTCAAGCGCATATCCTTGACTTGGCGTGGATTCTGGCTGGCCGTGGGTATGAAGTGCAGGTTCTCGGCCCGGGCAGACCCTCGCTTAAAGCGCAGTCGGGGTACGAGATCCCCGACTATGTCACCCTTGGTGGGCGAGCAGTGCCGCTGTCCTATAACGGTTCGGTCGCCCGAATCTCATTCGGCCCGAAGACTTTCCTGACTACTCACCGGTTCCTGCGCGATGGCGAATTTGATGTCGTGCACATCCACGAACCAAATGCGCCGAGTTATTCACTGGCAGCACTCCTTCTCGCCAGTGAGCCGGTGGTGGCTACCTATCATGCCTCAGCGGCGTCCTCTCGAGCGTTGCAAGCAGCTCGACCTCTACTGCGACCGGCGCTAGAGAAGATCCAAGCCGGGATTTCTGTCAGTGAAATGTCGCGCCGCTGGCAGGTCGAACAGCTCGGCGGTGATCCGCTGTTGATTCCCAATGGGGTGGAGACCAACAGATTCCTTCATGCCCGCGCGCGTGAGGACGCGTCGCGTGAAGAAGGGAGAGATGGTGGGGCAGACGCGGCGTCGATAAGCGATGCTCCCGCGCATATTGTGTTTTTGGGCCGTTATGACGAACCGCGTAAAGGGCTGTCGATTCTGCTGGACGCTCTACAGATCATGGATGACTCCCCGCGAGTGACGGTGATCGGCGGTGGGGCCCGTCCGCATGGGAATGTGCCGCAAAATGTGGAATTCGTTGGGCGGGTGAGTGAGGAAGATAAGGCGCGGTTGTTGGCAGCTGCTGATATTTATGTCGCGCCGAATACCGGCGGTGAATCCTTTGGCATCGTGCTGGTTGAGGCTATGGCTGCTGGTTGCGCGGTGGTGGCAAGTGACCTGGAAGCATTCGTGGATGTCTGTGGTGGGGAAACTGAGACGCCGGCGGGTGAGTTATTTCCTGTGGGCGATGCGAATGCGCTCGCGGTGACGCTGCAGAGGCTGATTCGTGACCCGGGTGCACGCAGCAAACTCGTGGAAGCCGGTACGAAACGCGCACGGCGTTATGACTGGGCGGTGGTGGCTGATGAGGTTGAGGCTGTCTACGCTGCTGTAGCTGGACAAACGATTGGGAGATCAACGGGAAGCGGGTGATGGGCATGGCAAATGTTCTTCTTTACCTGACTCTTGCTGTTGTTTTCACCATCGTGGTCTGGGCGGTGCTGACAGCTCGACGGCTTGATCGTCTACACATCCGGCTTGATCGTGCGCGAGACTCTCTCGACGCGGCGATTGCACACCGTGATGTGCTGGCGCGAGTCGTGGACACGACTACTGATGATGCCGCTGCACGCGAAGCGCTTGGTGCTGCACAGCGTCAGGCAGATTTGGCGCTACGGCTCTACAACGATGCTGTTTCGGCGACTCGCGCAGTGCGCTTGAAACCCGGAGTGCGTGCCTTGGGTTTGGCTGGAACTGCGCCGATGCCGCAATTTAGAAGTGTCGATTCCGGGACGCGCGGTATTTAAACCTGGTTTTTCTGGTGTCGAAACTATGAAAGCTAACGCGCTAGAAGGTGTAAGTTATGTCACATGCAGTTCGACATTCCCAGTATCGATGAGATCCTGAACCTGGAGCAGCTGGACGACAATATCTTCCGTGGCACGGGCGTGTACTCCGGTCTGCAGCGGACGTACGGCGGGCAAGTTGCAGCGCAAGCACTGTCTGCTGCGACGAAGACGGTGAGTGATGGCAAGCTTGTCCACTCACTCCATAGCTATTTCATCCGCCCCGGCCAAGCGGATAAGGACATGGTCTTCGTGGTGCGCCGAGTACGTGACGGTCGCAGCTTTGCCACCCGTATCGTCGATGCCGTTCAGGGCGGGGAGACAGTTTTCTCGCTGCAGGTCAGCTTCCACATCACGGACGATGAAGGCATTGAACACTCCGACAAGATGCGCGCCGTGCCGGATCCGGAAGATGTGATCCCGCTGGAGGAAGCCGGTGGGCCACTGAAATTCTTCTCCATGTGGTCCAAGGACTGGGATGTGCGCATCGTTCCGGACGAGGATTTCGAGCACAACCCGTACACCCCGAGCCAGCAGGTGGTGTGGTTCAAATCTAAGCGACAGCTGCCGGATGACCAGACCTTCCACATTTGTACGCTGGCCTACATGTCGGACCTGACGTTGCTGCACTCGGCGCTCGTGCCACACCGCGACCACGAGGTGCAGATGGCATCACTGGATCACGCGATGTGGTTCCTGCGCCCATTCCGAGCCGACGAATGGATGCTCTACGACCAGGTCTCACCCTCCGCTCACGGTGCTCGTGCTCTGACGCAGGGGCGCATTTTCGACCGCCAGGGCAACCTCGTCGCCATGACAGTTCAGGAGGGCCTGACACGAACTTTGCGCGAGGGTGGAGTCTCCTATTCGTAGACGCGCCGACTTCCCGCCCCAAAAAACGTCGAGGTAATGCGCGCGTATACTGAACAGCCGACACTTTTAGCCAGAGGAAAGGGGAAGGCGCATGGCAGGCCACTCAAAATGGGCTACTACCAAGCACAAGAAAGCCGCTAACGACGCGAAGCGCTCCAAGCTGTGGGCGAAGCTGATCAAGGACATCGAGGTTGCGGCACGTACTGGTGGCGGTGACCCAGCTGGTAACCCGACCCTCGACGACATGATCCGCAAGGCACAGAAGGCTTCTGTGCCGAAGGACAATATTGAGCGTGCCCGCAAGCGTGGCTCTGGTGAAGAAGCTGGCGGTTCTGACTGGGAAGACATCACCTACGAGGGCTACGGCCCGAATGGTGTTGCCATGCTCATCCAATGCCTGACCGACAACCGTAACCGTGCGGCTACTGAGGTCCGCACTGCGATGACCAAGAATGGCGGCAACCTGGGTGAGTCCGGTTCCGTTGCTTATATGTTCAGCCGTAAGGGCGTGAACACCGTGGTCAAGGGTGACCTGACTGAGGATGATCTGCTTCTTGCCGTGCTCGAAGCCGGTGCCGAGGAAGTCAACGATCTGGGCGAGCACTTCGAGATCGTCTCGGAGGCCACCGACCTGTACGCTGTGCGCGATGCGCTGCGTGAGGCAGATATCGAGGTCGAAGACACCGAGCAGGATTTCCGCGCATCGGTCGAGGTCGATTTGGATCTTGATGCTGCGAAGAAGCTTGAAAAGCTTATCGACGCACTCGAGGACGCCGACGACGTTCAGAATGTGTACACCAATTCGACGATGTCGGATGAGGTGGCTGAGGCTCTGGCTAACGAATAAGAACGCTGTGGCGTTTTAGCTCACGGACCTGGCTTTTTGCCGGGTCCGTTCGCGTTGCAGCCTAGTTGTGTTCAGCCCGTGTGGTAGAACAAATGTGTGACTACGACGGAGGGCTTGCGCGTAATGGGGATCGACCCGGGACTGACCCGGTGCGGTCTGTCTGTGCTGCAAACAGGAAAAGGCCGCCAGGTCATTCCGGTCGCCGTCGGTGTCGTGCGCACCCCATCGGACGCGGAGTTGGCTGAGCGCCTGCTGCGGTTGTCCAATGCGGTCAACGAATGGTTGGACGATTACAAGCCGGATGTCGTGGCGATGGAGCGCATCTTCGAACGCAGCAATGTCTCTACCGTCATGCACACCGCCCATGCCGTCGGAGTGATGGTGTTGGCCGCCGCGCAGCGCGATATCCCGGTGTATATGTACACCCCGTCCGAGGTCAAGAAGGCTATTTCGGGCAATGGTCGTGCGGATAAGAAACAGATGACCGCGATGATCACGCGCATTCTGGGCTTAAGCGCACCACCAAAGCCAGCGGACGCGGCGGATGCACTGGCGATCGCTGTGTGTCACTGTTGGCGTGCGCCACTTCTGGCACGGACTCAAGCGGCTGCGGCATTAACTGGAAAAAGGAGCTTTAGACAGTGATTGATTCGCTCAACGGGGAAGTCATCTCCATCGGGTTGGACCACGGTGTCATCGAATGCGGCGGTGTGGGCTACCGCTTTTTGGCCACGCCACCCACGCTGGGGCGTCTTGTCCGTGGGGAGAATGCCCGTGTGCTGACCACGCTGGTGGTCAAAGAAGACGCGATGACGCTGTATGGCTTCAGTGACGACGATGCGCGTGACATGTTCCACCGGCTGACCACGGTGACAGGACTTGGCCCGAAACTGGCGTTGGCATCTTTGTCCGTATTTGAGCCAGCGGAACTAGCTGGCCACATCACTGCGGGTGACTCGAAGACGATTCAGTCGATCCCAGGTGTGGGCAAAAAGATGGCAGATCGCCTCATCTTGGAACTCAAGGACAAGCTCGCCGGGCTCTACGGCGAGCAGCCAGGCGCGGCAGTCGCCGCAGTCCCCAATCAATCCAAGGGCGCGTCTTTGGCTACGGAGCAGGTCGTGGAAGCTCTCGTCGGCCTCGGCTTCCCAGAGAAAAGCGCGCGCACCGCGGTTGATGCTGTGGTCGAGGAGAGCCCGGACGCTGAATCGTCTGTGTTGTTGCGCAGCGCACTGAATCGCTTGGGTAAAAAGTAGTCGAGGAGGTCGCGCCGAATGTCTGATGTGGAAAAGACGGAATTCGAACTGCCGCCAGATCTTGCCCGGCAGGTCGATTCCCCAGTGGATGCCAATGAGCACACTGAGGAACGCGATTTTGAAAAATCGCTGCGCCCGAAATCGATCGATGAATTCATCGGACAACCCAAGGTGCGCGAGCAGCTCGGACTCGTGCTCACCGGCGCGAAGAAACGCAATGTGACACCGGACCATATTTTGCTGTCCGGGCCGCCGGGACTGGGCAAGACCACGATGGCGATGATCGTGGCGCAGGAGCTCGGGACGTCGTTACGCATGACGTCCGGTCCAGCGCTGGAGCGTGCTGGTGATCTGGCGGCCATGCTGTCGAATTTGATGGAGGGCGATGTGCTCTTCATTGATGAGATTCACCGCATCGCGCGTCCGGCGGAAGAAATGCTCTACATGGCGATGGAGGATTTCCGCATCGATGTCATCGTGGGCAAAGGCCCGGGCGCCACGTCGATTCCGCTGGAGATCCCGCCGTTCACCCTGGTCGGTGCGACCACGCGTGCAGGCATGCTCACCGGCCCTTTGCGGGACCGCTTCGGTTTCACTGCGCAGATGGAGTTCTACGACGTCGCGGATCTGACCGATGTGATCATCCGTGCCGCATCGATCCTGGGTGTGGAAATTGATCAAGATGCTGCTGTGGAGATCGGTTCCCGTTCCCGCGGCACTCCGCGTATCGCGAACCGTCTGCTGCGTCGTGTGCGTGACTGGGCGGAAGTTAACGGCGATGGTCGCGTGACTGTGGAAGCCGCACAGCAGGCGCTCGATGTCTTTGATGTCGATGAGTTGGGCCTCGACCGGCTTGACCGTGCTGTTCTGGATACATTGATCCGCAGTCACGGTGGTGGCCCAGTTGGTGTTTCAACGTTGGCCATCGCGGTGGGCGAGGAGCCCTCGACGGTGGAGGAAGTTTGCGAACCGTACCTCGTTCGTGCCGGCCTGATGGCCCGCACCGGTCGTGGTCGTGTTGCTACCGCCGCAGCGTGGCACCACCTGGGCATGACTCCGCCGCCGGAAGCGCCGGGGCAGCTTCACCTTTATTAGTCGCCTGTCTTTCGTGACGGGGAGGATCTGTACAGAGCGGATCTGTGGGGACATCCCCAGGTATGCCACAATGGTTGACCATGGAATACCTTCTTATACTCCTTGTCTTCGCCATGTTCGCGCTGCCCAGCATCCTGCTGTCGCGTTCAAACCGGAAGCGAGTGGAAAAAGCTCGTGCGCTCCAGGCTTCCGCGAAGCCGGGCGATCAGATCATTTCCGTGTCTGGTTTTCACGGTGTGATCGTCGCAGCGGGGGAGAGCACCGTCGATGTTGAGATCGCTCCTGGCACCGTGGTGAAGATGGAGCGCGAAGGCGTGTACAAGGTGCTGGGTGATGAGCAGAACGCTGCGACTGCTGAGAACGCCGCACGCGTCGAAGACGTTGAGGCGGATGACATCAGTGAGCTCGGCGACGATCAGGCGAGAGAAGAACGATAGACACGTCACTTTCAAAGTGACGTAGCTTTCGCCATAGCCCGGCATGTGACCAGAAAAGTCACGCCGGGCTTAATCATTTCCGCGTCCATGACGTACGATCACTGTTTGGACCTTTTCTAGCTTTAGGATTGGCGCAGCACCTCTGTGTCTGGGCTGGGCGGGAAAAGACAACGGCAAGACCACCTTGATCGGGGCAGACCTAGTCCGCTTTTCTGAGCGGTCCTACGGCCGGTTGCCGCCTTAGGGTGGATAGAGCAGCAATGAGGAGAACACGTACGTGACTTCGAAAACGTCAGGTAGGCGACCGGCCCGTGAGGGAGGGGCGAAGCGAGCGTGGCCGAAGCGCGCGATCGCGCTGTTCGGTCTCATTTTGATCGCGACATATGCTCTGGTCTTCCTCACCGGGGACCGTGAAGCATCCCCGAAACTGGGCATTGACCTTCGCGGTGGTACCCGCGTCACGCTCGTGCCGCAGGGTGAAGAGCCGACCTCTGATCAGCTGAATCAGGCGCGCACCATTCTGGAGAACCGCGTCAACGGCATGGGTGTTTCTGACGCTTCTGTCGTGGTGGATGGCAACACCCTTGTCATCACCGTTTCGGGTGAGGATTCGGCGGAGGTCCGCAATATTGGTCAGACATCGCAGCTGATGTTCCGTCCGGTCGCACAGCCTTCGCAGCAGGTCGACCAGGCGAACTTCCCGAACGTGCTGCAGGATATGGCCAACCGCTGGGTTGAGTACCGCGTGATCACGCCTGAGGATGCAAAGACGGCGATGACCAACTTCGCGGATGCTTATAACCAGCAAGCAGAGGCGATGAAGAAGGCGCAGGAAGAGCAGGGCGAAGATGCCCAGCCGATCGCGAATGTTGAGCCGATCGAGGCACCTGAAATCACTGCTGAGCCGAAGCCGGAGCCGGAGAACAGCCTTGAGTCTGCTGACTTCCGACAGGAGACTACGGCAATGCTCCGCGAGGACCGCCAGGCTGAGGACGAGACCAAGCTGCAGGCTGCTTCCTGGCTGATGAAGTGCCAGCCGGCAACCGAGGACAGCCCGGCACCTGTTGATCCGTTGGCAGGCACCGACGACCCGAAGCGTCCGCTGGTGGCATGTGATTCGAATTCCGGCCAGGCACTGCTTTTGGATCCGGTTCCGCTGCTGCAGGGCGTTGAGGATCCGGACGGCCCGCGCCTGACGGGTAGCCAGATTGATACGAACCGCCCGATCACCGGTGGATTCAACACTCAGACTGGCCAGATGGAGATCAACTTCGCGTTCAAGCAGGACGGCGAGTTCAATGGTTCCTCTACCTGGGCGGCACTGACTGCGGAGATGCTCCAGCAGCAGATCGCGATCACACTGGATTCCCAGGTGATCTCCGCCCCGCAGATTCAGTCGCCGACTCCGGTGGGATCCGCTACTTCCATTACCGGCCAGTTCACTCAGGAAGAAGCTGAGGGGCTGGCAAATAACCTGCGCTACGGTGCGCTCCCGCTGTCTTTTGCTGGTGAGAATGGTGAGCCGGGCGGTACTGCACTGACCGTCCCGCCGTCACTGGGTACCGCATCGCTGAAGGCAGGCTTTATCGCGGGTCTGGTTGGCCTGGCCATGGTGGCGATCTTCGTGTTCGTCTACTACCGCCTCTATGGCCTGATCTCCCTGTTCACTCTGCTGTCCGCTGGTCTGCTGGTGTACGGCTCGCTCGTGCTGCTGGGTCGCTGGATCGGCTACACGCTCGACCTGTCGGGTGTTGCTGGTCTGATCATCGGTATTGGTACGACGGCAGACTCCTTCGTGGTTCTCTACGAACGCATCAAGGACGAGGTGCGCCGGGGCAGAACCTTCCGCTCGGCAACGCTTAATGGTTGGGAGCGCGCGAAGGACACGATCATCACAGGCAACATGGTCACCCTCATCGGTGCAGTGATCATTTACTTCCTCGCTGTCGGCGAGGTTAAGGGCTTCGCCTTCACCATGGGCTTGACCACCATCTTCGACCTGCTGGTCACCTTCCTTGTCACCGCACCGCTGATGATCTTGGCGTCGCGCAGCAAGTTCTGGGCGAAGCCATCCGTCAACGGCATGGCCAAGGCTTTCGATGCTGGCCGCAACAAGAAAGTTTCCGCAAGCACCTCCAAGCGCGTAGCCGAGCCGGTTGCGGCTTCCAGCGAAGAGGAGAAATAGAACATGAGCACCTCAACGAACGCTGCAACTTTGTCGACTGCTGAAGAAACAGAACTGAATGAAACCAAGGCGACGGGCACCGAGCGCCTGTACGAGGGCAAGGGCGCCATCGACTTCGTTGGTCGCTCGAAGCTGTGGTACGCCATCGCGATCGGCTTGGTGGTTATCTCCGCCGTGGCGATGCTGCTGCGCGGCTTCAACCTCGGTATCGACTTCGAGGGCGGCACGAAGATGTCCATGCCTGCCGGCGAGCTCGTGGCAGAGCAAGTGGAGGACACCTTTGTCGATGCCACCGGTGTCACACCGGAGCTGACGCAGATCGTCGGTGCCGGCGATTCGCGCACACTCGAGATCAACTCCGAGCGTTTGACGCAGGAGCAGATCGATGCCGCACGCGAGGCGATCTACACCGAGTACCAGCCGCTGGATTCCACCGGCCAGCCTTCGCCGGATGCGATTGGTGACTCCACGGTTTCTGAGTCCTGGGGTTCGACGATCACCAACCGCATGCTGTTGTCGATGGTGATCTTCCTGGTCGCTGCAGCCGTATACGTGGCGGTCCGCCTTCAGCGCAACATGGCGATCGCAGCCATGGTGGCATTGCTTTTCGACGGCGTGGTCATCCTCGGCATCTACTCCCTGTTCGGTCTCGAGGTCACCCCAGCGATGATCATCGGTCTTCTGACCGTTCTGACGTTCTCGCTGTATGACACGGTGATCGTCTTTGACAAGGTCAAGGAAAATACCGAAGGCGTGCTTGATTCCCGCCGTTCTACTTACGCGGAGGAGACGAACCTCGCGGTGAATGAGACCTTGATGCGTTCTATCTCCACCTCGGTTATCTCGGCCCTGCCGATCATCGCGTTGATGATTGTGGCTGTGTGGCTCCTCGGTGTTGGTACCTTGCAGGACCTCGCCCTGATCCAGTTGATCGGTGTTGTCGAGGGCGTTATTTCCTCGCTGTTCCTCGCATCCTCGCTGCTGGTCACGCTGGTAAATTCGCAGCGCAAATACAAGGAGCACAACAAGAAGGTCGCGGAATTCCGCGCTGGCAAGGGCGAAGCAGCGCTTATCGACGCCGACGTGGACTCCACCGACGCTGACTCCACCGCTGTTCCCGCTGGCAAGCGGACCGTGACCGTTCCGCACGCCGAGACGGAAACGACCCATGCGACGGAGCCGGGCCGCCAATCGACGGCGACGTGGCGTCCGAACCAGGGGTAGAAAAGACTAAAAGTAGTCAACACAGTTGAGGAAATAGGGAAGAAGAATCACCGTGAGTCGCAAGCATCTGGTGCGCGTGGCCGCAGCCATCACCGCAGTGGCCACGCTCATGGCGGGCTGCTCTAGTGCGGATAAGGACCCGAAGGATCCGACTGCCCTGGACTATTTCGGCTACCAGCTTCCGGTTCCGTTGGTGACCACGAATGCGGCCACCAACCTCGGTGACTCGCTGAAGATGCAGCGCCTGTCCGGCCGGATCTTCCCAGGCGCGTTCATTCCGGGTCCTTCGGGACAGCGCATCCCTAATACTGATCTGGTGTCCACTCAGGTTCTGCCCGGCCCGCAGCGCCAGGTGATTTACACCTTGTCGGATCAGGCTGAATTCTCTGATGGCGTCCCGGTGACGTGCGACGATTATGCTTTCGCATTCGCTGCGGGCTCTAACCCGGATGTTTTTTCCTCGCACATGCCGCAGATGCAGCAGGTTGAGCGGGTTGATTGCACTCCGGGATCCAAGCAGTTCACTGTTGTCTTCCAGCAGGGCAAGGGTGGACGTTGGCGGGAGCTCTTCGGTGCCGGCACTGTGCTTCCTGCTCACGCGATTGCCAAAAAGCTCGGAATGGAAACAGCGGATCTGACCGCTGGTTTGCAACAGGGCGACCAAGAGCTGCTTGGCCGTGCAGCGCATGTGTGGCGGTTCGGTTATGCCCTGGACAAATTCGATCCTGAACTCCAGGTCTCTTACGGCCCATTCAAGATCGAGTCGGTCGGTGATGAAGGCGAGGTCGTCTTGGTCCCGAACGACAAGTATTACGGCGATGCCCCAGAGGTGTCCAAGATTGTCGTGTGGCCGTCCACCAAGGATTCCGCTGAGCTCCAGGAAGCTGGCGCTTTGATGGTCGGTGACCTAAATGACTACAACCCGGAGTGGTACCAGGCGCCGCCTGAGCCAGACGACGGTGCGAATGCCGATGATGTGCGTACGGGTAAGGACGGCAAGCAGGCCGACGAATCTGAGGCCAGCGAGGCAGGGGAGACCCCAGCATCCGACTCCGTGGACCCCCAGTCCCCAGAAGCCCACCAGGAACTTCAGACCGTTATTGGTGAAATGACGGACACGCTCGTCTTCGCCGATGCTGGTCCGTGGGCGCTGAAGGAAAACCGTCAGGCCTTGGCGAAGTGTCTGGACCTGCGGGCGGTAGCGGCGGCGTCGTCAAGCGTTGCTGGCATTGAGATTCCGCCGTCTCCTGTGCACGTGCTCACGCACAATGACCCGATGTCGCGTCGTCTAGGTGATATCGCATACCCGCATCTGAATGTCGACATTGAGGGCGCACGCGTCGCGCAGGGCCTGGAGCTGCAGGTTGCGTACCCGGTGCCCAGCACGCGTTTCCACGCCATGGTTGAGGCCATGAAGAAGTCGTGCGAGCCGGCTGGCATCACCATTACGGATGTCACCGGTAACGGCAAGACTCGTGCGGACCTGCTCTCCGAAGAACCCGTGTGGAATGAGATGGGTGAGCTTGACCGTGGCGGCAAGATCGATGCGTACATCGGTGCGGTTGATCCGATGATGGAATATGAATCCGCCACCTCTCGCTCGGAGGAACTGCGCAGCCTGCGTGCCGAGGAACGTCGCCTGTGGGACGAGGTTCCGTCGATCCCGCTCGCCCCGCAGCCACGCACGTTCATTGTGGATAACAGCATTAAAAATGTGGTGGTCTACACTGGCCCTGTCGGAATCGGCTGGAACATGGACCGCTGGCACGTTCCCGGTCTGGAACCCACAACGGAGAAGAAAGACAACTAGTAGACCGTGACTACTCCCGATCAACCGGATGGTTCGACTTTGCCTGCACATTCGCCGAAAGAATCTGCTTTGAACGAACATGGGCCTGCCCCGAAGTACCTCAACGCGCGTGAAGCCCTCGCGGCGCGCATGCGTTATGTTCAGGACTTCCCGGAGAAGGGTGTCTTGTTCGAGGACCTCACGCCTGTGCTAGCTGATGGTGACGCACTGAAGGTGCTCATCGCCGAAATGGCCGAAGCATGCGGGAACCTGGGCTCGGACATGATTGGTGGCCTGGATGCCCGTGGATTCCTGCTCGGCTCGGCCGTGGCTTTCGATCTTGGGCAGGGCATTTTGGCGATCCGCAAGAAGGGCAAGCTGCCCCCACCGGTGATCAGCCAGGAGTACTCGCTTGAATACGGCGAGGCCGCATTGGAAATCCCCGCTGAGGGCATGAACCTTGAAGGCAAACGCGTCGTGCTTGTCGACGATGTTTTGGCCACCGGCGGAACCCTCATGGCCGCACGCGAATTGATCGAACAGGCCGGTGGTGTTGTATCAGGTTGCGTAGTGGTTCTTGAGGTTGATGGCCTGGGTGGCCGCGAGCGTCTGGACGGCATTCCGCTGGTGGTTATCAACGGCGGCGAACGCGAATCGGCCTAGCCTTCTGCTCACAACCACTACCCAGTGGCATAAGGTGGGTCCATGACGTCTCAAGACAAACCGCAGCGGCGAACGGGCTCGTCGATGCGCAGTGTGTCTGCTCGGTTGGCCCGTTCCCTTACTGGTGGGCGCCCGAAGACGAATCCGGTGATCGAGCCACTGTTCTCGATTCACCGCAAATATCACCCAAAGGCCAGCGCGGAGGATATCTCCCGCGCCTATGACACTGCTGAGCGCCTGCATGAGGGCGTGATGCGTAAATCGGGCGATCCCTACATCACGCACCCGCTCGCGGTGGCCACGATCTGTGCTGAGATCGGCATGGACACCACCACGATCATCGCCGCACTTTTGCACGACACGGTCGAGGACACCGACTATTCGCTGGAGGACCTCACCAATGACTTCGGCCCGGAGGTAGCACGGCTTGTCGACGGCGTGACAAAGCTGGACAAAGTCGCCCTCGGTGCCGCAGCTGAAGCCGAGACCATCCGCAAGATGATCGTGGCAATGTCGCAGGACCCACGGGTGTTGGTGATCAAGGTCGGCGACCGCCTGCACAATATGCGCACCATGCGCTTCTTGCCGCCGGAGAAGCAGCAGAAGAAAGCCCGTGAGACCCTGGAAGTCATCGCGCCCCTGGCCCACCGCCTGGGTATGGCCACGGTCAAGTGGGAACTTGAAGACCTCGCTTTCGCGATCCTGTATCCAAAGAAGTACGAGGAGATCGTCCGTCTCGTCGCTGAGCGTGCACCGTCACGTGACCGTGCACTGCGGGAGATCACGAATGAGATTCAGGCTGAGCTGAAATCCAACGGCGTGAAGGCAGAGGTGATGGGCCGACCGAAGCATTACTGGTCGATCTATCAAAAGATGGTTGTCCGCGGCCGCGACTTCAACGAGATCTTCGATCTGGTGGGTATTCGCGTACTCGTGGATAATGTCAGCGACTGCTACGCCGCGATCGGTGTTGTCCATGCCCTGTACTCGGCAATGCCGGGTCGTTTCAAGGACTACATCTCCAACCCCCGCTTCGGTGTGTATCAATCCCTGCACACCACGGTGATGACCGGTTCCGGCCGCCCGCTGGAAATCCAGGTGCGCACCCACGAGATGCACTACAACGCCGAATTCGGTGTCGCTGCGCACTGGCGCTACAAGGAGACCAAGGGCTCTCACCGGGGCGACCAGGCTGAGCTGGACCAGATGACGTGGATGCGACAGCTTTTGGACTGGCAAAAGGAAGCTGCTGACCCCAATGAGTTCCTTGACTCACTGCGTTATGACCTGACCTCGGCGCAGATCTTCTGTTTCACACCGAAGGGCGACGTGATCAATCTCCCGGCTGGGTCGACGCCGGTGGACTTTGCGTATTCCGTTCACACCGAGGTCGGCCACCGCTGTATTGGTGCAAAAGTCAATGGAAAGCTCGTCGCACTCGAGTCCACTCTGAAATCCGGTGACCGCGTGGAGGTGTTCACCTCCAAGGACACGAATGCCGGTCCATCTCGTGACTGGCAAGAATTCGTTGTATCCCCCCGCGCACGCAGCAAGATCCGTCAATGGTTCGCCAAGGAGCGCCGCGAGGAACACCTCGAAGCAGGTCGCGATGCCCTCGCCGCGGAGGTGCAACGCGGTGGTCTGCCCATGCACCGCCTTTTCACCGCGGATTCCATGCACAAGGTGGCAAAACAGCTCCACCATGACGGTGTGGATGCGCTCTACACCGCGATCGGTTCTGGCCAGGTGTCTGCAAAGCACGTCGCCAGCCTGCTCATGGAGATGTACGGCGATGAGGACGATGCCGTCGATGCATTGGCATCGCGCACACCTATCGCTGAGCTGAAAGCACCAACGCGTACCGACGGCCCCGGCATCCTCGTCGAAGGTTCCCCCGACGTCATGGCCAAATTGGCCCGCTGCTGCCAGCCAGTTCCTGGCGACGAGATCTTCGGCTTTGTCACCCGTGGCGGGGGAGTCTCCGTCCACCGTGTTGACTGCACCAATGCTGAAAAGCTCAAGCAGGAATCCGCCCGCCTGATCAATGTCGAGTGGGACTCCGGTTCCCGCCACGGTGCATCCCTGGCCACCATGCAGCTTGAAGCGTTGGATAAGCAAGGCTTGCTCGCTGAGCTCACACGCGTCCTCAACGACCAGAAGTTGCCCGTCATTGCCTTCAATCACCACTGCGCGGATGATCACGTTGCCACCGTGCGCTTCACCTTCCAGGTCTCTGACACCAAGCAGTTGGGCACTCTGATGAACCAGATCCGCAATATCGAGGGCGTTTTTGACGTCTACCGCGTCACCGCTTAAACGCTGTCAGCGGCTCGCGTGGATCTGGATTACACATCCGCCTAGATCCAGGCCTATTTCCCCAGGTCGGCATCAATGCGATGTAATCCAGATCCACTCTTTCCTCAAGACCCCACTTTTTGGGCAAAACAAAAACCGCCGCGAATCAGTCGCGGCGGTTGAAAGCGAGCTTAAAAGCTCAAGCCAGAATTAGAACTTCACGTCGAAGTTCTTCTGAACGAAGGTGAGCAAGGTGCCGATAGCACCGAGAGCAGCGGTGAAGACAGCGATCCAAGAGGTGATCTTGGACGGGGAGATGTACCAGGTGCCGTCCTTGCGCTGCTCGTAGAACATGTCCTTAGCGGTCTGGGACGGACCCTCACCGTTGCTGGAGCTTCCCCCGTCCTTGCCCGGCTCGTCCTTGCCCGGCTCGTCCTTGCCCGGGTTCTGGTCTGCGACTGGAGCCGGCTTGGTGCCGTCCTCAGCTGCGAAAGCCGGAGCTGCGACGACGCCGGAGAAGGAAACGGTAGCAGCGGTTGCTGCGGCAAGGAGGCCCTTACGGATCTTCATGAATAAACCTTTCAGAATGAAGCTCGTGATTGACGTGGAACACATTACAGCCGGCCCAAGGGGACTGCAAGGTTATTAAGAAGTTTGCGGCAAGTATTTCTCGTGGTTACTCAGGTATTTTTCAGAAAGTGTGATGGTTGTGATTGGTCCGATTTCTGCACCTTAGAGCAAAAGTGAGCGTCGAGGAACGAAACTATTTCCGAATCCACACAGTTGAAGTGGGAAATATCGGGTGGGGGACGGGTGGGCGTCGAGAAGCGTGCGTGGGGTGAGTGACCTTGTGGCGACCTTAGAAAGATATGAAAAAACTCCGCCCGGTGTGTGGAAGATCACACAAGGGCGGAGTGAGGTTTAGGGGAGTGAATTAGGCGATGGAGGCCTTGTTGATCTTCACTTCCTCCTTCGGAGCGCCGTCGCCCGGGTTGGACATCATGGCCTCTTCCTCGTTCTCCGGCTCAGCGACCCCAGCCTCAGCGATCTTGTCCAGGGTGGCCAGGCCTTCCTCGTTGATCTCACCGAAGTAGGTGTACGCCGGTGCCAGCGGGGAATCGTCGTAGTTCAGGAAGAACTGGGAACCATTCGTATTCGGGCCTGAATTAGCCATCGCAATGGTGCCGCGCTCATAGATGACGTTCTGGTTCTGGCTCTCTGCCTCGTCATCGGCCGGGTACTCGTCGGAGAAGGTGAAGCCCGGGCCGCCGCTGCCGGTGCCGCTCGGGTCACCGCACTGGAGGACGTGGATGCCCTCGGTGGTCAGACGGTGGCAGACCGTGTCGTCGTAGTAGCCCTCTTCGACCAGGTACTCAATCGCATTTACCGTGCACGGGGACACAGAACGATCCAAGGTCATGCCGATCGGTCCGGCGGAGGTGTCCAGCGTGATGTCCACTGTGCCCTCGGTGGAAACATTCTCAGTTTCCGGCAGGCCCTTGTAGAACTCGCCATTGCCGTCCTCGTCATAGGAACAGGTGACGGTCTTCTCCAGCGGGGTAGCGCGCTTCTTGCTCAGCGCGACCGGCTCCATCTCCTCCGGCTGTTCAGTCTGCTCATTGTTTTCGTCTTCGGCGACGACCTCTTCATCCGAACCCCACGTTGCGGCCAAGTAGATACCGCCACCGACAAGCGCGATGACTAGCAGGGCCATTGCTGCGATGGTCCACGGCTTGTTCTTTTCCTTGCGGTCACGGGACTTGAGCTCACGGTCAAGATCCTTCAGGGCATCCTTGCCGCGCTGCGCGTTATTGCTCACGGACTTCGGCCTCCATCAGTAGGTGTCAGTGGTCAGATGGGTAATTAGAGTATCAGTACCTGGCTTGGGGCTGGTGCGTGCGTTCAAGTGTTTATTTAAGCTGGGCGCCATGGCTAATATCTCTTTCCGCAATGAACCGACGACCACCTCTGGCGAACTGCCCGCAGTGGGCAGTGCACTTCCGTCCTTCGAGCTGGTCGGCGGTGACATGAACACCGTCACTGATGCTGATTTTGCTGGTAAGCGCATCGTGCTCAATATCTTCCCGTCCGTGGACACCGGCGTATGTGCCCAGTCCGTTCGCCGTTTCAACGAGTTGGCCGCAGGCGCCGAGAACACAGTCGTGTTGTGCGTGTCCAAGGACCTGCCGTTTGCTCAGCAGCGTTTCTGTGGCGCCGAGGGCATTGACAATGTCGTCACCGCCTCCGCATTCCGCTCCACCTTCGGCGAGGACTTCGGCGTGATCATGGAAGGCTCCCCAATCAAGGGCCTGCTCGCACGTTCCGTTGTCGTCACCGATGCGGACCACAACATCGTCTACACCCAGCTTGCCGACGACATCGCTAACGAACCCGACTACGAAGCCGCCAAGGCAGCGCTGGAGAAGTAAAACGCGCTTTTGGTCTGCTGCATGCCGTCTACACTGGCAGCTATGCAGATCGCAGGATTCACCGCAGGACCGTTTGGCACCAATACCTACGTCGTGATTAATTCCGGCGAGAATGCTTCCGGCAATGGCGCTTCTGACGCTACGCCGGAAGCATTCGTTATTGACCCGGGCAAAGATTCCTATGCCCAGGTGCTGAAGATCGTGGAAGAGGCCGGTGCCGAGCTCGTTGCCGTCGTGCTCACCCACGGGCACATCGACCACACCCGCGACTGCGCTGAATTTGGGCTTCCCGTCTACATTCACCCAGACGATGAAGTCATGCTTGTCCCGAAATGGGGAGCCCCCGGCAACTTCGGCCAGATCTTCGAAGTTGACTCTATGAAGCAGCCAGAAGACCTGCGCCACCTTTCGGCAGGGGAGACCATGACTTTCGCTGGCATGGACTTCCGTATCGTGCACGCCCCGGGGCACTCGCCAGGATGTGCATTGCTCATCGCTCTGGATGAGGACGTTGTTTTCGCTGGAGACGTGCTTTTCGCCGGTTCCATTGGCCGTACCGATCTGCCGTTGTCCGATCCCGCCGCGATGGATCGATCGCTCGCCGGTCCAGTCTGGGACCTGGATGACGCGCTGACTGTCCTGCCCGGCCACGGGCCTGCCACAACGGTCGCGCATGAACGCGCCACAAACCCATATCTCAAGGCAGCGGGCCAGGCGCGCTAAGATCGACCGACGTGACCACCGAGAAGAGCGAAAAGTTTCAGCCCCTGTCCGCGCCGAAAGGTGTGCCGGATTATGTGCCACCAGCATCCGCGACGTTCCATGCGGTGCGTTCGGAGTTTGTGAAGCAGGCGCACCTCGCCGGCTACCAGCACATTGAGCTGCCGATCTTCGAGGACACCACCCTCTTTGCCCGTGGCGTGGGTGAGTCGACTGATGTGGTGTCGAAGGAGATGTACACCTTCGCCGACCGTGGCGACCGCTCTGTGACTCTGCGCCCGGAGGGCACCGCAGGCGTCATGCGCGCGGTCATCGAGCACAATCTCGACCGTGGCCAGCTGCCGGTCAAACTCAACTACTACGGGCCGTTCTTCCGTTACGAGCGCCCGCAGGCCGGCCGTTACCGCCAGTTGCAACAGGTCGGCGTCGAGGCGATCGGTGTTGATGATCCGCTTCTCGACGTCGAAGTCATCGCCCTCGCTGATCGCTGCTACCGCTCCATCGGCTTGTCTGGTTTCCGCCTTGAGCTGACCAGCCTGGGCGACCGGAACTGCCGTCCGGCCTACCGCCAGAAGCTGCAGGACTTCCTGCTCGACCTCCCACTGGATGAGGAGACCCGTCACCGCGCACAGATCAACCCGTTGCGCGTGCTGGACGACAAGCGCCCGGAGGTCCAGGAGATGACCGCCGACGCGCCGCTCATGCTCGACCACCTCGACGCGGACTGTCGCGAGCACTTCGAAACCGTCACGGGTTCCCTCGATGACTTGGGCATCGAGTACGTGATCAATCCGCGCATGGTCCGTGGCTTGGATTACTACACCAAGACCTGTTTCGAGTTCGTCCACGACGGTCTCGGCGCACAGTCCGGCATCGGCGGTGGCGGGCGTTACGACGGGCTCATGGCCCAGATCGGTGGACAGGATCTCTCCGGTATCGGTTTCGGCCTCGGTGTTGATCGTTCGATCCTCGCGCTCGAAGCCGAAGGCGTCACCATCGACGGTGTTGACCAGCGCGTCCAGGTCTACGGCGTCGCCATCGGTGCTGAAGCCACCAAGAAGATGGCGCAGCTTATCGACGAACTCCGCGCCAACGGCATCTCCGCCGACATGGCCTACGGCGGTCGCGGGCTTAAGGGCGCAATGAAGGGTGCGGACCGCTCTGGTGCCCACACCGCGCTTGTCCTCGGTGACCGCGAGCTCGAAACTGGTGAAGTCACCGTGAAGAACCTCGAGGACCACTCCCAAAAGTCCGTGGCACTCGATGCCGGCGCGATCATCGACGCGATCTTCCTGCCCTAAGTCGCTTCCTTTGGGGGCGCTTTCCCTCGTGC
>NZ_CAMXWS010000027.1 GCF_947253065.1 uncultured Corynebacterium sp.
TAGAGCATCCGGTTTCTACCCGGCTGGTCGCGGGTTCGAATCCTGCTGGGGGCGCGCTTGTTCTCAGTCGCGACATAGTTAACAAACCGGACCTCATTTACCAAGGTGAGAGCCGGTTTTTTCTTTTCGGATCAGGCGTTTCTGCCCAACTTGAACCACTTCCCTAACGGGCAGTTTCGAAACACCATTCGAAGAATCCAGATGGATGGTTCACCCCGTTTTCTACTGTGAAACCACAGCGATACAAAGCCACAGCAAAGCGACACTGACAATGTCTTTTCCCAGAGTCCCGGCGCGCAGTGGCTAGTGCGCTTGAGGCACTACCGCCTCGAATCTTCATCAGCCAACTTCTTCGCCACCGTGTGGCGAAGCCGTTTCGAAAGGGACAACCATGAGTACCGCATACAACCCCGACCAGGGCAGCCCGCAGTGGGATCCGAACCAGCAGTGGGCACAGGGACAGCCACAGCCGATGCAGGCACCGCAGCAGCCGGAAAAGAAAGGCGGGTGCATGAAGTGGGGCGGAATCATCCTGGGTGGCCTGCTCCTCATTGGCATTGGCGCAGCCATCGGAGGTGGTGGTAACGACAGCGCAGATGACGAGACCACCGCGCCGGAAACCAGCGTTGCCGAGTCTGCCAATGAGGCACCTAATGCTGCTCCAGCCGAAAAGCCGGCGGAGGCACCGCAAGATCAGCCGGAGAAGAAGAAGGAAGATGTGCCGCGCGAATTCACCAGCGCACTGAAGAAGGCGCAGATCTACTCCGACACAATGCACATGTCTGAAGCGGGCCTTCGTGAACAGCTGACGTCTGAATATGGGGAGCAGTTCAGCGAGGAAGCTGCCCAGTATGCGATTGAGAATGTGAAGGCGGACTACAACAAGAACGCCCTGGAGAAGGCCAAGGTTTATCAAGACACCATGGCCATGTCGCCTGATGCGATCTACGAGCAGCTCGTATCCGAGCACGGCGAGCAGTTCACTCCGGAACAGGCACAGTACGCGGTGGACAATTTGCCGCAGTAAACGTGGCTAAACGCCCCACCGAGCGAGCTTTTAGCGCCCGTGGGGCGAATGCGCAACGCGCGATTGCACACTGAAATGTACATTTGACGTGCGCGAACGCGCGACATGCGCGGGATACGAATTTACGATGAGGGCCATGAACACTACGAAGAACATCACCGCAACCCTCAACGAACTCGAGTTTCTCATGGCCACGGTTCATCCGCCGGCGTTCATGGCTTTAGGCGATGGGCTCGCGCTTCACGAAATTGAACGGAAAGTCCACGCTTATTCGCACGTCCTGGAACAAGCAGGCGTGACTTTCCCGTTCGAACTCGTCGAGCTGTATCACTGGCACGACGGCTCAAATAAGGAAGACATCATCGGGATAGTCCAGCTTTTGAGCCTCGACGAGGCGCTCAAAACATGGGGCATGCTTATCGACGCCGCCGGGAACCAATTCCCCTCCAAAGACTGGTACAACCCAAAGTGGATTCCGTTTGCCACCTCTTGGGCTGACACTTATCTCTGCATCGACCTCCACGGTTCAGGCGGTGGCACCCCAGGCCAGATCATCCAGTTCGACCGCAACTCCCCCACCCGGATCATCGATGCCTTTTCAATGAAGGAATGGCTCGAAGAGGTAGTAGATGACTACGAGCTAGAAGAGCCCACGCGCACTCACGGCATCGCCGCTGGAGACGAAGGCGAAGATGAGCTCTACGACTACGACCCGGAGGAAGCGCCGGACGGGCCAAGTTGCTATATCGGGACCTTTGAGGCGGGCGATTCTAAATTTTCCTAGATTTCTTAAATAGCCATTTATCTGCATAGACAATGTCGCCCACCACAAAAAGGGCGGCATTTTTCATGCCCAAACCTTGACGGCTTATCGAATAGCGATATTATCGAATCACGACAACATCGAATAACGATAAGAAAGGTTTGAGATCATGAATGCACACGAGACCAACCCGACCGACTCCCCCACCCCGGCACCAACGCCACGCCCACCGAAGAAAGACAAGAGCACGAATATTTCGTGGGCCGATGCTCTCGCCGTCGCCATCACATTTGCGTGGATCCTGCCCGAGATCGTCGCACTGACATCACACGGCGTCATCTCCACGCGCCTCTCCCCCGCCGTTGAGGGCGGACTCCACTTCGCTGATCTCGAATCGGGCCCACAGACCCTTTACGCCATCGCGCTCGCACTGAAATTCATTGGCTTGCTCGCCGCAGTCTTCTTAGTCACCAACACATTCAGCGACATGTCCAAGGGACAGTTCTTCACCGAGAAGAACTCGCGCCGCCTCACAGCCGCATGGATCAGCGTGTTCGTCTTCTTCGTTGCGCGTCTCGGCCTGGAAGGCATGGCCAATAACTGGGCGGCGGCGCAGCTGGGCATCGACTGGTGGCAGGATCCGGGCACCACGACTCCGCTTTCTGATCTGGCTCCGGCACTGGTTCTCGCTTGTGTCCTCGCCGCACTGGCAACCGCCCTGCGTCGTGGCGCGAAGCTCGAAGAGGACGTGGATGGCCTTGTCTAATCCGAGCACTGAACCACAGGTGATCTGCCACCTCGATGAGCTGATGGCCACACGCGGAATCACCGGCGCGGCCCTCGCCGAGCAAGTCGGCATCACCCCAGTCAACCTGTCCGTTTTGAAAAATAACCGCGCAAAAGCCGTCCGATTCACCACTCTCGCTGCAATCTGCAAAGCGCTCGATTGCCAGCCAGGCGACGTGTTCTCGGTCAAATAATCAACAAGCCCCCAGTGACAGCCCTGTAGGCTCGCAGGCATGAGTTTCCCCTCCCCCGCACGTGATTCCTACGCACTGGTCACTGGCGCGAGCCAGGGCATCGGCGAGGCCATGGCTCGCGATTTCGCAGCTGAAGGCCACAACCTCATCATCGTCGCCCGTCGCGAAGACGTGCTGACAAAGCTCGCCGAAGAGCTTGAAGCAAAGCACAATGTCGACGTGATCGTGGCGGCACATGACCTGTCGGTTGCGGCAGACGTCGACAAGCTGCTTTCGCTTATCGACGAAAAACGCATCTCCATCTGCGTCAACTCCGCCGGCATTGCCTCCTTCGGCCCATTCATGGAGCAGGACTGGACGTATGAAACGAACCAGTTCAACCTGAATGCCACCGCCGTCTTCCGCATCACCAAAGCCGTGCTTGATCAAATGGTTCCGCGCGGTGAAGGCGCACTATGCAATGTCGGCTCCGCCGCAGGCAATGTCCCGATCCCGAATAACGCCACTTACGTCTTCACCAAGGCTGGCGTCAATGCCTTCACGGAAGCCTTGCACTACGAGCTGAAGAAGACAGGCGTGCACTGCACATTGCTTGCTCCTGGCCCTGTCCGTGATGCTGTGATTCCGGAAGAAGAGCAATCCATCGTGGACAAGGTCGTCCCTGATTTCTTGTGGACGACGTATGAATCCTGCTCCCGCGAAACCATCGACGCAATGAAGAAGAACCGTCGACGCATCACTCCGGGTCCTCTGTCCAAGGCAATGGACTTCGTCTCCGCATACGCTCCCCGCGGAGCCCTCGCACCGGTAATGGGCTGGTTCTACGCCAAGATGGGCTAGCGTGGGGCCCATGACTGAAGCACTGGCCGCAAAAGACGACCGCATCGTATGGGTCGATTTGGAAATGACAGGCCTGGACCCCGACCGCCACGTCATCGTGGAGGTCGCCGCCCTGGTCACCGATGCCGAACTGAACATCCTCGACGAAGGCATTGACCTCGTCATCCACGCCACCGATGAAGAGCTGGCAGAGATGGACGATTTCGTCACTGAGATGCACGGCTCCTCCGGGCTCACCGAGGCGATCAAAGCCTCGACCATCACTATCGAGGAGGCGGAGAAGGCTGTGCTGGGACTCGTCGAGAAGCACTGCGGTGAGCACCGCCCACCCCTGGCTGGCAACTCGATCGCTACTGACCGCACCTTCATCCGCACGCAAATGCCGAAGCTGGATGCGGCACTGCACTACCGCATGATCGACGTCTCCACCATCAAGGAGCTCACCCGCCGCTGGTTCCCCAAGGCGTATTACAACCAGCCTGAGAAGGGAATGGCCCACCGCGCATTGGCCGATATCGTCGAATCCATCCGCGAGCTCGACTACTACCGTCGCGCCGTCTTCGTGCCAGCGCCCGGCCCGTCTTCCTCCGAAGCAAACGAAAGCACCAAGGAAGCCACCGCCGCCTACCAGCAGTTTTTGTAAAACCGCGCGCGTGAACTAATGTATTAATCCGCTGCATTGAGCAGCGATGGTGGCTGTAGTTCAGCTGGTAGAGCACCAGGTTGTGATCCTGGGTGTCGCGGGTTCGAGCCCCGTCAGCCACCCCGAATAATACCCCGTAACCTGCACGTTTAAGTTACGGGGTATGTTTCTTTCCCGGCGCGGCAGCGACATGAAAATGTCCCACCTCGTTCGAGATGGGACAAAACACCACTGCGAATTATTTCAGCGTTGGGGTGAGAACAGCGAGACCCTTCGGCGCCACTCTCTTCGATCCGCCCTTCGAATCGAGGGCATAGAACTTCACTCCCACCCTGTCGACACCGCGGACTTTCACATGTCGGGTCCTGCTTTTCCCCGGTTTCACCAGCACACGGTCTTGAAGAACACCATCCAGACGAATCTCGATGACACCAAGGCCACCCGAGTTCGGAATATCGGATGCCCAAGCGGCGGTGTAAGTCAGTGTGGAGAATTCCCTACCGATCTTGAAAAAGCCGTTGCTTTCACCGCGGCTCCTAGTGGAGACCAGCGACTTCGGATAGTCCTTCCCCCTGAAGTTCACATCGCCGCCCGCATTGAGCTGCCTAATACCGAATGGAACGCGGTATGCATACAGATACTCAGTGTCATGGGAATCTGGCTTAGAGCTACTCCCCGAAGACGAGCTAGACGACGCGGCAGGACGCGATGGTTCAGGTGGCTGTTGCTCACCAATCCCGCCGCTTCCAAAAAAGCCAGCGAAGACAGCGATCACTGACACCAAAGTCACAATGGCGCCAACGATCTGAGGCAGAAAGCGCTGGAAGTTGCGGATCAGATGCTCCATACCGTTCATGTTGACGGGCACGGGAACTCCTTCATGGAAAGAGCAGGGGATGATGACGCGTCAATTTAAGCACTTTCGCCGAAACTTTTGGTTCCCTCACCAGTACGGCAGGTCCGACCGCTTCTCCACTACCCCCGAAAGAGAAAACGCCCCGTGCAATCCTTCCCAAGAATTGTGCACAGGGCGCTCTTGCTGAGCTTTTCTCGGCGCTACACGCGCGGAGCTTCCTGCTCCGTTGTTGTCAGCTCGTAGTCACCGACATTGCCTGCCTTCAGCGTCTCCCAGTCCAGGTTCCAGTAACCCAACCCATCCAGTCCAGACAGAGTCTCACCACTGGTGTTCACAACCTCGACCGGGTCACCGGGCTTGACGTAATTCATGAACCACTCTGCGTCACCCGGGGTGGCGTTAATGCAGCCGTGGGACTGGTTATAGCTGCCCAGTGCGCCGATCGCCCATGGAGCGGAGTGGACATAAATACCGGACCACGACATCTGCGTCGCCCAGTTCACATCCGTGCGGTAACCACCATTTTCCAATGCCAGACCATACGTCGTGGAATCCATCGTCATCGATGGGTTACGGTCGCCCACCACGTACATGCCGTTTGGGGTAGCGAATTGGCCATCGCGGCCCAGCGACACTGGGAAGGACTTCACCTCTTCACCGTTGTGGTACACGGTGAGCATCTTCGTGTTGTCATCCACCACCGTCTTCACCTCGTCACCGATAGTGAAGCTGGCCTTGGAATCCTGGGCACCGTAAATCCCATCGCCGAGGTCTTTGCCGTAAATATCCGACGAAACGGTGACCTCAGTGCCCGGCTGCCAGAATTCCTTCGGGCGCCACACAAGGTGGTTCGGGTCAATCCAGTAGAACGCACCCTCAGTGTCATTGGAGGTTTCAATCGTGATGGCGTCCTGGGCGGCCTGACGGTTCGCTGGGGAGGAATCAAAGTAGAAGTTCACTGCGTGTGCAACGCCGACCTCAGAGCCATCGAGCGGCCCAATGTAGGCCGAGATCTGCCCATTCGGAACCACAGTGCTAAACGACGCCTGAGAGGTCTCCCCCTTCGTCGTGGTTGCTTCGATCGTGTACTGGCGGCTGTAGCCCAAAGGCTCCGCGACCTTCCACTCGGTCTTATCGGCGTTGAATTCCGCCTCGACCTCTTTGCCATCCTCATTGGTCATGGTGACGGATTCCAGACCGTCAGAGGAGGTGACGGTGATCGGGTCCCGTGGCCCCACGCCCTCCGCGCCGTCTTCGACAGAGATGGTCGCCGGCTCCGGCTGCGCTTCCTGAGTGGATTGAGAAGACTTCTCCGAGCCGTCACCTTGATCGATCGTGCAGCCTACAGCTGCACTGCCAGCCAGCATCAAGACCGCGCCAGCAGCAATGAAACGCCGCAACCGCGACACCGTCTTCTCAGTCATTTTGGAACCACATAACCCTTGAAATTGCCAACGAAAAACTCGAAAAACCCCAACGCAACGAATCTTCACTCTATAGGTCGCGCCGGCTCATTATTCAGTTACACACAATGCAATTAAGCACTAAATTTATGCCTTTCATCACCTTCCAGCACTTGACCCTTACACGTTATTCCATGACGCTATACCGCCCTTAGAACCATGCCTCTGACCAGGCGATTTCACACCTTTGAAACAAGCTGCTATATTTTCTTCTCGTTGCCTTCAAGGCAAAGCGCCATTAGCTCAATTGGCAGAGCAACTGACTCTTAATCAGTGGGTTCGGGGTTCGATTCCCTGATGGCGCACAGACTCGCCAGGTCAACCGGCATCATCCGGAAGACCTGGCCTAATTTTTTGCTCACAACCCAAGCCTCCCGCTAACAGGGGACTGCTTGCGCGTGTCTTGCCGAGAACTACATTGGAGAATCGTGAGCAACAAGCAAGCATCCTCCAATACGGCTATTTCCGCAGTAACAGTCTTCGCTGGCGCACGGGAGGGCGTAGACGAGTCGCTGACCACAGCTGCATACAAATTCGGCTCTACCCTGGCCGCCAAGGGCCTTACGCTTGTCTACGGGGGTGGCCGTTTGGGACTGATGGGCGCCGTGGCCCAAGGCGCAATCGACGGCGGCGGAAAGACTATCGGCATCATGCCCCGCCACCTCGCACAGCACGAGATCGCACACACCGGCTTGAGCGAGCTCGTCTTGGTGGACACGCTCGCGGAACGCAAGCACATCATGAGCGAACGCTGCGACGCATTCGTCGCGCTTCCCGGAGGTGCGGGCACGCTCGACGAGCTTTTCGACGAATGGACCAACCAACAACTCGGCCTCCACACCAAACCGATCGGGCTGCTCGATAAGCAGTTCTGGCAGCCACTGACCGCCATGATCGATCACATGGTGGCCACTGGGTTTGTCCGCCAAGCAGACCGCGACAGCTTCGTCGTGGCAGATTCCCCCGAAGAACTGCTCCAAGGACTTGCCCAGTGGACCCCGCAAGCGCCGCGCTGGGCGACTTCCTAGGTGCGTGACCGCTGTAGTCTGGCCCGTATGAACCCTCAGATTAACCAGAATCGCGCACTTGTCATCGTCGATGTGCAAAATGATTTCTGCCCTGGCGGCTCGCTCGGCACGAAGCGTGGTGATGTCGTTGCAGAACGCATTGCTTCGTTCTTGACTTCTAATGCCACGGATTACGCCCACATCGTGGCAACCCAGGACTGGCACATCGATCCCGGAACACACTTCTCGGATAATCCCGATTTTGTGGACACCTGGCCTGTCCACTGCGTCGCTGACTCAGACGGCGCTGCACTGCGCGCCCCGATCGCTGATTTCGCCTTTGATGAGCACTTCCGGAAAGGCGAGTATGAGGCGGCGTATAGCGGTTTTGAGGGGGCGTCGAAAAGCGAAAAGGCTTTGCTTGCAGATTGGCTGCGCGAGCATGACGTGAAAGCTCTCGATGTCGTTGGCATCGCCACCGATCATTGCGTGCGCGCCACCGTGCTTGACGCCCTGAAGGAAGACTTCGACGTCCGTGTCCTGCGCGATATGTGCTCGCCTGTCGACGACGCCCGTGGCAACGCCGCCCTCGAAGAAATGCAGGCCGCCGGCGCCGAACTGGCATAACAAAATGCGCCGCTGCCCCACCCGTGGGGAAACGGCGCACTTTTTATAGAAGGCTTAGCGCTGCGAAAGCAGACGCTGCAGCTCCTTCAGATCCTTCTTCTTCTTGCGCTTGTTGGAGCTGCTGATAGCGATCAGCACAACAACGGCGACACCAACGCCAGCGAGAATCTTCTGTACGTTGCTGTCCTGCAGCTTCGCACTAACCTGCTTCTTCGCATCATTCGCCAAATTCTCCGGGCGAGTGCGGTCCGCAATCTCATCGATCGTGCCAGCGAGGTTACGGCGAGTGCGCTCGATCTCACGCTGAATGTCATTGATATCTCGTGCCATTTTCAACTCCCAGATCTAAAAATTATTGAACGTTGATGTAGCCATAAAGCTTTTCTCTGGCCCCTACAGTACTTGATCTCGCTACAGTGGCGGGCATGACTGAAGCAACACGTTTGACCGAAGGCGACAAAGCCCCCACATTTTCCCTGCCCAATGACAAAGGCGAAACCGTCTCGCTTTCTGACTACGCCGGTAAGCGCGTCATCGTGTACTTCTACCCACGCGCCAACACCCCCGGCTGCACCAAGGAAGCTTGCGACTTCTCCGAGAACCTCTCCGAATTCGAAGACTCATCCGTCTCCGTCGTGGGCATTAGCCCGGACTCCCCAGAAAAGCTGGCGAAATTCCGCGCCGACCACGATCTGACCATTGAGCTGCTTTCCGACGAATCCAAGGAGGTCATGACCGCCTACGGCGCCTTCGGCGAAAAGAAGAACTACGGCAAAATCGTCCAGGGCGTTATCCGTTCTACTTTCCTCGTCGGTGCCGATGGAACCATTGAATCTGCCCAGTACAACGTGAGGGCCACCGGCCACGTCGGTCGCCTGCTGCGCGACTTGGACCTCTAGCCGCACGATACTGGGCGCGAGAATGCGCTCCGTATTTTCCCCTCAACACCGCGGGCGGTACACTATGAACCGCTTCGCGCGCGCCCGTGGCGGAATTGGCAGACGCGCTGGATTTAGGTTCCAGTGCCGTAAGGCGTGTGAGTTCAAGTCTCACCGGGCGCACAAACAACAAGGCGGCCTCTCCTTTCCGGAGGGTCGCCTCAAACTTTTGGCTAGTGTGAGTCGATTGGTAGAATGCCCAGCGTGAGCAACGCAGCGGAAGACCCTACGAACGGGGATATCACCAACGCTGACACCGAAAAGAGCGCTCCCAAAAAGGAACGCCTCCGGGTCCGCGCCTGGCACGTCGTGCTGCTCGTCGCCGCCGTTATTGTCACCCTGCTGCTCGCGCGCTGGCAGTGGATGCGGTTCCAATCTGGCACCGGTTCCCTCCAAAACCTCGGGTATGCCCTGCAATGGCCGTTCTTCGGAGCCTTCCTGATCTTCATCTACCGCGCCGGTATGCGCATGGAGAACGAGAAGATCGACGCGGAGAACTCCGGCGACACCATGCAGGCGCTTTACGACGCCGATAGGAAGGCATTCGGTGACCCCGAGGAAATCACCGCGATCGACGAAGACTTCCTGCCGAGTCGCCCAACTATGAACATTGAGGAATACAACGCCCATTTCACACCGCGGCGTCAAAGTGCCGACAGCACGACCCCAGCAGAGCAGCCAGCAGAACAGAAAGACGACTAGGACACCATGACTGACAGCACCCCGAACGCCCAGACGACTCAGCCTGCCGCACCGGGAGCAGCGCCGATCCACCCGGAACGCCAGCGCCGTGTACGCACCGCACTGCGGGTGTTCTCCGTGACCGCCTGGATCACAGGCATCATGCTGCTTCTCCTGTGTGCCCGCATGATCATGGAGTACGGCCTGAACATGGATGTCAGCGCCCTCAGCTGGGTGGCGATCCTGCACGGCTGGATGTACGCGATCTTCCTTCTGGCCACCCTCAACCTAGGTATGAAGGCGCGCTGGTCAACGAAGCAGTGGATCGTTACCGCGATCGCAGGCGTCGTCCCGTTCCTCTCCTTTTTCGTTGAGGCATGGCGCCGCAAGGAAGTCACTGAGGAATTCCAGCTTTAGGGGTCTCCAGGCCCTCCTTCTGAGTGCCTGTCCCCCCTTCTCGCTGCGACTACTCGGATACGCGGGTGAGGACGAGGATGTCCTTCGCATCGCCGCCGTCCGGGGTCAGGGTGAGGGACTCATCGGTCTGCTCCATGTCGTACTTCAGGTCCTTGCCCGTATCGACATCAGCCAGCTTGATGGAGTTACCGCTTTCTTCGCAGCGCGCAGTCTTAGTCTCTCCTGTCGCGGTGTCAGTCACCGACCAGGTGCAGTCGCCACCGTCGATCTCTAGGGAGACATTGCCGGCAGCAGCTCCTGTCTCAGAGTCTTGGCCAGTTCCCTCCCACGTGCCGTCGAGCGAGTTGCCGCAGGCGGTCAACAGACCTGCAGACATTACAGCGGCACCAGCGAGGATAAATTGTTTCTTCATCTCAGGAGCTCCTTCAACATATAAAGATTGACGTTTATGTTCAGCCCCATCGACCCTACCCCCGAGATCTATTGCACGAGTTCGGCGATGCGGGGCGCTAGTTTGCGCAGTGCTTTTCCGCGGTGGGACCGAGCATTCTTCTCCTCCGGGGCGAGCTGCGCGGCTGACTTCCCTGGAGCATCAGTGGGGGCAAAGATCGGGTCGTAGCCGAATCCACCATCGCCATGCACTTCGCGTAGGAGGGTGCCCTCCCAGCGGCCTTCAGCAGTGAACTCTTCACCATCTGGGGTGACCAGAGCGCAGCAGGAAACGAAGGCTGCACCGCGGTGCGGATCGTCGATATCGCTGGTCTGGGCGAGCAGCAACTCATTGTTGGCAGGATCATCGCCGTGACGGCCACACCAGCGCGCGGAGAGAATGCCGGGCATCCCATTCAAAGCATCGACGGCAAGACCAGAGTCATCGGCAACGCAGGCCAGACCAGACTGCTTTGCACCCTCACGGGCTTTTAGCAGTGCATTCTCTTCGAATGTAAGGCCGTTCTCAACAGGCTCCGGGTAGGCCGGGATGTCTTTGAGAGAGACGAGCTCAACACCGTCGATGCCGAGTTCGCTCAGGACGGTTTCAAGTTCCACCAGCTTCTTCGCATTGCCGGAGGCGACGAGCACTTTCACGGGTTGGTTGGTGTCTACCATCCCAGAGCCGCCTTCTGCGCTGCGATGAGCTCGGAGCAGCCCTTCTCCGCTGCGTCCAGCATCTGGTTCAGCTGCTCACGGCCGAACAAACCGTGCTCGCCGGTGCCCTGGACTTCAACGAAATTGCCGGACTCGTTCATCACCACGTTCAGGTCGACCTCGGCACGGGAGTCTTCTTCGTATGGGAGGTCGAGGCTGACGCGGCCGTCGATAATGCCGACGGAGACCGCTGCGACCGGCGGAAGCAGCGGCTCACCGGGGACGAGGCCACGTTCTTTGAGGTGCGCAATGGCGTCGGCAAGCGCGACGTATGCGCCGGTGATCGACGCGGTGCGGGTACCGCCATCAGCCTGCAGCACATCGCAGTCGAGCTGGATCGTGTTCTCCCCCAACTGGCTCAAATCAACTGCTGCGCGCAGGGAGCGCCCAACTAGGCGGGAGATCTCATGGGTGCGTCCCTTAACCTTGCCCTTCATCGACTCACGCGGCATACGCTCGTGCGTGGCGGATGGCAGCATCGCGTATTCGGCGGTGAGCCAACCTTCGCCGGAGTCCTTCTTGAAGCGCGGAACGCCTTCTTCAGCACTGGCAGTGCACATCACTCGGGTATTGCCGAATTCAACGAGCACACTGCCTGCCGGATTCGAGGTGAAGCCTCGGGTAATGCGCACCGGGCGCATCTCGTCGAGCGCGCGACCATCAGCACGGACAAAAGGATCTTGAGCGGAATTAGCTTCAGTCATGGGACCGAGCCTACAGCCAGCTACGGTAGCTTCGACGACCCGCTAGACCTCGTAGACATCCTTTGCGTTACCCACCACGATCTCACCGTCGAATTCTTCGGCAGCAGCCCGGCGAGTCGCTTCCTTATCAGTCCACGGCTGAATGTGAACCAGCACGAGCTTTTTCACACCGGCTTCGCGCGCAATACGGCCAGCTTCGCGGCCTGACATGTGCATTCCCTCAGGGGTGTCCTCATCGGCCTCTGGCCCCCAGGCAGCCTCACAGAGGAAAAGGTCGGCGTTACGGGCCGCGTCGATAAGCAGGGGCGTGTACGCGGAGTCACCGGAATAAACGATGACCTTGCCTGTCTTATTGTGTTCAACGCGCAGCGCGCGTGACTCCACAGCAGGGTGAACAACAGGGAAAGGCGTGACGGTCACCGGACCGATCTCCAACGGCTCATCGCCCCACACGTGGATATCAAAGGTGTCCGAGATATCGTCGACCTCATCCGGACCATTCGCCCCCATGCGACCAAGATGCTCTGCCGCATAACCCGGACCAGCCAAAATATGACGCTGCGTCGCTGGAGCATTCGGGTGAAAACGGCGCCACACAACCAGCGATGCGGTATCAGAACAGTGATCGGCATGAAGGTGGCTGAACAGCACGTGCGTGTCGGATGGATCCGCAACCTCCTGCAGGGCGGCGAGCGCACCAGGCCCGAAGTCCATCACAATGCCCGGCTGGCCCTCTTCTGTGCTGATGAGGTACGACGAGCCGGGATTGCCCGGGGCCGAGAGCGACCCCGTGCAGCCGAGAACTGTCAATTTCATGGCCTTACTGTGCCACGGATGAGCAGGAAAATCTAAATGAAAGCGAGGTTTTTCATGCGGGGGTAAACAGGTGTTTTACACCACTTATTTCACATCGTGCGCAACAGCGGACATCTGGGGCCCAAGGAAGCGCTCGGCAAGACGTTCAAATGTCTCCGGGTCACCCGTGGATTCAAAGGTACGCACCGGCTCATGCTCGGGGTCGGCGAACATGTCCTTCTCCGTGAGCACACGCAACACATCCTTCGCGGTTTCCTCAGCGGAAGACACCAGCGTCACATCGTCCCCGATGGCCAGCTGGATCACGCCAGACAGCAGCGGGTAGTGGGTACAACCAAGCACAAGCGTATCGACGCCCGCCGCCTGCAGCGGCTCCAGATAGCCTTGCGCAACTCCAAGAATCTGACGGCCAGAAGTGATTCCCCGCTCCACGAATTCAACAAAAGCTGGGCAGGCCGCTGCGGTGACCTCTACGCCAGAGGCAATGGAAAACAAGTCTTGATACGCATGCGAACGAATCGTTGCCTGAGTACCGATCACACCCACGCGGCCATTTCGTGTCGTGGCAATCGCACGGCGAACAGCGGGTTGAATCACTTCGATGACTGGGACGTCATAACGCTCACGCGCATCGTGCAAAAACGCGGCCGAGGCCGTGTTGCATGCGATCACGATCATCTTGCAACCGCGCTCAACGAGTTCATCGGCAATCGCCGTCGCATGCTCACGCACCTCTGCGATCGGCTTCGGGCCATACGGGCCGTTGGCGCCATCACCGATGTACATAATGGATTCGTTGCCCAACTGGTCCATGACGGCACGGGCGACCGTCAAACCACCGAATCCTGAATCGAAAATGCCGATCGGCGCATCGTTATATGCGCTTGCCGACGCGGCGTCGTTCTCATCGCTGCCATCGTTATTGAAATCCACCACGGTGTGGGATTCTACCGCGACGGCAACAGCAGACGCGCCTAGGCGACGTCAGTGGCCGCGACCTGATCCTCCGGACGCTCAACCGGCAACTCGTGACGCAGGGCCGCGTTGATGCGGTTCAATGCGGAAGAGAAGACCTCAAGCTCATCGGCCGAAAGATTGTCGAAGATAATACGGCGGATTTCTGCTACATATCCCGGATAACCAGCGCTCACCGCGCGCTGCCCTGCCGGGGTCAGCGCTGCAAACGTTGCACGACCATCATTCGGATCTGGGATGCGAGCGATGAACCCCTTCTTCTCCAGGCGCGTGATCACGCGGGAGAGGTGCGACAACGACATCGACGTGGCCTCAGACAAATCCGTCATGCGACGCGATGCAGTCGGGGATTCACTAATCTTCAGCATTGCCTGAAACTCGAAATAAGTGACATTGGCATTGCGCTTGAGCTGCGAATCCAAGCCGGTGGGGAGCTCCATGTGGCACTGCCACATTGCTGCCCAGGTTTCTGCCTCATAATCCGTGAGCACGTCCATGTTTTCCATGGAACTTATATTAATCTAAGGTTTAAGAAAAACCTAAAGAAACGCGCACGGATTCCAATTCAGGCTGGCCGCACCCCCCTTTACTAGCGTGTAATTACGCATCCAAAGTTAAGAAAGCTCTTAGCTTGGATGGAAACTGATAATCCGCGTTTTATTCTTAGCGCGAAACGATTCCTCGTCCCAATGCGTGGATTAAAGTTTGCGGGCCCGCTTAGCTTCCTTCTGCGTGCGCAATGCTGGCGGATCATCGGAAGTGATCAGAACGCCAGCTGCTACCCCACCGACAGCACCAAAGAGGTGCGCCTGCCAACTCACCCCCGGGGTGACTGGGAGCATTCCCCACAGCAGGCCGGAATAAAGAACGCCCAGCAGCACGCCCAAGGCGATCTGGGAGAGCGATTTATTAAAGATGCCGCGGACTAGCAGGTAGGCCAACCAGCCGTACACCAGCATCGATGCGCCAACGTGGTTGGTGCCGGGCCCACCCAATACCCATGTGCCCACACCACCGATGAGCACAACGAATGCAGTCGTCTCCCAAAACACACGGTGGCCGGAATAGCCGATCAGGAAGGCGAAGATCGCTCCGGGCACCGTATTAGAAATCAAGTGCTCAAAATTCACATGCAGGATCGGCGAGGTGAAGATGAACGGGAGCGATGCCGGTTCCAATGGGTGAATACCAAAAATGACCAAGCCACCACCGAACAGGATGAGGCTGATCAGGTGCACAGCCCAGATCAGCACGATGTAACCAATGGCGTACAAAAGTCCAAGCTTGGCTTGGGAGCGGCGTCGGGGTTGAAGATTATTTCCACCCGGTTGTTGCATTGGGGTACCTGCGTAACCGCCGGGCTGGCCAAAAGGACTCGGCTGGGGATTCCACGCGTTATGCGCTGAAGGATTCGGTTGATAGCTCATGGTGCGTCCAGCTTAATGTCCGCTGGCCACGATGTCCCTCCACGCTGCCACGTCATAACCGGGTTCTGCGCTGGCCACGCCGTCGACGATGGCGGCTTCAACGCACTTCGCTGATGCATCACACAGCGCATAGAAAAGCTCTGGGTCTGCATCGACGGGGCTAAAGGCGACAAATTTTTCTTGCTTTGCGGTGGAAACCGCGAACAACGTGTCACCATCTAGTGGTGAATGCGAAGGCCGCACGGCACGGGCGATCCCATCGTGCCCCGTCATAGCCAGGCGCTCGAGCTGTGCCGGTGGCAAAGGACAATCGGTAGCCACAACACCGATCGTGGTATTGAGCTTCGGCTTCGGCCGTTCCAACTCACCAAATTGCCCAAGATCGACGGCTGGGCGCGACGGGGCACCATAAAAAAGTCCCGTTTTTTCATCAATGACGCTACCCAAGGGATTAGCCACCACAAGAGCAGCAACGCGATACTCCGCACCATCTGCGCTGGTGACCGTGGTATGTGCCGATCCCACTCCCCCACGCAAAACTCCAGCGGTGGCACCACAGCCGGCGCCGACGCTGCCGGATACGGTCTGGTCGGTGGCCACGGCACCGTCGTCAAGCGCGTTGCACACGGCGGCAGCTCCATCGTTGGGTCCTGGACGGTGATTTGGGTCCCCGACGACGAGGTCGAAAATGACTGCGGCCGGCACGATAGGAACCCGTGGGCCGGGTTGATCCTCGCCGAAGACAGCGAAACCGATCCCTCGCGATTCCAATTCACGCATCGCACCATCGGCGGAGGCGAGACCGAATGCAGATCCCCCGGACAGCACCACCGCATTGATTCGCTGAACGGTGTTGTGCGGGTTCAACAGGTCTGTCTCGCGTGTTCCGGGGCCGCCACCGCGGACATCAACAGCGCCGACCATCCCGGCCGGATCTTCAGCGACGAGTGCTGTCACACCGGTATCCCCGAGCGAAACATGGCCAACGCGCAGGCCTGCCACCTCAAATCCCGGCGCGAGGTTGCCCGTCACGCTATTCCCCCATCATCGCCTGGAGCAGCGAGTCCTGGCAGAACGCCAGCCATTCGACCAAGTTGTCTCGGTCCTGCTCCGCAGCTTCACTCTGGGTTTCAGCAGATGCGACATACAGGCGCATGTCATTGAGTGCAGCGATGACCTGGTGCGCTTCGTCCTCCTCAATGGTGACGGCCACGCCACCGGTCGGCCCCAGTGCGGTGTTGATCACCTGCAGGTTCGTCAACTTTGCTTTGATGATGTCGTTTTCGTGCAAGCTACGCAGCAATGAATTATCGCCGTCGAATTCCTCATCGCCCTCACGCTCAAAATCCGGCAAGAGTCGTGCCAGCGACGGATCAGTAGGCGGTTCAGAATGCCCGGCGGGCATGTCCATCATCGCCGCGAGCTCATCCTTTGGCGCGGACTGCGCGCGCTGAATCAACGCCTCAGACACAGTGGCGGTGAGGTCACCGATGACTTCACGCTCCATCGGGTCAAACACGGTGTGAAAACGTGCGGCCCGCATGAGCCCTTTCTTCCGCCTCCACGGCTGCATGTATTCGCCTCTTCCTCGAAAACTTCAGATCCTCTGGCCACTCGGTTAGCCTGCCTGCTGCATCGTGGCCCACAGGCCAGCGGTGTGCAGCTTTTTCACGTCGCCTTCGACTTTGTCTTTTTCACCAGAGGACACGACCGCTTTGCCTTCAGTGTGGACCTGCATCATCAGCTCTTGGGCGCGCTTGCGCCCGTAGCCGAGCACGGTCTGGAAAACGTAGGTGACGTAGCTCTGCAGGTTCACCGGGTCATCCCACACAATGCACATCCATGGCAGGTTCTCGGCGACATCGACATCAACGTCAATTTCCTCGTCGAGCTCAGGGGTAGCCATTGGGGAGCCCATCCGAATCTCGCGTGTGACACCAGTCATAGGCCCAAGAGTACTAGACATCCTTACTCAAGCACGCAGCCGCAGACTAGGGTTGTGCACATGACTACGCCCGAGTCGGACATCCAGTCCCCCAACTCACAGTCCTCGACCGCCTTTCTGACCGACATGTACGAGCTGACAATGCTCGATGCGTCGATGAAGGACGGTACGTACTCCCGCGAGTGCGTCTTCGAAGTCTTTGGCCGCAAGTTGCCGAATGAGCGTCGATACGGCGTGGTTGCTGGCACGGGCCGTTTGATCGAAGCGATCCGCAAGTTCCGCTTCACTGAAGAGCAGATCGCGCTGGCCGATTTCCTTAGTGAGAAGACGAAGGACTTTCTGCGCAATTACCGCTTCGGTGGGCAGATCGACGGCTACAAGGAAGGCGAGCTCTACTTCCCTTATTCCCCGATTCTGACGGTGCGCGGCACTTTTGCGGAGTGCTGCATTTTGGAAACGATCATTCTGTCGATTCTGAACTCCGATTCGGCGATTGCGACTGCTGCTTCGCGTATGGTCACCGCAGCTGACGGCCGTCCAATCATGGAGATGGGTTCGCGCCGCACCAATGAGCAGTCAGCAGTGACCTCTGCGCGCGCGGCGTATATCGCGGGCTTCGATTCGACTTCGAATATGGAAGCCAGTCTGCGCTACGGCATCCCTGCGGCAGGCACCGCTGCGCACGCGTGGACGCTGCTGCACACCAACCCGGATGGCATGCCTAATGAGAAGGCTGCTTTCAAGGCGCAGATCGATTCTTTGGGCGTAGACACCACGTTGCTGGTGGATACCTACGACATCACGCAGGGTGTGGCGAATGCGATCGAGGTCGCGGGCACGGAGCTTGGTGGCGTGCGGCTCGACTCGGGTGATTTGGGCATCATGTCCCGTCGCGTGCGCGACCAGCTCGATGGGCTTGGCGCGTACAACACCAAGATCATCGTCTCTAGCGACCTGGATGAATTCGCCATCGCTGGTCTTCGTGGCGACCCGGTGGACGGCTTCGGTGTGGGTACTTCTGTGGTCACGGGTTCCGGGACCCCAACTGCGGGCTTGGTGTACAAGCTCGTGGAGGTTGACGGCGTGCCGGTGGCTAAGCGCTCCTCCGGCAAGCAGATGAAGGGTGGTGCGAAGCGGGCTGTGCGTACCTACCGCAGCACGGGTGTCGCGGTGGACGAGATTGTCTACCCGGAGGCGAATCCGCCGGAGAACCCGACGGCGCTGGACTACCGCCAGCTGGTCACCCCGCTCATGCGTGACGGTGAGATCGTCGACGGTCTCGATGACATCAATGACTCCCGTGAGCACCTGGCCAAGCAACGTGAGACGTTGCCGTGGGAGGGCCTGTCGCTTTCGCGTGATGAGCCGGCAGTGCGTACCCGCATGATCGGTTTCCCTGAAGAGTGACGGACGCAAGCGACCAGCAGGACCGCCGACTATCGCTGTCCACAGAAGAGCTTCTCGACGTCGCCGTTGACGCCCTTGGCGGCGCCCGTCGCCCTGGGCAGATGGCCATGGCGGAGGCGGTGTCCCGCTCGCTGGAATCCGAACGACACCTGGCGGTGCAGGCGGGCACGGGCACGGGCAAGTCACTCGCCTACTTGGTCCCCGCATTTCTGCATGCCCAAACCACAGACAGCACGGTGATTGTGTCCACAGCAACGCTGGCTTTGCAGCGTCAGCTGGTGGAACGTGATTTGCCACGTCTTGTTGAAGCCCTCGAACCACTGTTGCCGCATACGCCGACGTTCGCGATTCAAAAGGGCCGTTCGAATTACCTCTGTCTGAATAAGCTCACGGTCGAAGAAGAGGCGCCGGAAGCGCTGATGGACACTGAGGAGATTTCGTGGCTCGGCCGTCATATCAAGCGTGTCCACGAGTGGGCGGATGAAACAGAGACTGGCGACCGGGATGATCTGGAACCAGGCGTACCGGATATCGCTTGGCGGCAGGTTTCCGTCACCGCGAATGAGTGCTTGGGCGCAACGCGGTGCCCGCACGGCGAGGAGTGCTTCGCGGAGGCAGCACGGCGCCGCACGCAGGATGTCGACGTGGTGGTCACCAATCACGCTCTTCTCGCCATCGACGCGATGTCTGATGCGAATATCCTTCCTGAGCACGATGTGGTCATCATCGACGAGGCACATGAGCTCGACGGTCGTGTCACCTCCGTGGCCACGAATGAACTCTCTGCACGCGCCCTCACGCTCGCCGCACGTCGCGCAGGAAAGCTCAAGGCCAAAACAGAGCAGCAAAAGCTCGAAGAGCTTATCGACGACTTCTCTGCCGTCCTCGACCTCGAATCCCCCGGCCGATGGGAAACCATTTCTGATCCTGCCCGTGGCTCCTTCGCTGCGGTACGTGATGCCCTGTGGCGCACCCGTGAGGCGATTGCACGTGCCCCGGAGGGTGAATCAACGAATGATCCAGAGACTTTCGCTGAGCGCGAGAACCTGAAAAACCACCTGACTGAGCTGCATGACTCCTTGGTCCGCATCTTGGAGGTCTTCGATGAGGAAGACCCCTCTAAGCATTTCGACGTGGTCTGGCTGACCCGTTCTGAGCGCTACGGCGATTCCGTGGCGGTCGCTCCCCTGTCTGTTTCAGCGTTGTTGCGTGAGCGACTGTTTACGGAACAAACCGTCGTGCTTACCTCGGCCACGTTGGCAGTCGGTGGGAATTTCCGTGCCATGGCGGCCAACTGGGGGCTGCCCGATGATTCCTGGGACAGCCTGGATGCCGGCACGCCGTTCGATCCGCGGAAGTCTGGCATCTTGTACACCGCGAAGCACCTGCCCGCACCTGGCCGTGATGGCCTGCACCAGGAGACATTGGATGAGATGGCCGAGCTGATCACGGCAGCGGGAGGCAGAACGTTGGGGCTTTTCTCGTCGAAACGCGCTGCCGTCGAAGCTGCTGAAGCGCTGCGCCCGCGACTTCCCTTCGACATTTTCGTCCAGGGTGAAGATTCGATCGGCGCGTTGGTCAATCAGTTCAGCAATAGCGAGAATTCTTGCCTGTTCGGCACCCTCACCTTGTGGCAAGGCGTCGATGTGCCCGGCAGCTCGCTGTCCCAGGTGATCATCGACAGGATTCCTTTCCCACGGCCTGATGATCCATTGTTGCAAGCACGCAGCAAAGCTGCTGATGCTGCCGGCCGTTCCGGCTTCATGGAAGTCTCCGCGACCCATGCTGCGCTCTTGCTCGCCCAGGGCACGGGCCGCTTGCTGCGCAGCACCACAGACAAAGGTGTCATTTCGGTTCTCGACAACCGGCTCGTGACAAAACGGTATGGCCAGTACCTCCGGGCGTCCCTGCCTGACTTCTGGGAAACAACCGACCCGGATGTCGTGCGTGGCGCGCTGAAACGTCTCACTGCGCCGAAGAAGAAGGGTGACGGGAACTAACGGTAGCTGCCCGGGAGCGCGACCACTGTCGTTGAGCCCGGTGCGACCTCAGTGAACCCGCTGTCTTGTACCGCTACCGCCGCTGGGTCCTGTGCCAATACAGCGAATTCCTCATGGGATAATTCCCGCACCTGCAACGGAAAACCATCAGTTGCCCACGCAACGCCCTGTTCAGCTTCCATCGCTGCGGCAAGCAGCATCGAACCATGTCCCGCTTGTGCGGCAGCCTTGCCTGCTGTCATTTCCAACGAAGCATCGATCGCGATCAGCGGCAGCGACGGATCACTCTCGCCTTGCTCCTCACAGGGAAGCTCGGTGCCCCGAATCTGTAGTTTCGCAATCGGGTGAGGAACGTCTTGGACAGCTGAGGGAATGAAGGCTCGCGCGTTTGCTTCCCCCACTGTCGCAGTGCATCCCGGCAGTGCCTGAACGCCCTCCCAGCCAGCACCACGTGCTCTTCTGGCAATCTTGCGGATCCGGTGGCCGTACCACTGCCCCAAGGCATCCCGCCACGCACCCGGCTTGCCGGCGCGTGGGTCAAGGCATACCGCCACCACGGCTTGGGCTGCTGCAGCTAACAGATCTTCACGACGCGGTGGATCCACCTTCGGCATATGCAAAGCAATCTGCATAGCCTGCACGGTCGCTGGGTCTTCCGGGTCCTCCTCACCACGTCCATGGGACGTAAGGCTTTGGGTCAGGAACCCGTGGGCACGGATAAGTTCTTCTCCCACTAGTCGAGCGCGACCTTGCCCTCGATGCCCTGCTCCTCGTTGAGCACGTCGATCTCATCGCGCGGCACGCCCATGATGTACAGGACGGAATCAAGGAAAGGGTAAGTGACCGCGGTATCAGCGACCTCACGCAGCGCCGGCTTCGCATTGAACGCAACACCAAGCCCCGCCTGCGTGATCATGTCAATGTCATTCGCGCCATCGCCCACCGCGACAGTCTGCGACATACGCAGGCCCGAATCCGCCGCGAATTCAGCCAGGAATTCAGCCTTAGCTCGCCTATCGACAACCTTGCCAATCACCTCGCCCGTCAACTTCCCATCGACAATCTCCAACGTATTGGCACGCACATAGTCCAGCTCAAGCTCTTCCGCCATCGGCTCGAGCACCTGGATGAAGCCACCGGACACGACCGCCGTGCGGTAACCCATCTGCTTAAGCGTACGAATCGTGGTGCGTGCGCCAGGGGTGAGAACAATATCGCGTGCGACCTCATCGATCACTGATGCATCGAGCCCCGCGAGCGCCTTAACGCGCTCACGCAAGGACTCCTCGAAATCGAGCTCGCCACGCATTGCGCGCTCAGTGACCGCTGCGACTTCTGCCTCACGCCCGGCATGCGCCGCGAGCATTTCAATCACCTCGCCGGTGATCAACGTCGAATCACAATCGAAGCAGACCAAACGCTTCGCACGACGAGCCAAACCGGCACGCTCAATCGCAATATCAACACCCAAACCAGAACTCAGCTCAGCCAAAGCCTTACGCACCGTGTGGCTGACCCCATCACCCTCGCCCGGAATGGTGATGGACAATTCCAAACCAGTCACCGGGTAGTCCGAAATACCGCGAATACGGTCAATATTCGCACCGAAGTCCGCCAAAGTACGACCAATCTCCGAGACAGCCTCCGCCGTCACTGGATCACCCAAGACAACCACCACGTGGGTGGAACGCTTGCGTTGTGGCGCAGGCGAATCTTCATCCGTCTCAATCAAGACAGTGTGATCCGACAACTCAGACGCCGATTCCAAGTCACGGCGCAAAGCCTCGATCGAAGAAGGGCTCACACCAGCAAAGGCAGCTAGTGCCAAACGGCCCCGGAAATGTGCCTGCTCCGCATCCAGCAGCTGCACGTTGTGCTGGGACAGAACAGCGAAGAAAGCAGCGCTCACGCCGGGCCTGTCAGCTCCCGTCAGAGTGATCACGGCATAATTCAATCCTGGTTGCAAGCGAACAGCGTAAGTCATGAATATGAAAGTACAGCAAGAAGCCCCGCACCACTTCATGTGGTACGGGGCTGTCAATCAGGAGCGGCCAGGAGACGGCCGCTTGAGCCTCAACCGACTAGGAGTCGTTGTGGCCGGTGTGAGCTTCACGGCGCATGGTCTCAACCATGTGCGGGTAGTGCAGCTCGAAGGCCGGACGCTCCGAACGGATACGCGGCAGGGACTCGAAGTTGTGGCTCGGCGGCGGGCAAGAGGTTGCCCACTCGAGGGAGTTGCCGTAACCCCACGGATCATCAACGGTGACGACCTCGCCGTAACGCCAGGACTTGTACACGTTCCAGATGAACGGCAGGAAGGCGACACCCAGGATGAAGGAGCCCACGGTGGAGATCTGGTTCAGCAGGGTGAATCCATCGCTATCCAGGTAGTCCGCGTAACGACGCGGCATGCCCATGTTGCCCAGCCAGTGCTGGACCAGGAAGGTCAGGTTGAAGCCAATGAAGGTCAGCCAGAAGTGCCACTTGCCCAGCTTCTCGTCGAGCATGCGGCCGGTCATCTTCGGGAACCAGAAGTAGACACCAGCACAGGAAGCGAACACCACGGTACCGAACAGGGTGTAGTGGAAGTGCGCAACCACGAAGTAGGAGTCATGCAGCTGGAAGTCCAGCGGCGGAGCAGCCAGCATAATGCCGGTCAGACCACCGAACAGGAAGGTAGCCAGGAAGCCGAGGGACCAGACCATCGGAGTTTCGAAGGTCAGGTGACCATTCCACATCGTGCCGACCCAGTTGAAGAACTTCACGCCGGTCGGAACAGCGATCAGGAAGGTCATGAACGAGAAGAACGGAAGCAGGACCGCACCGGTGGCGTACATGTGGTGTGCCCACACAGCCATGGACAGGCCACCAATAGCCAGGGTTGCGAAGACAAGGCCGATGTAACCGAAGATCGGCTTACGGGAGAAGACCGGAACGACCTCAGAGATGATGCCGAAGAACGGCAGCGCGAGGACGTAGACCTCCGGGTGGCCGAAGAACCAGAACAGGTGCTGCCACAGGATGGCGCCACCGTTGGCCGGGTCGAAGATGTGACCGCCGAGCTTACGGTCGTACAGCACACCGAGTGCTGCAGCAGTCAGCAGCGGGAAGATCATCAGCGCCAGGATGGAGGCGACGAAAACAGTCCAGGTGAAGACCGGGAGACGGAACATGGTCAGGCCCGGCGCACGCAGGGTCAGAACAGTGGAGACCATGTTGATGGCGGATGCAAGCGTACCGATACCGGTAGCACCAACACCTAGAATCCACAGGTCAGCGCCCACACCTGGGGTGTGGATTGCATCTGCCAGCGGCAGGTACATCGTCCAACCGAAGTCAGCTGCACCGCCCGGGGTAAGGAAGCCCGCGAGCATAGCCAAGATGCCGGCCTGGGTGATCCAGAAACCGAAAGAGTTCAGACGCGGGAATGCCACGTCCGGTGCGCCGATCTGCAGCGGCAGAACGAAGTTAGCGAAACCCCAGACGATCGGGGTACCAAAGGCCAGCAGCATCACCGTGCCGTGCAGGGTGAACAGCTGGTTGAACTGTTCGTTAGACAGGAACTGCAGGCCCGGGGAGAAGAGCTCCGCGCGGATAAGCAGTGCCATAAGGCCACCAACAAAGAACCACACGAAGGACATGATGATGTAGAAAATGCCCAGCTGTTTGTGGTCTGTGGTGGTCAACAAATCGTAAAAGCGTGTGCCCTTACGCGCCTTTCCGGTCGGCTCCGGCCGGACCGGGGCGACAGCACCGCTATCAGCGGTGTTGTCGAGCCGTGGTGCCACAGCAGTCATTCGATTCCTCCTGATTGAGACTCAGCCACCCCCTGATCGCCAGCAGCTGTTATGCCCTGGCGACACCCATGCAGGAGCATAGGTAGGCGCAACTAGTACCGCTTCATCTTAACGGTCGCCCCAGCCAAAATCCAGACATCACAGGCCACACCCATTTTTGTGCATGGCACCTGCCAGATTCGCTTCGCTGATTGACCCCGGATTGGGGAGAGCGGCCCTATAGAAAGGGCGGTCATTGAGTTATGGGTTTGGGTTTTAGAAGTCCCAGTCGTCGTCTTGGGTGTCCTCAGCCTTGCCGATGACATACGACGAACCGGAACCAGAGAAGAAGTCGTGGTTCTCATCCGCGTTCGGGGACAGGGACGCCAGGATCGCCGGCGACACTCGTGTCTCATCTACTGGGAATAGGCCCTCGTAACCGAGGTTGTTCAGAGCCTTGTTCGCGTTATAACGCAGGAAGCGTTTGACGTCTTCGGTCCAGCCCAGCGGATCGTAGATATCCTCGGTGTACTGGCACTCGTTGTCATAGAGGTCATAGAGCAAATCGAAGGTGTACTCCTTCAGCTCATCCTGACGCTCCTGCGATTCCTTACGCACAGCCTGCTGGTACTTGTAGCCGATGTAGTAACCATGCACTGCCTCATCACGAATAATCAGGCGAATAATGTCAGCCGTGTTGGTGAGCTTGGAGTGTACCGACCAGTTCAGGGGCAGGTAGAAACCCGAATAGAACAGGAAGGACTCCAGCATTACGGAGGCAACCTTGCGCTTGAGCGGATCATCGCCCTCGTAGTAGTTCAGGATGATCTTGGCCTTACGCTGCAGATTCTCATTTTCCTCGGACCAACGGAAAGCATCATTGATCGCTGGCGTGTCTGCCAACGTCA
>NZ_CAMXWS010000028.1 GCF_947253065.1 uncultured Corynebacterium sp.
GTGCGAGAAGCATCCTGATCAGGTCTTCTTCTCCCGCCCAGAAGGGCGCGAGTGGATCGAGGTCACCGGTAGAGAATTCGCCGCGCAGGTGCGTGCCGTGGCCAAGGGCATCGTCGCTAACGGTGTGGAGCAGGGCGACCGAGTCGTGCTCATGGCTGAATCGAGCTACGAGTGGGCACTGCTGGATTATGCGATCTGGGCTGCGGGCGCGGCAAGCGTGCCGGTCTACCCCTCCTCGTCCGCGCACCAGGTGCAGTGGATTGTTGAGGATTCCGGCGCAAAGCTGGCGCTGACGGATACGGAGGCGAACCGTCAGCTGTACACCAACCTGGTGCTGCGTGAGGATGGAACTCCGCCGCTGCAGGATTCCCCGTCGCAGCTCAAGCGCACCCTGTCGTTTGCAACGGGTGCTATCGGCGCATTGACTACCGATGGCCGCGAAGTGGAAGATTCTGTGATCGACGAGCGCATCTCAAAGATCCAGCACGATGATTTGGCTTCGCTGGTGTACACCTCGGGCACCACCGGCCGGCCGAAGGGCTGCATCCTGACTCACCTGGTGTGGGCTTCCCAAGCGACGGCCCTGCTGACCAACCCGATCGGTCACCTGATTCATGACAAGGACGCCACCCGCTACATGACTATCCTGCCGCTGGCGCACGTCCTGGCGCGTTCGGTGGCTCTGGCTGGCGCGATGGGCGGTGCGCACCAGGCGCACTGGGCGGATATGCGGACCTTGGTGCTGGCACTGCAGCGCTTCGAGCCGGAAATGCTGCTTGGTGTTCCGCGCGTGTACGAGAAAGTGCGCGACGGTGCCTACAACAAGGCCGCAGAGAGCTCTGACTTCTCTGCACGCACATTCCTCGAGGCAGAGAAGGTTGCAATCGAGCATTCCAAGGCAATGGATTCGGGCGAGCGCCTTTCCTTGCGCTCCCGCGTGCGTCACAAGATCTTCGACCGCCTCGTGTACAAGAAGCTGCGCGATGCAGTCGGTGGCCAGGCGCAGCTGGCAATTTCTGGCGGTTCCGCGATTTCGACCGACCTGCTGCACTTCTTCCGCGGCATCGGCATCCCGATCTACGAAGGCTACGGCTTGACCGAGACCGCTGCAGCTGCCTGCGTTAACTACCCGGGCGGTACCAAGATCGGCACCGTGGGCAAGCCAAATAATGGCTACTCGGTCAAGGTCAATGAAGACGGCGAGATCTGCATCAAGGGCGACGGCGTGTTCAAGGGCTACTGGAACAACGAGGAAGCCACCAAGGAATCGCTTGTCGACGGCTGGTTTGTCACCGGCGACCTCGGCGAGATTGACGATGAAGGCTATGTGAAGATCACCGGCCGTAAGAAGGATCTGATTGTCACCGCCGGCGGCAAGAATGTTTCGCCTGGCCCGCTGGAGGATATTCTCTGCTCTGACCCGTTGATCTCCCAGGCGGTCGTAGTTGGCGACGGTAAGCCATTTGTTGGCGTGCTGGTCACCATCGACGAGGATGAGCTGAAGCGTTGGCGCAAGCAGAACAACATGGGCGAGCGTCCGCTGAAGGAGCTTGTGAAGACTCCGGAGCTGCGTGCCGCTGTCCAGGACGTGATTAACGAGGCGAATAAGACCGTCAGCCATGCGGAGGAAATCAAGAAATTCCGCATTCTCACCCGCGACCTGAGTGAGGAAAATGGCGAGATCACCGCGACGATGAAGGTGAAGCGCAACGTGGTCATTGGGAACTACGCGAAGCAGATCGAGCGTCTTTACCGCTAAAACCCGCACGAGCCTCCTTTAGGCCAAGTACTTTGTATGAAGAAAGTATTTGTCTAAAGGAGGCTTTTCGTGACCACTTACACTGTTCCCGCTGGCTTTGAGGTGGCCCCGGACGAGAACTGCTACACAGCTCTCGTGGCCACAGCAGAGAAAAATCCTGACATCATCTTGTTCTCCCGCCCGGGCGAGCATGAATGGATCGACGTCACCGCGAAGGATTTCGTAGAGCACGTCCGCAGGGTAGCGAAGGGTCTCATCGGTATCGGGGTGGAAAAGGGTGACCGCATCGCGCTTTTGTCAGGTGCGCGTTATGAGTGGGCGGTGATCGACTTCGCCATCATGGCCGCCGGAGCAACCACGGTGGCGATCTACCCCACGAGCTCTTTGGATCAGATCCAGTGGATCGTGGAGGACTCCGGTGCGCGCGTGGCCATCGGTGAGACCCATGATCATGGCGTGAATTTCGAGCACCTCACCGATACGAACCTGCAGAAGATCCTCGTCTTCAATGATGATGCGATCGGTCAGCTCGAAGAGGCGGGGGAGAGCATCTCCGATGAGGTGCTCGATGAACGCATCGCCAGCATCGCGCATGACGATATTGCATCTTTGGTGTACACCTCCGGCACGACGGGCCGCTCAAAAGGCTGCATCATTACTCACCTGAACTGGATCTTCCAGGTGCGGGGCTTGCAGCAGCACAGAATCGGCAAGATCGCGGGACCGGGCACGAAGATGGTCACCTACCTGCCACTGGCCCACGTCATGGCACGCTCGGTGCATCTGCTGGCCACCATTTCTGGCACGTTGCAGACCCACTGGACCGATGTGAAGACTATCGCGGCAGAATTCCAACGTGCCCAGCCCGACGTGGTGCTCGGGGTGCCGCGCGTGTACGAGAAGGTCCGCGCCGCTGCTTATGTGAAGGCGTCCGACGGTTCCGCGATTGGTGCCCGCATTTTCAAGGAAGCAGAAAAGACCGCGATCGAGTACTCCAAAGCACTGGAGGCAGATGGCCCGTCCTTCATTTTGAAGCTCAAGCAAAAGGTCTTTGACAAGCTCGTCTACTCAAAGATCCGCGAGGCCCTGGGCGGCAGAGTTCAGTACGGCATTTCCGGTGGTTCCGCGCTCGGCGTGCCACTCGGTCACTTTTTCCGTGGGGCTGGCTTGCCGGTCTACGAAGGCTATGGCCTGACCGAAACAGCATCCGCAGCCGCCGTGAATTTCGGCGAAGACGCCAAGATCGGCTCGGTGGGCAAGCCTATGTTCGGCTACTCCGCAAAGACCACGGAGGAGGGCGAGATCTGCTTTACTGGCGAGGGCATCTTCCGCGGGTACTGGCAGAACGAGGAAGCAACAAACGAAGCGCTTATCGACGGCTGGTTCCACACCGGCGACCTCGGTGAGATCGACGAAAACGGCTTTATCACCATCACCGGCCGCAAGAAGGACATCTTGGTCACCTCTGGTGGCAAGAATGTCGCACCGCAGCCGCTCGAGGAATTGCTCAAGCAGGACCCGTTGATCTCCCAGGCGGTCGTGGTCGGTGACGGCAAGCCATTCATCGGCGTGCTGATCGCCCTGGATGAGGATGCGGTGGAGCGCTGGAAGGCCGCGCGCGGGTTGGATCTGCCCACGTACAAGTTGGCCAAGCACCCGGATCTGCGTGGTGAGATGCAGGATGCGATCAACCGCGTGAATCAGTCGGTGAGTCGGGCAGAGCGGATCAAGAAATTCCGCATCCTGCCGCGTGATCTGACCGAGGCGGACGGCGAGCTCACCGCGACGCTGAAGGTGAAGCGCCCGGTGGTTTTGAAGAATTTTGACCACCAGATGCGGAAGCTTTACGGGTAGCTCTTCGGCGCGCCGTACAAAACCCTGTGAAAGTCTGGCCTAGAGTCAACGCTCGAACGTCAAATCAGGACTCGAGTTGAAGGGGGCCAGTGTGCACCGGACTGCTGCGACGCTGCGCCACCGCGAGTTGACCCAAGAGGTCTACAACATCGGCGATGAGGTCGCAGAATATATCGAGCACATTGCCGAGGCCATCGCAGATTATGACGGTGAACTTACCGACGACTGCCTGGCCGAGTTTTCCGAAATCGTCGACGATGCGCGCACTGATGCCCGCCGCGTTGTCGGCGAATTGATCGGGCTGCGTCAAGCACTGGTGTCTGGTGTGAAGGCCGGCTCGATTTCCGCAGCACTGCCAGCTCATGAGCGCCTGCCGGAACCAGAGCGACTCGATGCCGTCGGCCTTTTTGAGCTCTTCCCGCTGTCTTCGCCATCCCCGGTCAAGGCGATGACGGAGGTGTGCACGCAGCGCACTGACCTGATTGTGCAGCACCTTGAGGAGGTCGTTGACTACACCCTCGAGCAGACCGATATGGTCGCGCAGAACCTCGCCGCCGTTTCCCTGCCTCACCTCTATGCCCGCGTGGGCGAGCTGGTCGAATCCGCTGTAGATGGCTGGCTCGACGCCGTCGCCGCTGAGCACCCCGGTTTCACCCGTGCGATGCGCGGATCGAACCCGCCGAAATTTTTGGAAGAGCGCGCACGCGTGGATGCCATCGTGGCCAAGGTGGCAGCAAAGCGTTCCCGCCGCGGTGCCTAGACCGTGCCCAAACCGCACGCGTGGATCTAAATTACACAGCTGCCTGGTCGGAAGAATCTGACCAGGCATTTTGCTTGCCTTACGCGGTGAGGATGTAAACGAAATCCACGGAGACCTTAGAGTGGCCCATATGACCAATGGCTTTGGCGTCTACATTCACGTTCCGTTCTGTGCGACGAGGTGTGGGTACTGTGATTTCAACACCTACACACCTAGTGAGACGGAATCTTCCTATGCCGCTTATCTGGATGCTTTGGACAAAGAACTAGAGCTGGCGGCAGAAAAGGTCGGGTTGACTGCTGAGACCGTCTTCATCGGCGGCGGAACGCCATCGCTGCTCGGGGCCAAAGGGCTGGGGCGGATCCTGGAAAAGGTCCGGAACACATTTGGCCTGACACCTGATGCAGAGGTGACCACCGAGTCGAATCCGGAGTCCACTAGCCCAGAGTATTTCGCGGGGCTGAAGGATGCGGGATTCACGCGTGTGTCGTTGGGGATGCAGTCCGCATCCACGCCAGTGCTGAAGGTGCTTGATCGGCAGCACACCCCGGGCAGGGCTGTGGCTGCAGCGAAAGAAGCGAAGGCTGCTGGTTTTAAGCACGTGAACCTGGATCTCATCTATGGCACCCCGACGGAGACAGATGACGATGTGCGAAAGAGTCTCGATGCGGTGCTGAGTGCGGATGTGGATCACGTGTCGGCCTATTCGCTCATTGTGGAAGATGGCACGGCCATGGCACGAAAGGTTCGCACTGGGCAGCTGCCCGCACCGGAAGAGGACGTGTATGCGGACCGGTATGAGATCATCGCGAACCGTCTGGAAGAGGCAGGGTTTGAGTGGTACGAGGTGTCCAATTGGGCGAAGCCGGGTGGTGAGTGTCGGCACAACCTGCTGTATTGGCGCGGTGGCAACTGGTGGGGTGCAGGACCAGGTGCGCATGGGTATGTGAACCGGTTCAGGTATTTCAATGTGAAGCGCCCGGAGAAATACAACACGATGCTCGCCGATGGGGTTCTGCCGATTGACGGAAGTGAGACCATCACTGATGAAGAATCCCATTTTGAGCAGATCATGCTTGGGCTACGGCTCAAGGAAGGCATTCCACGCCAGTGGGTGGGAGAGGGGGCGCAGGGGGTCGTCGATAAGCATGTGCGCGGTGGAGTGCTCGCAGAAGAAAATGGGCGAATTTTTGCGACGGATTCCGGAAGATTGCTGATCGACGGGGTGATCACGGACATCTTGGCCGCGGAGTGACGCGGGCGCTACACTCGTGACTTAGCAGTCGAGGAAGGAGAGTGCCAAGTATGGCGGGTGTCGCACGCGAACGTAGGCAGGCGGTTCTGCGCGCGATCGTCGCGGACTATATCTCTTCCCAGGAGCCGGTTGGCTCCAAGCGGCTGGTGGAACGGCACAAACTGAATGTGTCTTCGGCGACGATTCGCAATGACATGGCGGTCCTTGAATCGGAGGGCTTCATCGCGCAGCCGCACGCGAGCTCGGGCCGTGTGCCAACGGAGAAGGGCTACCGCGCTTTTGTTGATGCGATCAATGACGTGAAGCCGTTGTCCCTGCCGGAGCGGCGCGCGATCTCGGAATTTCTGGAGTCTTCCGTTGACCTCGAAGACGTTATGCGGCGCTCCGCCCACTTGCTGGCGCAGCTCACGCGCCAGGCAGCGGTGGTGCAATTACCCACGCTGGCTGTTTCGCGCGTGAAGCACTGCGAGGTGGTCGCGCTGACCCCGACGCGCCTTCTGCTTGTGCTCATCACGGATAATGGGCGCGTTGATCAGCGCAATGTGGAACTCGCCGCGCCGATCGGTGAAGAAGCAGTGACGCGCCTTCGCGATCTGCTTAACCGCGCATTGGCAGGAAAAACAATGGGGGATGCGTCGAGCTCGCTTTCATTGCTTGCCGACGAAGCCCCGGCCGACATCGCCGACCCCCTGCACCGCTGCATTGCGGTGCTCATTGACACCCTGGTGGAAAACCCGAGCGACCGTGTTCTCATCGCTGGTGCTGCCAATCTGGTGCCCATGACGACGGATCTGCTCAGCGTGGTTGAAGCACTCGAGGAACAAGTTGTGGTGTTGAAGTTGTTGACCAATTTGCCGGCGCTGGGCAATGTGTCCGTGGTCATCGGTACTGAGAATGAGGATGAGGAGCTGTCCAAGGCCAGTATCGTCACCACAGGTTATGGTGCTGCAGGTGAGACGCTCGGTGGTGTCGGTGTGCTCGGTCCGACGTACATGGATTACCCCGGTACGATGCAGAAGGTCTCTGCCGTGGCGCATTACATCAGCCACATTCTCGGCGAAGAGGGCGGCTAAGCCTTCACACGCCCTGGGCATATTTAGAACGAAACATATTTAGCAGTTTTTAGACAAAAGGAATGTAGATGGCTCGCGATTACTACGGAATCCTCGGAGTGGACAAGGGCGCAAGCGATGCGGAGATCAAGAAGGCGTACCGCCGTTTGGCCCGCAAATACCACCCGGATGTCAATGACACTGAGGAGGCAGCGGAGAAATTCCGTGAGATCTCTGTGGCGCAGGAAGTCCTGCTTGACCCGCAGAAGCGCAGCATCGTCGACCGTGGCGGCGACCCGATGGAGCAGGGCCACGCGGCACCGGGTGGAGGCGCTGGTGGCTTCGGCTTCGGCGATATCTTTGAGGCCTTCTTCGGCGAAGGCGGTGGCGGTGCTGGCCGTGGCCCGCGTTCGCGTGTGCAGCCCGGCAATGATGCATTGCTTCGCACCAGGATCACGCTCGCAGAAGCATTCTCCGGTACCCGCAAGGACGTCACTGTGGATACCGCTGTGCTCTGCGAACACTGCCACGGCACTGGCTCGGAATCCGAGTCCAAGCCGGTCACCTGTGATGAGTGTGGCGGCCAGGGCCAGGTGCAGCAGGTCCAGCAGTCCTTCCTGGGCAATATCATGACCACGACGTCGTGCCCGAAGTGCTCCGGCTTCGGTGAAGTGATCACTGATCCGTGCCAGAAGTGCGGTGGCCAGGGTCGTGTGCGTTCGCGCCGGGATATCTCGGTGAAGATCCCGGCGGGTATTGCCGGTGGCATGCGTATCCGCATGGCGGGTCAGGGCGAGGTCGGCCACGGTGGTGGCCCGGCTGGCGACTTGTACGTGGAGGTGGAGACTGAAAACCACCCGGTCTTCATCCGCGAGGGCGATAACCTGCACTTGAAGGTGAATGTGCCGATGTACGACGCGGCACTGGGCACCTCGGTTGAGGTGGAGAATCTCGGGGGCGAGACCACCACGATTGAGATTCCTGCCGGCACACAGCCGGAAGAGGAGATCGTGCTCAAGGGCGAGGGCATGCCGCGTCTGCGCCGTGAGGGCGCCGGCGACATGGTCGCGCACGTCCAGGTGGTCGTCCCGACCGATCTGACCAAGGAGCAGCGCCGCGGCCTGGAAGAGCTGCGCGATGCTCACAATGAAGCAGCATTCGTCGAAGAAGAAGCTGGCCACGATGAGGGCTTCTTCTCCCGTCTGCGAGATCGCTTCCGCCGCTAATGAGCCTGCCGTATTTCATCGCCACCGACCCCGCCTCAGGTCGTCTCGACGGGCCGGAGGGCCGCCACGCGGTCACGGTCAAGCGCATCCAGGTCGGGGAGCACATCATGCTTGCGAGCGGCCGCGGCACCATCGCCGAAGTCGAAGTCACCCAGATCACCGGCAAAGATGAACTGGCCGGGACTGTGGTGGAATGCAGAGAAATCCCGAAACCGACTCCTTCGGTGACAGTGGTGCAGGCGATCCCGAAATCCGAACGCGCGGAACTGGCAGTCGACCTGGCCACTCAGGGCGGGGCCGATGCGATTATCCCATGGATTTCGCACCGCACGATCGCGCGGTGGCAGGGGCCCAAGGTGGCCAAGAATGTGGAGAAGTGGCGCGCCACTGCACGTGAAGCTGCCAAGCAGTCACGCCGGCCGTGGATCCCAGAGGTGCACGAGCCGGTGACCACGAATCAGCTCGCCGAGCTGATTCAGGGCAAACCAGCACTGGTCCTCCACGAAGACGCGGCGACACCGCTGCGTGAGATTGATTTGGATGTGCCGGAGCTGTTCCTCATCATCGGCCCTGAGGGCGGAATCGGTGAAGATGAACTCGAAATTTTGCAGGCGACCCCTGTGAAGCTTGGCCCGGAGGTTTTGCGCACCGCATCAGCGGCGCTAGCTGGGCTGAGTGCCATTGGGGCGCTTTCCCGCTGGTAGGGTGAACCGCATGGCAGAACTGGTCACACGCTCGTACGAGCTCGAGCCCGATTTGGCCCAAGCCGTTTTGGGTGTGACGGATGAAAACCTCCGCACGCTCAATAACGTGCTCGGAGTCGATCTTTTTGCACGTGGCACAACGGTCACGCTGCGCGGGCCGGTCGATGAGGTCGCCCATGCTGTCCGTGCGCTCTCAGAAATCCAAGCGATGGCACGCCGCGGCATCGTCATTACTGCGGATGCGGTGAAGCACGCGGTGGATATGCCAGGCAGTGCAGCTGAGGTGCTCGGTCAGGAGATCATTGCCCGTCGCGGCAAGATCATTCGGCCGAAAACACCAGGCCAGCGTGAGTACGTCGATGCGATTGATGAGAACACGATTGTCTTCGGCATCGGCCCGGCCGGTTCGGGCAAGACGTACCTGGCTGTGGCAAAAGCAGTCCAGGCGCTGCAGGCCAAGCAGGTCAAGCGCATTATTCTGACTCGCCCGGCGGTGGAGGCAGGGGAGAAGCTCGGCTTCTTGCCCGGCACGCTGAATGACAAGATCGACCCGTATTTGCGCCCGCTGTATGACGCACTGCGGGACATGCTGGACCCGGAGATCATCCCGAAGCTGATGGAAGCCGGGATCATCGAGGTTGCCCCGCTGGCGTACATGCGTGGCCGCACCTTGAACGATGCTTTTGTCATTTTGGATGAGGCGCAGAACACCACGCCAGCGCAGATGAAGATGTTCCTCACCCGTCTTGGCTTCGGTGCAAAGATGGTGGTCACTGGTGATATTTCCCAGGTTGACCTGCCCCGGGGAGTTGTTTCCGGCCTGCGCGTGGCCAGCCGAATTCTCAAGGATGTGCCCGATATTCACTTCCAGGAATTCGGGGCGGGCGATGTGGTGCGCCACCAGCTGGTCGGCCGGATCGTCGAGGCATATGACCGCTACGACGCGGCTCGCGCTGCCCGTGCTGAAAAGGAAGCAGAAAAAGAGGGAGAAAAGAAGTGAGCATCGAAGTCCTCAACGAATCCGGGGAGGCAGATGTCAACGAGGAAATGCTTGTCGACGTCGCCTCGTTCACCCTGACCACCCTCGACGTCCACCCGGATACCGAGGTGACCATCACCTGCGTGGACTCCGATACGATGGCGGACCTGCACATGCGGTGGATGGACCTGCCTGGCCCGACTGATGTGATGAGCTTTCCCATGGATGAGCTCACGCCTGGTTCCGGTCGCCCGGATGCAGCACCGCTCGGGCCGTCGATGTTGGGAGATATCATCCTGTGCCCCGACTATGACCGCAAGCAGGCAGATGCCGCTGGGCACCCACTCGGCCATGAGATGGCGCTGCTGACGGTGCATGGTTGTCTGCACCTGCTGGGCTACGACCACGCAACGCCCGCTGATGAGCGGGAAATGTTCGCGCTGCAGAACGAGATCCTCGCCGACTGGTACGACGATCTTTCGGCCCGTGGCGTGGAATACCAGCCCAAGCCGACGGGGAAGCATGCATTCCCGTCGGCGGCGGATCGACAGGAGCTTGATGGGCTCGTCGAAAAGCGGGGCGAGTAACTGACGTGGAACCTTGGGTCACGTATTTGCTGATCGCGGTGGTTTCCCTGCTGGGCGCCGGCGTGATGAAAATGCTCGAATCCGCGCTGATTCCGATTTCGCGCGCGCGAGTCGAGGCGATGATCAAAGACGAGGTCGGGGGAGCGAATTCGCTGCTCCGCGTCGTTGACGCGCGCTCAAATCACCTGGGACTTCTCGCACTGATCCAAACGGTTCTGGACACCCTTGCCGCTGTGTTCGCGGTGCTCGCAGCCCTCGATGCGATTCCGCACCGCGGGTGGGCGATCACGGCAGCGATCCTGGTAGTGACCCTGATGCGCTTCGGCGTGATCGGCGTGATTGCGCGTCGCACCGGAAAGCTGAATCCTTATTCGATCTCCCTGCGTGCCGCACAGATTCTCACCGTGGTGTACGTGGTGCTCGGGCCGGTTTCCAAGATGCTTATCTGGTTGGGCAACCTGGTCACACCTGGCGAGGAATCGCTGGAGAATCCCTATTCCACCGATGTTGAGCTGCGTGAGGCAGTAGACATTGCGCAGGAACAAGGTGTGGTGGAAACGGCTGAGCACCGCATGATCCAGAACATCTTTGACCTGGCCACCACCCATGCGCGCCAGGTGATGGTGCCACGCCCGGAAATGGTGTGGATCGAGGCGGAGAAGAATGCGGGCCAGGCAGCGAATCTGATGATTCGTTCGGGCCACTCACGTGTCCCAGTGATCGGTGAAAATGTCGATGACATCGTGGGCGTGTTGTACCTCAAAGACATTGTGCAGCGCACCTACAACCGCACCGATGGTGGTCGTGGTGTTTCGGTCTCGGACATCATGCGCAAACCGATGTTCGTCCCGGATTCAAAGCCGCTCGATGATCTGCTCGGCGAGATGCAGCGCGACCAGACGCACATCGCGGTGCTCGTGGATGAATACGGCGATATCGCAGGTCTGATGACCATGGAGGACATCCTCGAGGAGATCGTCGGCGAGATCACCGATGAATATGACGCGGACGAAGAAGCACCGATCGAGCCAGTTGAGGACCGGACATTCCGTGCCCAATCCCGCCTGCCGCTGGATGACCTGGTGGACTACCTCGATGATGAGCTGGATTATGAGCTTGAATTCGACGAGGAGATTACCGATAACGTCGAAACAGTCGCGGGTCTTTTGTCCTACGAGCTTGGGCGTGTGCCGCTGCCGGGCTCGGATGTGACGGTCGCGGGCCTGCGTTTCACCGCCGAGGGTGGGCGCGATCGTCGCGGCCGAATGAAGGTGCGCACAGTGCTTATCGACGTCCCGGAGCAGGCCCCAACTAGGTCCCGCAACGAGGACGAGGAACAATAGTGGGCATGAAAAATATCCTGTCGATCCAGCCGAGCGTGGCATACGGGAGCACGGGAAATTCCGCAGCGGTCTTCCCTTTACAGCGTCTCGGCCACGAAGTATGGCCGGTGTACACCGCGAATTACTCCATGACTGACAAAGGACACCGTGTTGCGGCCAGCGATGTCCGTGAGGTGATCGCCGGTATTGAAGACCGCGGTGCACTGGGCGAGGTGGACGTGATCCTCGCCGGACGCACGGACGACCCGGAGCTCGCCGCAGTGATCGAAGAGGCAGCCGCACGGGTCAAAGAGCTGAACCCAGCAGCGGTATTTTCTGCCCAATCGCCACTTCAGGGCGCGGATATTCTCACCCTTCACCGCGACGATCTAGACGGCGATGATCCAGTCGCCGCCGCACGTGCATGTGGCGCGCCGGTCGTTCTGGTGCTCTCGAATTCTTTGGAGATGATCGCGCTCGACGAGCACGAAGCATGGGTCGTGCGGCCCCCACACCTGCCGGTGGAACGTAATGGTGTTGCTGAACTGGCTTCCGCACTTTTTACCGCGCACTACCTTGAGGTTGGCGACTATGTCGATGCAGCCTCCATGGCGGCGTGGAGCATTTTTGACGTGCTGGAAAACACGTATCTGAAGGATGCCCCGGAGCTTCTGCTCGTGGAATCCCAAGAAGCGATTGCTAATCCGCGGCTGCATTTTGAGGTGAACCCGCTGTGATGAATATTCTCTCGATTCAATCCGCCGTCGCCTTTGGTCACGTGGGCAATTCCTGCGCGGTCTTTCCCATGCAGCGCCTGGGTAACCACGTGTGGCCCGTGCACACCGTGAATTTTTCTAACCACACCGAATACCCGAATTGGCGCGGCCCGAAGATCCCGCCGGAAGAAGTCGCCAGCGTGCTGGATGACCTGGCTTTCGCCTATCCGAAGGTGGATGTGGTGGTCACCGGTTACCTCGGCTCCTCTGCACTTGCCTCTGTCTTTGTGGACACCGTGGCCAAGATCAAGGACGCGAACCTGGATGCGCAGTGGGTGTGCGATCCGGTGATCGGTAATGCGAAGGTCGGCTCCTTCGTCGATGACGATATCCCGGCGATTTTCTCCGAGGAGATTATTCCGCTCGCTGATGCGATCTGCCCGAACCAGTGGGAGCTCGCCCTATTGACCGGGCGTGAATTGGCCACGGTGGAAGACACCGTGCGCGCAGCCCGCTCGTTGAAGGATAGGGCGCTGATCACCAGCGTGAACACCGGCAACCCGGATACCATCGGCATGATAGACATCTCCGATGAGGGCGCTTGGTACGTGGAAACCCCACGCATCGGCGGCAACGTCGTAGGCGCGGGTGATCTCGCCGCAGCGATGTACACAGCGCTTATTAGCGAATCCCCAGCCGACCGCCTCGAACACATCGCCGGCACCCTCTACGGACTGGTCGTGGCAGCGCAGGAAACGACGCGACTGGATAACAGCTTTGCGGGACTGCCACTCGTGGAGCGACAAGACCTCATCGTTGCGCCGACTGACCGTTTCAGTGCCGTACCATCAGCAGGCATGGATAGTTTTTCCCAGTTCACGGATACCCCGGAGGGGTTTCGTTCCGGATTTGTCAGCTTCGTCGGCCGCCCGAACACGGGCAAGTCGACCCTGACGAATGCGCTGGTGGGCGAGAAGATCGCCATCATGGCTGACCAGCCAGAGACCACGCGCCACCCGATCCGTGGCATTGTGAACCGGGATGACGCACAGATCGTGGTCGTGGACACACCTGGCCTTCACCGTCCCCGCACGCTGCTGGGTGAGAGGCTCAACGAGGTGGTCAAGGACACCTTTGCTGATGTGGATGTGGTCGGCCTGACCGTCCCGGCGAATGAGAAGATCGGTCCCGGCGACCGCTGGATCCTCGATGCGGTGAAGAAAACCAAGCCGAATACCCCGATCGTTGGCATCGTGACCAAGCTGGACCGCGCCAGCAAGGACCAGGTGGGCGAACAGCTCATGCGCTTGCATGAGCTGTTGGTGGAAGCCACGGGCAATGAGGATGTCGATGTCGTGCCTGTCTCCGCCACCGAAGGCGTGCAGCTGGATGTCCTGCTGAATGTGCTGGCTTCCCACCTGCCGGAGGGACCGCGGTTCTACCCAGAGGGCCATGTCACTGATGAGGATATTGAGACCCGTATTGCAGAGCTGATCCGCGAGGAAGCGCTGCGTGGTCTGCGGGATGAACTGCCACACTCCGTTGCCGTGCAGGTTGATGAGATCATCACCGAAGGCGATCGGGCCAAGATCTATGCAGTGATTTACCTGGAGCGCCTGGGGCAAAAGGCGATCATTGAGGGACGTGATGGGCGTCGTTTGTCCGGCATTGTTCAGCGTTCCCGCAAGCAGATCATTGATCTGGTCGGCCAGAATGTTTATCTTGACCTGCGCATCAAGGTGTTGAAGAACTGGCAGTCCGATCCGAAGCATTTGGGTCGCCTTGGCTTCTAGACCAAGCTTCCGCGACCGCGCCTTCGTCGTACGCACCTATGACTTCGGCGAGGCCGACCGTGTGGTGGTGTTGCTGACGGAAAACCACGGATTGGTGCGCGCGGTGGCTAAAGGTGTGCGCAAAACCAAGAGCCGCTTTGGCTCCCGCGTGCAGCCTTTCGTGGACATTGATGTGCAACTCTACCCGGGGCGCAATTTGGCCACCATTACCCAAGTGGACACCGTGGCCTATTACGGCCGCGGCATCATCGATGACTTCGACCGCTACGCCGCTGCATGCGCGGTGATGGAGGCGGCCGAGAAGCTGAGCTATGCCGATGAGGCTGATGCGTATCTCTTCGCTGAGGTGGGCAAGGCCTTTGCCACGCTGCAGGACACCGCGTATCCCACGGTAGTGCTCGACGCTTTCATTCTGCGTGCCACCGCTCATGCCGGTTGGGGGCTTAGTCTGTTCAATTGCGCGCAGTGCGGCCGCCCGGGCCCGCACCACGCCTTCCACCCAGCCGTTGGTGGTGCAGCTTGCGTGCACTGCCGTCCGCCGGGATCTTTTGATGTAGAAGAGGCCACCTTGCACATCATGTGGCTGCTCGCGCAGGGCTATTTCGATGCGGCGGTGGGCAAGCTCACTGATGTCCGGGCGACCCAGGTGCATCGCCTGACCACTGCGCACCTGCAATTCAACGTGGAGGCGGGAGTCTCCTCGCTGAAGATCATGGAGCAGGCATAATAGACGGGTGAACAAAATCCCGGAGATCCCCCGCGAACTCATCCCACGCCACATCGCCCTCGTCATGGACGGAAATGGCAGGTGGGCGAAGATGCGCGGCATGAAACGCACCGAAGGCCACCGTGTTGGCGAGAAAGTGCTCATGAAAATGGTCGACGCATGCATCGAGCTCGGCGGCGTCGAGTGGCTCTCTGCTTACACTTTCTCCACCGAGAACTGGCGCCGTAGTCCCGATGAAGTGCGCTTCCTCATGGGGTTCGCCCGCGATGTGCTGCGCTCCGAGCGCGATCAGCTGCACGAGAAGAATGTCCGCATCGTGTGGGCAGGCCGCCGTCCGCGCCTGTGGCGTTCAGTGCTCCGCGAGATCGAAGCCGCCGAAGAAATGACGGAGAATAACACCGGGCTCACACTTGCGATGTGCATCAATTACGGCGGCAGGGCCGAGCTTGTCGACGCCGCACGGGGCATTGCCGAAGCCGCCTCCCAGGGCACGTTGAAGCCGAGCGAGATTAACGAGAAAACGATCAGCAATTGGCTGTACCGGCCGGATATGCCAGATGTCGATTTGTTCCTGCGCCCCTCGGGTGAGCAGCGCACGTCTAATTTCTTGCTCTGGCAGTCTGCTTATGCGGAAATGGTGTACCGCGATATTCTCTTCCCCGACTTCACTGCAGATGATTTGTACGACGCTGTGCTGGAGTACGCGAAGCGTGACCGTCGGTTCGGAGGAGTGAAATGACCGAGGCTCCCACTCGTCAACAGATCCGCAAGTGGCGCCAGTACCTCGCCAATGAGCGTGCGGAGGCCGCCACCTACCGTGAGCTAGCCAAAAAGCGTGAGGGTGATGAACGCGAGATCCTCGAGGAGATCGCGGAGGCTGAGTCACGCCACGAAAAATACTGGCGTGACAAGCTCGGCCCTGAGGTGGGTATGCCGATCAAGCCGGATCTGCACACCCGCTTCATGTCTTTCATGGCACGTAATGTCTCCCCGGTTTTTGCTCTGGCATTGATGCAGACCTCCGAGCAGGGCTCGCCTTATCTGAATGATGAAGATGCCCCAGATGAGATCGCTGCTGATGAGGCAATGCACGCCGAGGTCGTTCGTGCGCTTGCTTCACAGGGCCGGGAAAAGCTCTCCGGTTCCTTCCGCGCAGCTGTCTTCGGCGCGAACGATGGGCTGGTGTCCAATGTCGCGCTGGTCTTAGGCGTGATGGGTTCGGGCGTGTCCTCGAATTTCATCCTGCTCACCGGCATTTCAGGCCTGCTCGCTGGCGCGCTCTCGATGGCGGCCGGCGAGTATGTTTCGGTGAAATCCCAAGCCGAGCTTCTCGACGCCTCAACCCCCGCCCCCGAGGCCCGCGACCTGCTGTCTAAGCTGGACGTGAACCAGAATGAGCTGGCCTTGGTCTACCGTGCCCGCGGCATGAGCGCCGAAGAGGCAGACGCGCAGGCAAAAAATGTGTTCTGGTCCATGATGACGGGCCACCAGCACCATCACATTGAGGATGGTTTGGAGTCTGAAGAAAGCGATTCCAGCGGGGCATGGTCCGCGGCGATCGCATCGTTCATCTTCTTCGCCACCGGCGCATTCGTCCCGATTATTCCGTTCCTGTTTGGGGCATCCCCGAATGTGGGTGCGATCGTCGCGTTGATTCTCGTTTCCGGGGCACTGTTGATCACCGGCGGAATCACTGGTCTGCTCTCGGGCAAGAAGCCAGCTTTGCGCGCCTTCCGCCAACTCGCCATCGGGTTGGGCGCAGCGCTAGTGACGTACGTGTTGGGCGTCGCGTTCGGCGCGCTGGTAGGGGCTTAGACGCTCTGCTTGCAGTTTTGGCAGATGCCGAAGATCTCGGCATCGTGCCCGCTGAGCTCAAAGCCGAATTTCTCTGCGGTCTGCTTAGCCCATTCCTCAACAGGCCCGCCATCGATTTCCTCGCTGCGGCCACAGCTGGTGCACACCAAATGGTGGTGGTGCCGGTCCGTCAGGCAGTGGCGGTAGAGGGTCTCACCGGTATCTGAATTCAAGGCGTCCACCGCACCGACTTCCGTCAGCGTCTGCAACGTGCGGTACACCGTGGTCAGGCCGACCTTCTGGCCCCGGTCAGTCAATTCACGGTGAATGGATTGGGCCGAAGCGAATCGGTCGATCTCCTTCAACACATCCACGACAGCGCTGCGCTGACGCGTATTGCGCGCACCGATTTTCGGGGTGGAGTCATTCTTAGCCTGCCGGGTACTCATGCCATCAACCATATTGCTCATTACCGCGGCGGTGTAGGGGTGCCCGGTTTCAAGCCCGGATCCACATCGGGCATATGGTCATCCAAAGGGCCAAAAGCAGCAGCGGAGCCAACACTTTCAGTGGCATCGATGAAGTCAGGGGAGGACTTCCTGCGTACTGCGAGTTCATCAACGAGATCAGCTTCCGGCACCTCATCTGCACGCTCGCCTAAAGCTGCGATGGACTCAACGGTGGCAATGATGCCGGGAACCGCAAGACGGTAAATGACCTCACGGCCAGCGCGACTTGAATCGACCAAGCCTGCATCCTTCAGCACACGCAGGTGCTGGCTGATGAGTGGCTGCGATTTAGCCAGGCTGTTCACCAGCTCGTGCACAACATGGTCGCGGTTGTGCAGCATGAGCAAGATCTGGAGGCGAAGAGGTGAATCGAGCGCACTGATCACCTGTGCGGTGCGGGTCAGCTTTTCAGCGGACCAGCTCGTAGGTGCGCTCATCTCTCATCCTTTACGTCTCTCATCTCTCAAGCGATTGTGCTGCAGCTATGTCCTCATGAGAACTAGGGGTCAAAAGACTGAGGAGTGCTGCGCTGAAGTTGTGTTTGCCGCGTACCGCAGCCCATACAACCTGGCTACAGAACTCAAACGGTTGATATTTCAGTCTAGTAAGAAGGTGTCCTACTTTGTAGAAAAGCCCGACATAAGTTTTCTGTGATGTCTTTTCGGACGTGCATAAACCTGCGGAAACCACCTTGAAAACACCTCCAAAACACGTCGACAGCACGTCAACAACACAAGGAAAACACCTTGAGGACAGGCACGGGTAACAACCAGCTACACTGGTGATTCGTTGAGCGCCTTCAGGGCGCCACTTAGCTGTTGCATCTAGCTTTTCAGGAGAGTTGAACTACCCATGGCTTCGACCGTGATCGATACCGTTGTCAACCTGTGCAAGCGCCGCGGCCTGGTGTTCCCGGCCGGCGAGATTTACGGCGGTACCCGCTCCGCATGGGATTACGGTCCGCTGGGCGTGGAACTCAAGGAGAACCTGAAGCGCCAGTGGTGGAAGACCATGGTGCAGTCCCGCAATGACGTGGTGGGTGTGGATACCTCGATCATTCTCCCTCCGCAGGTATGGGTCGCTTCTGGCCACGTGGAGGTCTTCACCGACCCGCTGGTGGAGTCCCTGTACACCCACAAGCGTTACCGCGCTGACCACCTGCTGGAGGCCTACGAGGAGAAGCACGGCCACCCGCCGGCAAACGGTCTGGCAGACATCAATGACCCGGAGACGGGCCAGCCGGGCAACTGGACTGAACCGCGTGAGTTTTCTGGTCTGATGAAGACTTATCTGGGCCCGGTCGATGATAAGGAAGGTCTGCACTATATGCGCCCGGAGACGGCGCAGGGCATCTTCGTCAACTTCAAGAATGTGATGACGTCGGCGCGCATGAAGCCTCCCTTCGGTATCGCGAATACCGGTAAGTCTTTCCGCAACGAGATCACCCCGGGCAACTTCATCTTCCGTACCCGTGAGTTTGAGCAGATGGAGATGGAATTCTTCGTCAAGCCGGGCGAGGACGAGGCATGGCACCAGTACTGGATTGATGCACGTCACCAGTGGTACATCGACCTGGGTATTAACCCGGATAACCTGCGCCTGTACGAGCACCCGGAGGAGAAGCTGTCGCACTACTCCAAGCGCACGGTGGACATCGAGTACGCCTACGGCTTCCAGGGCTCCAAGTGGGGCGAGCTCGAAGGTGTGGCTAACCGCACCGACTACGACCTGAAGACTCACGCTGAGGCATCTGGTGAGGACTTGAGCTTCTTCGACCAGGAGACCAACGAGCGTTGGATCCCGTACTGCATCGAGCCGGCTGCCGGACTGGGCCGTGCGATGATGGCCTTCCTCATCGACGCCTACCACGAGGATGAGGCGCCGAATGCGAAGGGCGGCGTGGACAAGCGTGTTGTGCTCAAGCTTGACCGCCGTCTCGCACCGATCAAGGTTGCTGTCCTGCCGCTGTCGAAGAAGCCTGAGCTCTCCGGTCCGGCACAGGAACTGGCGGACACCCTGCGTCAGCACTGGAACGTCGACTTTGACACCTCCGGTGCGATCGGTCGCCGTTACCGTCGCCAGGATGAGATCGGCACTCCGTTCTGCGTGACCTATGACTTCGATTCGCTCGAGGATGGTGCCGTGACCGTGCGTGAGCGCGACACGATGGAGCAGGAGCGCGTCAAGCTCGACGAGCTTGAGGCATACCTCGCTGCCCGTCTGATCGGCTGCTAGGAGCACAAAACGATGCATTACGTCAGCTGGGACCGCGCGGATCGCGAAGCACCTGTGCTGCTCGCCGAAGAGGGCCCGAACGCGCTCGCGAAATTCACGCATGAGCGCGCGGAGCTCACCTCGGGTGAGGTGTGGGAGCTCATCACCACTCCGGAAGGTGGCGCCATTGCGCGTGCCGACGACCGCGAGGTCGTCCGCGCCGACGGCTCCCTGCGCCGTGACAAGCAGATCCCCGTTACCGTCGATGGCCGCCGCTACGTGCTGGTGGGGGAGACCTCCAAGAATTGGATTATCGACGATGAGCAGGGCCAGAAAGTCGCCCAGTTCACCTCCGATCACAACGGCGTGCGCCGCGCGATCTTGGAATTCGAGGGCGAAACCCAACTCGCCCCCGTCGACATCGTCGCCCTCGCCTGGGTCAGTCGCCTGGTGCTTGAGGCCCGTAAGATGACCAATTCGAAGGCTCTCATCGCTTTCCTGGTCCTGCTCAGCGTGTTCATCGTCCTCGTCTGGCTCATCGGCCCGCGCTAAGAACATCCCCCAGGCCGCGCCGCGAACATCAATTCATGCGACACTGAGAACATGATCGCCGCTGTTTGGGAAGGTTCCACCCTGGTTGCCGATGGCACCGTTGTAGCCGCGGTGACCGCAGACGGGGAGTTGACCGTCGACGGTCAGCGCATCACCATCACGCACACCGCGGGCGCGCTGCGTTGGGAAGTCAAAGGTACAAGCGCCGACGAAAATTTCCGCATCCGTATGCGAGGACTCGGCACTGGCACACTGACCGCACGCTGCGGTTCCCGGCGCTACCGTGCCGAACGCAACGGCACATTTTCCACGACCCGTTCGATCTTCAACGACGACGGCATCCTCGTGGCACGCACCGCACCACGCAAGGGCACCGAGCTACACGTCGAGCTTTTCGACGCCGCCCCGCTGCCCGACCTCGCCTTCATCACCTGGGCGCTGACCTACATGGACACACCCGGGCGCAATACGCGGATCTAAAACCCGGTCCTAGAAGCTTCCTCCGCGGCCACCCATGCCGCCGGCGAAACCTCCGCCACCACCGCCGAAGCCACCGCCGCCGCCGAAACCGCCACCATGGCCACCGCCACCGAAGCCACCGCCGAAGCCGTTGCCACCGGAGAGGATCGAACCCCAGATGATGGCATTGGCCATGGAATTCATGTTCTGGGAGGTTTGGCGGCGACGGTAACGATCAATGTCGTCTTCGGCGCTGTGGGCAGCACGGCGAGCAGTGTTGGTTGCCTCGCGGGCAAACTCGATCGCGCTGCGGGTATCGCGGGTACGACGGTTCTGCGCCTCCGCGAACTGACGCTCGGCCTCAGCCAGCAGCGCGCGGGCCTGTGAGCCGATGATGCGGCCACGGGACTGAATCACATCCTGCGCGCCCTGGATCTGTGCCGCGGCGACCTGGAGCTGCTGATCAAGCAGTTGCAGTTGGCGACGCTGATCGCTGGCCACACCGCGTGCACGGTCGATCTCCGCATCGATATCGGTGTCCAGCTCAGTCAGCTCCATGTACAGCGCCAGCGGATCGGTGGTGTCACGATCACCGATGGCATCGAGCTCGTTGCGTGCACGGTCAGTGATCGCGTCCAAAGCAGCCGTGTCAATCTTTGCGCCCTGTTCACGTTCAGTTTTCAGCTGAGCGATTTCACGCAGCTCATCCTTGATCTCCTGGATCAGCGCCGGAAGATTCGTACGAGCCGTTTGGATATTGGCTTCGGCGTGCTCAATGGCGGTCAAATTGGTATCGGCGACATCGACGGTATGCTGTGCACCGCGCAGAATATCCACCAGCGCGCCCTGCTTACCGGCCGGTTGTGCAGCAAGACCGCGTGCCTGCTCAAGCTGCTTTTCTGCCTCATCGATCGACTCGGACGCGATATCCACATTGTTGCTGATGGATCCCAGCAGCTGTTCCGAATACCGCGACTGCAGATCCTGCAGTATGGCGCGCGCCGGTTCGATACGGGCGCGAAGATCAACGGTGCGCTGGAAGATCGAGTCGATCTCCTGGTCCGCCTTCATCAGCACATTGCGCATGCTCTGGAATTCTTCGCTCTTATCCGTCAGTGCCTGCTCGGCTGTGCCACACGAAGAAATGATGTCGATCAGCATCGCGCGCTTCTCCGGCTCAGTTTCCGGGATCGCATCATAAAGACGGTGGTGGATATTGAATGCGCGCTGCAGCGCGGACGTCGCCTGATTCATCGCAGAGGTGAACGGGCGAACACGCTCAGCCCCGAATTCCTGTGAGGCGATTTGCAGTTCCTCCTTGCCCACACGGATTGACTCATCGGTGTGCACCAAGGTGTCCTGGGCCAGCTGTTCCAGCGTCGGCGTTGGCAGACGCCCCAGCGAATCGGTATCGCCCGGGCTCAGCTCGCGTGCAGAAGCCAGCTGCTTCTGATTGGTCTTCTTATTCTTATTGCGGCCATACAGCCAGAAACCGCCACCAGCCAGTGCCGCAGCGCCAGCGCCACCAGCGATGATCGCAGCGCCATCACCGCCCGACGAGCCGTTCACCGCATTGATCGCATCCAAGCCCGCAGCGCCATAATTCTTGCTGGTCAACTGGCTGAAAGCTGCATCGGACATTGCGTCCACATCGGAGCTGCTCCACTGATCACCGGCGTTGACGTTGTACTTGCCATCGCCCGGGGAAATCGCAATCACCGCAGTATTCGGACCCTTATCCGTGATCGCATCACGCACCCACGCAGCAGGATCCTCACCACCAAAGGTGTCCAAGTACACCACGTAAGCATTTAGCTGCTTCGATTCCTGCAACTTCTTGATCGCATTTTCGATCTCTGCCTTTTCACCACCAGAGAGCACGCCCGCAGCATCAGTGATATTCTCACGCAGATCAGTCGGGGCGAGCGAAACCTGTGTAGCAGTCTGCGCCTGCACCGTTTCGGTCGCAGCGAAAGCAAACGGAGCGGCAGCAAGCCCAACACCACCGGCGAGCATCGGGGCAGCAATGGCAATACGGAGGTAGCGCGAAGTCATGCCCACAAGGGTACCGCGCGCGTGGTGCCCATGGACGCAAGTGAAACCCGTCTAGGCTCGGTATAGCTATGAACTACCAGTATGATTCGGCGGATCTTGCCCGCCGCGCGCCGGAGGGGAAGAAGGGCTCGCAGCTCACCGATACAGACGAGCACCGCGATGCCTTCGCCCGCGACCGCGCCCGCGTGCTGCACTCAGCTGCTTTAAGGCGCCTCGCCGACAAAACCCAAGTCGTCGGCCCCCGCGATGGCGATACGCCACGCACACGCCTGACACACTCACTGGAAGTCGCCCAGATTGCCCGCAGCATCGGCTCCGGCCTGGGGCTCAACCCCGACCTGTGCGAAATGGCAGGGCTCACCCACGACATCGGCCACCCGCCGTACGGCCACAACGGGGAAGTCGCGCTCAATGAGCTCGCAGCCAATTGCGGTGGCTTCGAAGGCAACGCGCAAACACTCCGCATTCTCACCCGGCTCGAGCCGAAAGTACTTATCGACGACACATCGCTCGGCCTCAACCTCACCCGCGCCGCCCTCGACGCCGCATGCAAATACCCATGCACCCGCACCAATCCGGACGGCACAGTCAACCGCAAATACGGCGCCTACGACGAAGACGCCCACATTCTCGCCTGGTTGCGCGAAGGCCACACCGATGACATGCCGCCAATGGAAGCGCAGGTCATGGACTGTTCCGATGACATTGCCTACAGCGTTCACGACGTCGAAGACGGCATCGTGTCTGGCCGCGTCGACCTGAAAGTGCTGTGGGACCTCGTCGAACTCGCCGCGCTCGCAGAGAAAGGCGCCAAAGCATTCGGCGGAACAGCAGACGAGCTTATCGACGCCGCCGCCCGCCTCCGCTCCCTTCCCATCGTCGCCGCCGCCGCAGATTTCGACTTCTCCCTCACCGGCTACGTCACCTTAAAGAAGATGACCTCCGAGCTTGTCGGCCGCTACGTTGGTGCCGTCATCTCCGCCACCGAGGCAGCCAACGACGGTCCCATCGGTCGCATGCACGGCCACCTGGTCATCCCGCCGGAAGCCGACGCCGAAGTCCGTCTTCTCAAGACCGTCGCCGTGCTCTATGTGATGGACATGCCCGCGCACATTGCCCGCCAGGACCGGCAGCGTGACCGCATCAAGCGCGTCTACGACTATCTCACTGCCGGCGCACCCGGCTCCTTGGACACCATGTTCGCTGCTTGGTGGCACCAAGCAGCCACTGATGCTGAGCGTGAGCGCGTGATCATCGACCAGATCGCGTCCATGACTGAGTCCCGCCTCGAGCGCACTGCGAAAAAGACCGCGTCTTTCGAGGGCTACCTCTAAACCCTGCACGCTCTAAACCCTGCTCGACCAGCAAGACACGGAATACCAGAACAGTCAGAACCTCAGATCTCGGCGCCGCAAATGCCTGGCGCCGAGCACCTCACTGACAAAACCATCCGGGTTAGCCTCAATCTCCTTGCTCGTGAAATACAGCTTCCGGTACCCACGCGCTGTTACCCACCTTTCGCGCTTTCGCAGGTGGAAAGCTATCTGCCGTCCCTCCGGTTCCGCATCCAGATCACGCAGCAGCGGATCTTCATCCACCGCGATGACAAGATCATTGCCAGCAAGCAGGGTCGCATGCCCGATCTCATCGAGCTCGCAATGCACCCGCACGCGAGCAGGGGAGTCCTTCAACAGTGCATATGCGAGCACATACCGATAGGACTTCAGCTCAGCCGCCCGCGCCGGTATCGCCACAGCTAGCTGCCGCCGATTCTTATGAATCACCCCCTCAAATTCCTCTGCATACGTAGCGATCTCACCAGCACTCATCCCACGCTCAAGCAACCACCCAGCCGCCAGCCACGCATTCGTCTCATCTTTCATGCGACACAGATCCAGGTACGTCCGCAGCGGATCAGTCACACGCACGCCATCAAGCTCCACGATTTCCTCCTGTCGGATCTTCATGGACTTGAAACGCACCCCATGAGGCACGACGCTTTTCGACGGCTGATACCCCGACGGCAACGCAAACACCACCTCGTGGTTTTTCGGCGGTAGAAACCACATTTCCCACTGCGCCGCAGCCCACGAACCAATGAGCACCGCTTTGCGAGATTCCCGCCCTGCAGCTGCACCCCGAACAATCCATTGCCGTTTCAACCCAAGACTGCGAAACCATCCCGCATCGATCCCGCTCGTCGGCGAAATTTGCCGAATCCCCGGCCGAATTCCCGGCCGACTCCCAGACCCCAATCCTGGCGAAACCTCACCAGAACCCCCATTCGTGCGCATCCCAGAATCCTCTGATGAAACCTGAATTCGCTCCGAAAGAAACCGCTGTCGAATCTCCCGTGCTTCCGCCCCAACGAAGTTTTCCCACTTCGGAGCACCTAAAAATTCCTTTGATTTCCCCATGGGTCCTTGTTTACCTCGACCGGGTTCAGGTTTCTCTGCGAAACCTGAACTTGCGGCCCAAATGCACACTGAAGTGTGCAAAGCGACGGGCATTGGCGCTTTCGAATTCAGGTTTTTATCTAGGCTCGCGGGACCCGTCCCCGTATGGTGCGCTTCGAGGGGTCG